>JBGQDL010000047.1:0-23784 GCA_041495865.1 Thermoanaerobaculia bacterium | reverse complement strand
TGTAGAACGCCTCCTTGTTCTCGTTTCCGGCCGGCGTGCAGTCGATGACGACGGTCGCGCGCTCCATCGCGTCCTGGGCCGTGTACGAGACCTTGTGGCCGAGGGCCTCGAAGTCCGCGGCCTTGTCCTCCTCCGTCGCGAGGTGCGCGCCGCGCGACATGAGGTGCGCCACCTTGGCCCGCTCGGTCTTCATCGGCGTGCGCTTGTGAAACGTCACTTCGTCGATGCCGAGATGCTGCTTGAAGTCGGTGAAGAGCCCGATCAGGGGCTCCCCGATCGTCCCGGTCCCGACGATGTGAACGATATTCTTCATGGCGTGCTCCTGACGCGAGCGAAAATGCTGCGGGGGATTCCTTTATAGCCGGGCCGGGCGGTGGAATTCAACGGGCACGCCCGGAAAACTCGCGTGCTAACGTCGTTTGGATGGCGGAGGCGGCGCCCGTGAAGCTCACTTCGCCCGTGATTCCGGGCCCCGCGGGGCCGCTGGAGGCGATCCTGCGTTCGCCGGCCGCTCCGGCCGGGGCCGCGCTGGTCGCACACCCGCATCCCCGGCTCGGGGGCACCATGCGCACGAAGGTCGTGTTCCGTACCGCCCGGCTCCTGTCCGAGCGATTCTCGCTGGCGGCCCTGCGCTTCAATTTCCGCGGGGTAGGCGCCTCGGAGGGGGAGTACGACGGCGGAGCCGGCGAGACGGAGGACCTCGTCGCCGCCGCGGCCTGGCTGCGAGCCCTCCAGCCGGGCGGCCCCTTCGTCCTCGCGGGCTTCTCCTTCGGTTCGCTGTGCGCGCTGAGGGCCGCCGCGCGTCTGGCTCCCCGGGTGCTGCTCCTCATCGGAGTACCGGTCGATCGCGACGAGCCCGCCGGCACCGTCCCGAAGGACACGCGGGTCGTGTGGATTCAGGGTGGTCACGACGAGTTCAGCGCCGTCGCGCGCGCTCGCGAGATCGCGACCGCGCGAGGCTGGACGTTTCTCGTCGTTCCCGGGGCGGATCACTTTTTCTCCGGGCGCCTGGGCGAGTTCGAGAGCGCGACGGGCGACGCGCTCGCCGAGAGGCTCGTCTGATGCTCGAAGAGAACGAAAGGGAGATTCTTCGAAGGGTGGCATTGGGGGCGGCGGCCCGCGCGATGGGACTGCGCGCCGCGGCCCCGCCGGAAATTCCGACGGGAAGCCTTCTCTCTCGGCCGGCGCCCGTCTTCGTCACATGGAGAAAGGACGGTCGACCACGGGGGCGAAGCGGAACGACCGAAGCAGTGCGGGCGCTCGCCGTCGAGGTGGAGGAGCACGCCGTCGTGGCTCTCCTTCGGGATCCGCGCGTGCCTCCCGCGACGGTGCGCGAGCTTCCGCGTTACATTCCCGAGATCGCCGTTCTCTCCACTTTCGAAGAGATTTTGGGTCCTCTCGGTCTCGTCGCGGGCCAGCATGGTGTTCTCGTCGAGAAAGGGAAGCGCCGCGGCGTGGTCCTGCCGCAGGACGGCGCGGGCTACGACTGGGACGGCGCGCGCCTCCTGACGCAGGCGTGCCTCAGGGCCGGGCTCCCGGAGGAGGGCTGGAAGGCCGCGAGCCCCCCGCGTCTCCTGCGGTTCACCGCCGAGGTCTTCTGAGGGAAGCTACTTCTCGATCGAGATCAGCTCGACTTCGAAGGCAAGCGTCGCCCCGCCCTTGATCTTCGGGGGGCTTCCCATGTCGCCGTAGGCGAGGTCGGGGGGGCAGACGAACCGCGCCTTGCCACCCTCCTTCATGAGCTGGAGACCCTGCGTCCAGCAGGGAATCACGCCGCTCAGCGAAAACGTCGCCGGCTGGCCGCGGTCGATCGAGCTGTCGAAGACAGTTCCGTCGGGGAGCGTGCCCCGGTAGTGGACCTTGACCTTGTCGGTCGCCTTCGGCGCCGCGCCGGTTCCGGCCTTCGTTTCCCTGTACACGAAGCCCGTCGGCTGTTTGACGGCGCCCTGCTCGGCGGCCTCCTTCGCGAGGAAAGCCGCTCCGGCCTTCTTCTCGACCTCGGCGGCCGCGGCGAAGCGCAGGTTCGCGAACTCGCGGATCTTCGGGCTGTAGGTCTGGACGTCCACCTTCGCCGGCCGCCCGAGGACTCCGTCGGCGAGGCCCTCCTGCACGGACGCCAGCTCCGCCGCCGTGAGCTTCAGCGGCGCGAGGTTCTGGCTCAGCACGAGTCCCATCGCATAGAGCGTTTTCGCGCCCTCGGTCGCGGGAGCCGCACCGGCGGTGCTCGCGGCGGCCGCCTTCGCGGAAGCGGGTTTCGCGGCTTCCTCGGCGAACGCCGGAGTCACGGAACAGAGGAGAAGAGCCGAGGCGATGAGATGTCGCCGCATGGATTGAGGTCCTCACTTTTTCGTTGATTGACGGCCCGGGGGAGCGCCGCCGTCGGAGATTCTATCGCGAGGATCCGGTCCGGCGGGTCAGGACGTGGAGCAGGACACCCGCCGCGACGGCCGCGTTCAGAGACTCGACACGGCCCGCGAGCGGGAGCGTGATCCGATGGTCGAGCGCCGCGGCGAGCTCCGGCGAGATTCCGCGGCCCTCGGAGCCGATCACGAGCGCGACGGGGCGAACCGCCCCGAGGGATTCCGGAGCCTCGCCGCCGCGTGCCTCGGCTCCCGCGAGCGCTATCCCGTGCTGGCGCGCCCATGCGATCGCCGCACCCGCCGGGACGCGCGGGCACACCGGCAGCCGGAACGCGCTTCCGGCCGACGCGCGCAGCGCGCGCGGCGAGAACG
Organism: Thermoanaerobaculia bacterium; assembly: GCA_041495865.1. Classification (GTDB taxonomy): domain Bacteria; phylum Acidobacteriota; class Thermoanaerobaculia; order UBA5066; family UBA5066; genus Fen-183. The sequence continues at coordinate 21,052 of JBGQDL010000047.1, read as the reverse complement.
GCCACGCGCACCCGGGCGTCAGCAGCGCCGCGGCGGCGCCGAAGGCCTCGCCGCTCCGGAGCACGGCCCCCACGTTCGCGGGATCCTGGACGTCGTCGAGGACGAGGAAGAGAAGAGAAGACGAAGAGGAAGATAGAGATTTCTTAGAAGGGAATAGGGCTGAAAGCGAAGCCAACGTGCATTGGGGGGGCTTCGCAAGCGCGACGACGCCTCGCGTCGAGGGAAGATCGGAGAGCTTCCGAAGGACGCGCGCCGACACCTCGGTGACTGGATTTCTTCTGATATGCGGCGGCTGCTGATGCAGCCGCCGATAGATGAAATCTCTTCCCCGGATGTCCGGTGTCAAGGGTCCAGGACCGCTGCGCGGCGCGCGGAGCGCGCCCTTCACTCCGGACATCCGGGGAATATCCGATTCTTCTCTCTGAACAAAAAGTTCTTCGACCGTGAGGCCCGCCTCGAGCGCCTCGTCAATCATTCTCTGACCTTCGAGCAGCATCGTTTCGCCGCTCGCGATGGCTCTGACGGCGGCCGCGATCCGGGCGTTCGAAGGCGAGTCGATGCGCGTGGTCAAGGCCGGCGAGTCTAGTTCCTTCCCCGCGAAGTCGTGCTGCCCGGCCTCCGTGCTTAAATCCGCCCTCGAATGAAGCGACTGCTTCCAGCCGCGAGCGCCGTCGTCGCGAAGGCCTCGCCCCTGGCCGCCCTCTGGACGTTCCCTTCCATCCTGTTCTCCGCCTTCCTCGTGGCCTGGGGGGCCGAGGCGGCGCAGTTCCTTGTTTCGCAGGGACTGGCCCTCGCGATCCTCGCCTGGCTCCAGACCCTTCCCGAGTTCGCCGTGGAGGCCGTGATCGCGTGGGAGGCGGGAAAAGACCCCGCGAAGGTCCATCTCGCGATCGCGAACTTCACGGGCTCGATTCGGCTGCTCGTCGGGCTGGGCTGGCCGCTCGTCTATTTCGTGGCCGCGTTCTTCGCGCGGCGGACGGGCCGGCGAAAAGCCTGGCTCGCGATTGCGTTCGACGACGAGCACGCGATCGAGATCGTGGGCCTCCTGCCGCCGCTCCTCTGGTTCACCGTCATCTGGTGGAAGGGAACGCTGGGTCTCGTCGACGCCGCTGTTCTCACGTGCTGTTATGTCGCCTATCTCGTCGCGCTCCTGCGCGTGCCCCCGCGTGAGGGCGACGTGGAGGAGATGGAAGACCTGCCCGCCGTCTCGCGATGGGCCCTCGCGCAGGGGCCGGGCCGGCGCGGCTGGGCGATCGCCGGGATCTTCCTCGTCGGGGGCGCGATTCTCGCCGTGTCGGCCCACGCGTTCGTCGAGTCGATGCTCGCCCTGGCGATCACAGCGGGCGTCTCGCAATTCGTCTTCGTGCAGTGGGTGGCGCCGTTTCTCTCCGAGTTCCCCGAGAAGCTCTCGGCGTTCAACTGGGCGCGCCAGATCACGAAGGCGCCGATGGCGGTGATGAACCTCGTCTCGTCGACGATCAACCAGTGGTCGATCCTCTCGGCGCTCATCCCCGTCATCTACTCGATCTCGAGAGGAACCCCGTCGGCCATCGCCTTCGATCCGCACCAGCGCCTGGAAATCCTCCTGACGATCCTGCAGAGCTTTCTCGGGTGGCTCCTGCTCCTGAACCTGAATCTGCGGGCCTTTGCGGCCGGAATCCTCTTCGTGTTCTGGCTGGTACAATTCGCCGTTCCCGGGACGCGCGACGCGATGGTCGGCGTGTATGCGGGCTGGTGCGGCGTGGAGATGCTCATGATCGCGTTCGGAAAGCGGAAACCGCGCGCTCTCTCGGCCGCATGGCACGTCCTGAGGCGCCGGTGAAGTACGCCTCCCGGGCCTCCCGGGTCGCCGGCTCGGCGACGTTCGCCGTCATGAAGGCCGCGGCGACGTTGCGCGCCAGGGGAATCGACGTCGTGGACTTCGGCCCCGGGGAGCCCGACTTCCCGACGCCGGCCTTCGTGAAGCACGCCGCGATCGAAGCGATCGAATCGGACTTCACGAAATACACGGACGCCGCGGGAATCCCGGAGCTGCGCGAGGCGATCGCGGAGCGGTACCTGGCGGCGTGGGACGCGCCGTACACCGCCTCCGAGGTCCTGGTGACGGCCGGCGGCAAGCAGGCGCTGCACACCGCCTGCCTCGCCCTTTTCGAGGAGGGCGACGACGTCCTCGTGCCGGTGCCTTACTGGGTGTCGTTCCCCGAGATGGTGAATCTCGCGGGCGCCCGATCGGTGTTCGTCCCCACGTCCGCCGCATCCGGCTTCCGTCTGACCGCGGCGGACGTGGCGCGTGCCGCGACCCCCGCGACCCGCGGCGTCGTCGTGAACACGCCGAACAACCCGACGGGAGCCGTGATGGCTCCCTCCGAGGTGGACGCCGTCGTCCGGCTCGCGGCGGCGCGCGGCTGGACGGTGCTCTTCGACGAGTGCTACGACCGTTTCGTTTTCGAAGGGAAGCACTTTTCCGCGGCGGCGCTGGCCCGGGAGTTCCCCGAGACGGTCCTCGTGGCCGGGACGCTCTCGAAGACATACGCGATGACGGGCTGGCGCGTCGGCTTCGCGCTGGGGCCGAAGCCTCTCATCGACCTCATGGGCCGCATCGTGAGCCACGCCACGTCGAACGTCTGTTCGATCACGCAGCGGGCGGCCGTCGCGGCGCTGACGCGGCCCGACGAGGCCCAGCCCGCCGTGGAGGGCATGCTGGCCGAGTACGCGCGCCGGAGAGAGTTCCTCATCCCCGCCTTGAACGCCCTCCCGGGCGTCACGTGCGCGGCTCCGGGGGGCGCGTTCTACGCGTTCCCGGACGTCTCGGCGCATTACGGGAGAAAAATAGGCGGACACGAGGTGACGGGATCCCAGACGTTCGCGAAGGCGCTTCTCGAGACGGTCGCCGTGGCCGTGACGCCGGGCATCGCCTTCGGCGAGGACCGCTGCGTGCGCATCTCCTTCGCGACCTCGCGCGCGCGCATCGAGGAAGGGATCTCCCGCCTCGCGCGCGTGCTCGCTCTCTAGCGGTAGAGGACGTCGGCCGGCGTCGCCGGCTCGGGCGCGGACTCGAGGGTCACGCGGTCCCGCCCGGCCTTCTTGGCCGCGTAGAGGGCCGCGTCCGCGCGGGAGACGAGCGATTTGAAAGAGGTCTTCTCGAAGAGACCCTGGTGCACGGCGACGCCCGCGGAGACCGTGATGCCTCGCGCGATCCGGGGAGGAGAGAGCGCGGCGACGGCCGCGCGGATGCGATTCAGCGCGGCCGTCGCGGCCTCGGCGTCCGCCTCGACGAAAAGCACGATGAACTCCTCGCCGCCGAACCGGCCCGCGGCGTCGATGCCGCGGACGGTCCGCGCCACGGCGCCCGCGACGGCGGTAAGCGCGGCGTCCCCCGCGGGATGCCCGAAGCGGTCGTTGAAGCTCTTGAAGTGGTCGAGGTCGAGCATCGCGAGCGCGAGGCTCCTTCCCGTGCGGCCCGCTCGCTCGAGCTCCGCCCGCGCGCGATCCTCGAAGGCGGCGCGGTTCAGGAGGCCCGTCAGCGGGTCCGTCGTGGCGCGCGTGAAGAGGCGCCTCTCCTCCTCGGCAACGCGGGGAAGAAGCAGCGCCGTGAAGAGGACGAAGCCGGCGCCGAGCGGCGAAACCAGGGGCGCCGGCACGAGGACCTGCCGCCTCACGGCGAGCTCCGCGCACGCCGCGAGGGCGAGCACGCTCGAGGCCGCGAAGAGAAACGCGCGCGTCTGCCGCCCCCCGCGCGCGAGGTCCGCTAGGAGGGCCGCGGCCACGAGCGGGAGGGCCACGGCGAGGCCCGCCTCGACCCTTCGCCGTACGCCGGTCTCGAAGAGGAACGGGGCGCCGAGGAAGACCCCGACTCCGAGCGCGAGGACGGCGTACAGCGCGAGCCGCCGCCCGCGCGCCACGCCGAAGAGCGTGAGTGCGAGGAGTCCGAAGGACGCCGCCGTCAGAGCGAACAGGAGCGTCGCGGCCTGCGCCTTCGAGAGCCACATTGCGCGCGGCTCACTTCAGCCAGCGGTCGAACCAGTCGAGCACGCGACGGACGCGGTCTTTCTTGTTCTCCTCGCGGAAGAAGCCGTGACCTTCGTCGGGGTAGACGACGAGCTGCGTCGGGACGCCGAGCGTCTTGAGGGCGTGCCAGAACTCGTAGCCCTGCGGGACGGGCACTTCGGCATCGCGCTCGCCGTGGAGGACCAGCGTGGGCGTCTTCACACTCTTGATGAAGGTGAGGGGCGAGCTCCTGGCGTAGACGGCCGGATCGTCGTACACGGAGGCTCCGAAGTAGGGGAGCATCCAGCCGTCGATGCGGTTCTGGCCGTAATAGCTCTGCCAGTTCACGATGCCGGCGCCCGCCGCGGCCGCCGAGAACCGGTTCGTCTGCGTGACCGCCCACATCGCCATGTAGCCCCCGTAGCTCCAGCCGAAGATGCCGACGCGCCTCGGGTCGACGGGCCGGGTTCTCAGCACCTCGTCGACTCCGGCGAGGATGTCGCGCAGGTCGCCTCCGCCGAAGTCCTTCACGTTCCCGCGCGTGAACGCTTCGCCCTGTCCGAAGCTGCCGCGCGGATTCGGCAGGAAGACGAAGTAACCGCGGGCGAGGAGCGCCGCGGCGAGGGGCGACGGCCAGGTGTTGCGGTGGGCGGAGGCGGGCCCCCCGTGCACGAGGACTGCGAGAGGGTGCTTCGCCGTTGCGTCGATGCGGGCGGGCGGCAGAAGCCAGCCCTGGACACTCTGGCCGTCGCTCGAGACGCGCACGCTCACCGCGGGACCCCACTCCGGCCCGACGCCCGAGTTGCCGTCGGTGAGGCGCGTCCATGCGCCGATCGGGCCTGCCCAGACTTCCGGCGGCGCCTCGAACGACTCGCGGATGACGGCCGAAGTGATGCCGTCTTTCGCGAGCGAAAGGCCGATGCCGCGGCCTGGGGAGAGCGTCCCCTGCCCGGAGTAGAGCGCGCGGGCCGCCCCGGTCGAAGGCTCCAGCGCCGTGACGGCGGTTGCCTCTCCCGCGAGCTCGGTCACGACGAGCCGGGACGCGGAGGGCCAGGCCAGACAGCCCGCTGAGGCGTGGCGGCCCGGCGTGAGGTTTCTCGCCTCGCCGCCCGCGACCGGCACGACGAAGACGTCGCCTCCCGTCGCACCGTGATCGCTCATGAGGCCATGGATGACAGCCACCGCCGAGCCGTCCGGGGAAAGGACGGGGTACGTGATCTGGAGGGGAGGCTTCCAGAGGAGGCGCGTCCCTCCGGACGCCGCATCCACCGCGAGGAGCTCGCCGCGCCACCAGTTGTCGTCACCCGAGCCCTTCGCCGCCACCGCCGCGAACGTGCGCCCGTCCGCCGACCAGTCGTATTCGTAGACGTACAGGTCGGGCGGAGACACGAAGCGCAGGGCCTTCGTTTGCACGTCCACGATCGCGATGCGCTGCTCGTCGATCCGCGCGTCGACGACGCCCGCGTCGCGGGCCGTGGGCACCGCCGGGCCGGGCTCCTTGGAGGCGTTCTCGATGACGAGGACGGCGAGGGAGCGGCCGTCGCGGGACCAGCGCGGCTCCCCGAAGGTGCCCTTCAGCTTCGTGAGGCGCGCCGCCGGGCCGCCCGTGACCGGGGCCGTCCAGAGGGCCGCGCCGCCCGTCTGGGAGACGAACGCGAGCGTCTTCCCGTCGGGAGAGAAGGCGACGTCGCCCTCGCGCACCGCCGACCCGTCGAGCGATGCGGTGATGCGGACGGCCGGGGCTCCGGGCCGCGCCTCCTGCACGAGGATGCGCGACGCCCGTATGGCCTTCTCGTCCCGAACCGGCTCCACCCGTGCGACGCGCATCCCGTCGGGCGAGATGTCGACGCCGAAGATCTCCCGGGCCCTCGCGAGGCGCGCGTACAGCGCGTCGAACGGCTCGAGGACGTCGGCGGCGGCGCGTCCGACGCCCAGGAGGCACGAGAGCACGGCGAGGGCGGTGAGACGTCGCATCGATCCTCCTCGAGGCCGGCCGATTATCGCCGGGCTCGAGAAGGACCAGGGACAGGGCACCAGGCGGTCGCGGAAGGGCGGGCCGCTAGACCGAGCCCTTTCCGAGCACCTTCATGAGCAGGTGCTTCTGCACTTTCCCGAGTGCGTTGCGCGGCAGCTCGGGAACGGCACGGAGGTCGCGCGGCTGCTTGAAGTCCGCGAGGTGCTTCGCCGCGAAGGCGCCGATCTCGGCGCAGGCCCTTTCGGCAGCGTCCGGTTCCGCGGGCTCCGCGAGAACGACCGCCGCCGCGATGCGCTGACCCCAGACGCGGTCGGGGAGGCCGACGACGGCAGCGTCCTTCACGGCCGGATGGCGCCTGAGGACGTCCTCGATCTCGCGCGCGGAGATCTTGTAGCCGCCGCTCTTGATCACGTCGACCGACTTTCGGCCCAGGATCGTCACGTAGCCGTCGGAGTCACGCCTGGCCACATCTCCGGTCAGGAACCAGCCGTCCCGGAACGCGGCCGCCGTCTCGTCCCCGCGCCCCCAGTAGCCGTTCATGATGCCGTTGGCCTTCACGTGGATTTCACCGAGCGTTCCGTCCGGGACGTCGCGCCCCTCGTCGTCCACGAGCCGCACCGAGCAGCCCGGCACCGGCAGCCCGACGGTGCCCGGGCGCCTCTCGCCCCCGTACGGGTTCGACAGCGTGAAGAGCGTCTCGCTCATCCCGTAGCGCTCGAGGATCCGGTGGCCGGTTTTTTCGTGAAACGCGAAAAAGTCGGCCGCCGGCAGCGGCGCGCTGCCGGCCGTGAAGAGCCGCGCCTTCCGGAGGGCCGCGGCGTCCTCGGGGTGCGTCTCGAGATGTTCCAGCAGCCGGACGTACATCGTCGGCACGCCCATGAAAGCCGTCGCGCCGCCGTTCGCGAAGGCTTCCACGACGCGCACCGGGTCGAAGCGCTCCTCGAGGAGCAGGGTGAAGCCCGTCAGGAGCGCTCCGGCGACCCCGAGGCAGAGGCCATGCACGTGGAAGAGGGGAAGCGCGAGCACGAGGCGGTCGGCTTCCGAGAAGCGCCAGAGCTCCATCACGGCGCGCGTGTTCGCCTCGAGCGCGCGATGCGAAAGCGCGACGCCCTTGCTTTTTCCGGTCGTGCCCGAGGTGTAGACCAGGAGAGCCACCTCGTCATCGGCGGGAGGGTCGGAAGAAAGAGCTGCTTCGAAGGGAATAGGAGAAGAAAGACTTGCTTCGAAAGGGGAAGAGGGGAAGACCTCGCCGAAGTCGAGGACGTGGCGGAGCTGCGGCGGCCTTCCTTCCGCGAGGATCGTCTCCAGGACTTTCGCGCAGTCATCTTTCCGCCTCGTGAGGACGGCGACGGCGCCCGAGTCCTCGAGGATGTGGCGAGCCTCCTCGGCGCGGTAGCGGGCGTTGATGGGGACGTGGATGACGCCGGCGCCGAGGTGGGCCACGAAGGCCGCAACGACCTCGGGGCACGTCCCGGCGAACACCGCCACGCGGTCGCCGGCACGGACTCCGAGCGCACGAAGCCTGTCGACATAGAGGCTCGAGCGACGTTCGATTCCTTCGAAGGTGAGAGTGCGGCCGTTCCAGACGACGGCCGGATGCGCTGGCCTCGCGAGGGAGCAAGAAATCCTCATACCGCCGACACCCCGAGGAATTGCTCCCGCACGCGTGCGTCCCCGGCCAGGTCGTTTGCGCGGCCCGTGAGCGTGACGCGGCCGGTCTCGAGAACGCAGGCGTGGTCGGCGAGCGCGAAGGCCTGCACCACGTTCTGCTCGACCAGGAGGACCGTGACACCCGTCTTCCGGATCGCCGAGAGCGAGGCGAAGACCTCGCGCACGAGGCGCGGGGAAAGGCCGAGCGCCGGCTCGTCGAGAAGGAGGAGGCTCGGCCGGGCCATCAGGCCGCGCCCGATCGCGCACATCTGCTGTTCGCCGCCCGAGAGCGTGCCGGCCTTCTGTGAGTGGCGCTCCCGGAGCACGGGGAACATCCCGAAGACGGCTTCGAGAGTGCGCGCCGACTCGGACCGGGCCCTCTTTCCCCAGGCCCCCATCTCGAGGTTCTCGAGGACCGTCATGCCCGGCCAAAGCTGCCGCGCCTCGGGCACGAGCACGAGCCCGTCCGGAGCTCGGCTGTGCGCGGGCCGGCCCGCGAGGTCCCGCCCGTCGAAGAGGATGCGTCCGCGCCTCGGGGAGAGCAGGCCCGCGATCGTCTTCAGGAGGGTCGTCTTGCCCGCGCCGTTCGCGCCCACGAGTGTGAGGATCTCGCCCGCCTCGACCCGGAAGGACACGTCCCAGACGGCCTGTACGTTGCCGTAGGAGACGTCGAGGTTCTCGACGGCGAGGAGGCTCAAACGGCCGCCTCCGGGGCGGCATCGCCGAGGTACGCCGCAACGACGGCCGGGTCGTTGAGCGCCTCCTCGGGACGCCCCTCCGCGATCCTCTCGCCGAAGTTGAGGACGAGAATGCGGTCCGAGAGCCCGACCACGGCGTGGACGTGATGCTCGATGAGGAGAATCGTGAGGCCCGACTCGCGCAGCTCGCGCACGAGAGCCATGGCCGCGTTGATCTCCGCCGGGTTCAGGCCGCCCATCACCTCGTCGAGGCACAGCACGTCGGGTTCGGTCGCGAGGGCCCGCGCGATCTCGAGGCGCTTGAGATCGCCGAGGGTGAGCGTGCCTGCGAGGGAGCGCGCGCGAGCCGCGAGGCCGGTGCGAGCGAGGATCTCCCGGATCCTTTCCCTTTCGTCCGAGCCCCGCCGGCGGCCCCGGCCAAAGCGGGCTCCGACGGCCACGTTGTCCGCCACGGTCATCTCGCGGAAGGGCCGGACGATCTGGTGGGTGCGCACGAGCCCGCGATGCGCCGCGGCCCAGACCGGCCGTCCGTCGAGGCGCTCTCCCCGAAGGTGCACCGAGCCGGACGTCGGCCGCTGCGACCCGGTGAGACACGAAAACAGCGTCGTCTTCCCGGCTCCGTTTGGTCCGATGACGCCGAAGATCTCGCCGGGCGCGACGTCGAACGACACCGACTTGAGGGCCACGAGACCCCCGAAGCGCTTCGTGAGCGCGCGGACGGAAAGGAGGGGCTCAGGCATCGACGTAAAAGCGCCGGAGCCGCCGCGCGAGGAGCCTCCTCACGAGACCGAGCAGACCTTTCGGCTCGAAGAGCATGACTGCGATGAGGAGCGCCCCGTAAATGAACAGGGAGGAGTTGAGCAGGGCCGGAGTCGAGAGGAGCTTGAGCTGGAGCCAGCCGAAGAGGATCGCTCCGAGCACGGGTCCCGCCACCGTGCCGACTCCGCCCACGATGGGCATGAGGACGATGGTCAGGCTCAGGCGGAAGTCGAACACCGATCCGGGCGAGACGTACTGGAAATTGATCGCGAAGAGCCCGCCCGCGAGGCCGACGAGCGCCGCCGAGAGCGCGTGGACCGACACCTTCAGCCGCGTGGAGTTGACGCCGAGCGCCTCGGCGGCGTCGATGTCCTGCTTCACGGCGGCGAGCGCCGATCCGAAGGGGCTCCGCGAGACGAGGAGTGCTATCCAGACGACCGCCACGGCGAGGAGCGTCATCGCGCGGAAGTTCGACTCGAAGTCGAACGAGGCCGGAGGCATTCTCAGGCCGCTCGCGCCGCCCGTGAAGGAGACGCCGGAGGCCACGACTCGCACAGCCTCCCCGACGCCGATCGTGGCGATCGTGAAGTAGGGCCCGCGCAGCCGGAACGTCGGGAGGCCGATGATGACCGATGCGCCTGCGGCGAGGAGCGCGCCGACCGGCAGCGTGAAAGCGGGCGGCACGCCGCTGAGCGCCAGGAGCACCGTCGTGTAGGCGCCGATCCCGAGGAAGACCGAGTAGCCGAGCGAGACCTGGCCCGCGAAGCCGCCGAGGAGGTTCCACGCCGAGGCGAGGACGACCGCGAGCGCGACGTTCCAGACGTCGTTGAGCGTGCCGCGCTCGAGATACGAGGGCGCGAGGCAGAGCGCCACCGCCGCGGCGAGCATTCCCGCGACCTCGAGGGCCCGCTTCGAGGTCACCCGCGCCTCGGGGCGCGCAGGAGGTGGAGGAGTCCCGGAAGCCCCTGCGGAAGCACGACGAGCGTGAGGACGAGGAGCGTGAAGCTGAGCGCGTCCTGAAGGGACGTCGGGACGGTCGTCCACACCGCCGTTCCGTTCTCGAGGAGCGCGAGGACGAACGCGCCCGCCGCGACGCCCAGCACGCTCTCGAGGCCGCCGAGCACGATGATGCAGAACGCCTTGAGGAGGAACGTCCGGCCGAAGTCCGGCGTGAAGGCATAGAGCGTGGAGAGAAGCGTTCCGGCCAGTCCGGCGAAGGCCGTTCCGATCCCGAACGCGACCGCGGAGATCCGGTCGGCGTCCACGCCCGAGAGGAGCGCGGCGTCGCGGTTCTGGGTGACGGCCCGGATGGCCTTGCCGAGGTACGTTTGGTGCAGGACGAACTCGAGGACGAGGAGGGAGAGCGCGGACATCCCGAAGACGAGAAGCGCGGGCACGCCGACGCGCACGCCGGCGAGGGACACCGACTTGAGCGTGTAGGGCGTGAGGATCGACTGGGTGTCTCCGCTCCAGAGGACGTACGCGAGGTTCTGCAGGACGAGCCAGACGCCGAAGAGTAGGAGGAGGCTCTCCATCGAAGGCGTCGAGCCCGAACGCGGCAGGCGCCGTACCACGGTCTGGTAGAGGAGGACTCCGCCCGCGAAGAACACGGGCACGACGACGACGCTCGAGAGAAAGGGGTCGAGCGAGAAGCGTGTGAAGAGCGTGAACGTCGCGTACGCCCCGAGCATCATGATCCCCGCGTGCGCGAGGTTGATGATGCGCATGACCCCGTAGATCACCGCGAGGCCGTACGCCATGGTCGCGTACAGGCCCGCGGCGAGGAGCGAGTCGATGAGGACGTGAAGGACGTCCGTCACCTAGGTCACGGCTTCGGCATCGGGGCGACGGGTTCGCCCGTGCGCGCCTCCTTCGGCCACACGATGTCGACTTTTCCGTCCGGCTTGTTCTGCGTCACGACGAAGGGGAGGACGGCCTGGCCGGTTTTCGTGAACTTCAGGACGCCGCCGGGCAGGATCGAGTCTTTCAGCTCGATTCCGGCGAGCGCGGACCGGATCGCGTCGGGTTTGAGCGAGCCGGCCTTGTGGATCGCGGCGAAGAGCGAGCGCGCCGCCTCGTAGGCGGTCGCGTGGTACCACTGCGGGGCGGAGCCGGCGGCGGCCTTCCACTTCGCCGAGAACGCCTTGACCTGCGGATACGGCAGAAGATCCGACCACCAGCCGCTCGCGAAGATGTAGTCCGTGGCGGCACCGAGGCCCTTGCGCCCGGCCTCATCGGCGCCCCGGGCGCCGTACGTGAGCATCAGGTGGTAGAGGCCCATCTGCGTGTACGTGCGCTGCATCGAGATGAAGTCCTCGAGGTGCGCGTCGCACATGAAGAGGTCCGCCTTCGCGGCGGCGACGCGGCCGAGGAGGGGCTTGAAGTCGGGAGCGTAGAGCTCGAAGCTCTCGTCGAGCACGACCGCGAATTCCGTGTGCGCCTTCGCGTAGTCCTTCACGCCCTTCTGGAAATCCTTCCCGTGCTCGGTGTTTTCGGTCAGGAGGGCGATCTTCAGGGGCTTCTTGAGCTTGCCCCGTGCGACGAGATCCGAGAGGAAGTCCATCTGCGTCGAGGCGAGGTTCTCGACGGGAGAAAGAACGCCGAACACCCATTTGCTGCGCCCGTAGATGCTCGTCGCTCCGGCGCCTCCCGAGACGTATGGAAGGCCGTAGCGATCGGGGACGACGCTCTGGGCCTGGACGAGCTGCGATCCGTAGCCGCCGATCACCGCGTGGACCTTTTGCTGCGCCATGAGCTGCTCGACGAGCTGCGCGCTGCGGGCTCCATCCGACGTGTCGTCGAGGAGCGCGAGGTCGATCTTCATCTTCTTGCCGCCGACGTCGAGCCCGCCGGCGTCATTGACCTCCTTGACCGCGTACTCCGTGGCGGCCTTGAAGGCGCCGCCGATCTTCGACTCCTTGCCCGTGACGGGCAGGACGGCGCCGATGCGGATGATGGAATCGTCTGGCGATGCGGCGACGAGCGGAACGGGTCCCGAGAGTGCGAGGCCGGCGAAACCCGCGAAACAGATGAAGGGGAGACTAGGGCTGGAGCGCGCCATCGATTCCTCCTGCGCGGTCATGATTCCGTTCGATTCGTGAGAGGTCGCAGGAGAAGTTCACCATGAATCCGCTGGGTTCGGCAAGGCCTTTCGCGTCAGGGCCGACGCGCGCCGGACCCGTCCTTGGGGGCATCCCTCGCGGTTGCGGAGCCCTCGAAAAGACCCGTCTGGATCAGCGGCGTTTCGGTTGAACCCGGCGGAAGGGGACGCGCCGGGCGCGCGTCCCCTTCCCCGTGCGATCAGAAGTAGTAGATCTGCATCTGGGCCGTGAACTGGTTCGTCGCGAACCCGACCTTCGGGGTCACGCGCTGCCACCAGAACTTCAGGTTCAAGGCGTGCGGAGTCTTCGGGAAAGGATAGAAGTTCAGGCCCAGCGCGACGCGCTTCTCGTTCTTCGGCGTGTTCACGCTGGCGGCGAACTCCTTCTGCTCGTACCGGGCGATCGGCGCGAAGTGGAGGTCCTTCAGGAAGACGCCGCCCTCGATCTGGAAGGTGTTCTGCTCGGGCAGGGCCGCGCCGAGCGTCTTGCCGCCGTTGATGTACTGATACTCGATCGTGGACTCGAGCGAGCCGACCGGGATCGGGATGTCGAGGTACGCGTCGGCCGAGCTGTAGCAGAAGTCGTTCTGGGCGTCGTAGCCGGCCCCGACCGCGAGGATCTTTTTCGTGCCGAGATAGGAGCCCGGGTAAGAGACGAAGTTGTAGGTCTCGGTGTCGAGGAAGTTGTACTGGAGGCGCTCGGTGAACCGGGGCGAGTTCTTGGCGCCCACGGCCCGGAAGCCGGTGAGGATCGCGCTCCGGTACTCGAGCCGGTCGGAGAGGAAGTAGCCGCGGAACATCACGCCGGTGTCGCGCTCGGAGTTGCCCTGGAGAGCGGCGGACGTCGGCAGGTTGTAGGTCGACTGGTCGAGCATGAACTGCGTCGGCGTGCTCTTCAGGCCTTCGCGGCTGATGGGAGACCGGAGAAGCCCGAACTGGATGTTGAACTCTTTCGCGATGCGCCACTCGGCGGCGGCGTCGAGAGTCTGGAAGCCGGCCCCGAGAGCCTTGGGAGCCTTGCCGAGGTTCGGGTTCTCGGTCTCGAAGAAGAAGAAGACGTTCTTGGCGACCTGGCCGCCGAGGATCAGACGGACACGGCGGACAAACAGGTTCTCCGCGAAGCCGTTGGATCCGGTGTTCGTCGCGTTCGCCGTTTCCAGGAAGTCGGCCTGCGTCTGGAGAAGTACACCCAGCTTGAAATTGACGTTGTCGTTGACCTTGATGATGGCCTGACCTTCGGCCCGGCCGAATGCGAGAAGAAACAGAGCGACGGCGAGGCCGTGGATGGTCACCCGAAGGCGGTGCGCGGCTATCGGCATGAGAAGGTCTCTCCTTGTAGGCTAGACGTCACGAGTAACTGGAGGCTAATTTAGCACTTGGGCCACCCCAATCGCTGATGCGCCTGTATCATTTGACGTGTTTACGCGGTGGACGAGAACCGCGAGGAGGCCGACCGGGAGCGTCGCCAGTACGCCGCGACGCCGCCGGGCATGAGAGACGGTCAAGCGGGCATGGGCGAGCCTCCTCGAGCGCCGGTACGGCCTCTGGCGCGGCCTCCTCGACGGGTTTGTCGGCACTTCATGCCCCGCGGTAGTGGAGGTCGATCCTGACCTTTTCCGGGGCGGCCGTCCGGGTTGCGACCTCCCTCACCCGCTCCCGTTCCTCCTTGCTGTCGACGATGCCGCGGACGACGATCGCCGTCCCGTCGTGGAGGACTTCCAGGGTGGGAACGAACACCCGGAAATCGGTGCTGACTTCCGCCTTCACGCTCGCCGCGACCGCCATCCGGCGGAGGATTTCCCGGGCTTCCACCGTGGCCTGTTTGTCCCTGGCGGGGATTTCGTCGACGATGAGGGCGACGACCTCGTCGAAGCGCAGTTTGCCCAGGTTCAGGACCAGGTCGTAGTCTTCGGAATTGGAGATGTCCCTGCGGTAAACGCTTCGGACATAGCATGACCGCTCGTGGTCGCTGCACTCGATCATCCTCTCGGCCGCCTCCCGGTTCACGTCCTCCCGGTCGCAGACCCTCTGGATCCTCTCCTCGATGGGTCCCCTGATGCGGACCCGTAGCGCGTAGGGAACGTCTCTGAGGAGCCAGTTGCCGCCCCGACCTACGATGACGACGTTGTCCTTCAGGGCTTGCTGAAAGATGCAGTTTTCCACCAGGGCCACGACCCCGGCGAACGACCGGTCGAACCGTTCCCAGACTGTGGGACAGTGGTCGTCCATTTCCTTTCCCCACCTGGCCCACTGCTTCCTGTGCTCTTCGAGGTCCCGGAAGATCGCCTTCTTGTCGAAGTATTCATAGCCAAGCCTGCCGGCCACTGCTCTTCCGATCGATTCCCCGCCGGTCCCGCTCTCCCTCGAGATCGTCACGACGGCCATGTCATTTCTCCTCCGCTTGCGGGGCCGTTTCCTGGGCCACCGGGAACCGCCCGTTCGTCTCGGGCGATTTCTCCGCCTTGTTCTGCTTCCACCGGGCCAGGAGTTTCCCCGCCACGATGACCCCGACTGCAAACAGGAGCATGACGCCGTATTCAACGTACTTCGAGGGCTGGAGAGCCTGGTGCACCCAGGGGTCCGTGATGATCATGTCTCCAGCCACCTTGCCCAGGACGGCCGAACCGATGTAGATGATCATCGGGTATTTGTCCATCATCATGGACAGGAGGGTGCTCGTGCCCACGACGAAAGGAATGCTCAATGCAAGGCCGAAGATCAGCAGAAATGCGTTCCCGTGCGACGCGCCGGCAACGGCGAGCACGTTGTCCGTGCTCATGATGAGGTCGGCGAAGACGATCAGCCGAACCGCCTGCCAGAGGTTTCCCGCCTCGCCGATCTTCCTTTCTTCCGTGCCTTGCATGAAGAGCTTCACCGCGACCCATGTGATCAGGATCCCTCCGGTGAGTTTCAGAAAGGCAATATTCAGCAATTGCGCCGCGAAAAAGGTCAGCACCACCCTGAGCAGCACGGCGGCCCCCGCTCCCAGGATCATGCCCCACATTCGTTTCCTTCTCGGGAGCGAGCGGACTGCCAGGGCGATCACGACTGCGTTGTCGCCGGCGAGGATCAGGTCGATCAGGACGATGCTCAAGACTGAAGACACAAACTTCAGATCAAACGACATGGACCCTAACCGACCGAAATCCCACATTCGAGGTCTCCGTTAGTCGCTACAGAGTCCTTGCCTCATGACCGCGCAAGAAGCCAGGCGGTCGGCTTACCCGCGCCCGAGGAGTGCCTCCCATCAGCCCGCCCCTACGCTCGACTGTTTCTTCTTAAGGAGCTGCGAGATGGTCGGCATGAAGAAGATGATGATCGCCGCGATCATGATCGGCAACGCGATCGGAGGCTTGAAGAAGATCAGCGGGCTGCCATGTCCCATGATGAGGGCCTGCCTCATCGCCGCCTCGGCCATGTCTCCCAGGACGAGAGCCAATACCATCGGCGCCAGGGGATAGTCGAGCTTCTTGAAGGCATATCCGAGCACGCCGAAGATGATCATGTAATAGATGTCGATCATCCGGTTGTTCACGGCGTAGGCGCCGATGGCGCAGACGTACACGATCGCGGGCATCAGGATGGCGAACCGGATCTTCAGAACCGCGGCGAACAGGGGGGTGAAGGCCAGGACGATGAAGAGGCCGATGAAGTTACCCACCCAGCAGCTTCCGATGAGGCCCCAGACGAAGTCAGCATGCTCCTTGAACAGCATCGGCCCAGGGAGGAGTCCGAATATCATGAGGCCGCCCATGATGACGGCCATCGTCGGCGATCCCGGGATTCCAAGGGTGATCATGGGAAGCGTTGCGGAGGTTCCCGCGGCGTGGGCCGCGGCTTCGGGCGCGATGATTCCAGCCGAAGCCCCCTGCCCGAATTCATCCTTGTTCTTGGCGGCCTGTTTGGCGAAACCGTACGCCATGAAGGAAGCCGGCGTCGCGCCTCCGGGCTTGAGGCCCATCCAGCATCCGACCAGGGCTCCCATGACGACCGTTTTCCAGTGCACAACGAGTGCTCTCGAACCTTCCGCGATATCCTTCAGCGTCACCTTCGCGCTGATTCCTTCCATCTTGAGGCCTTCCTCGACCGTGAGGAATATCTCCCCCAGGCCGAACAGGCCGATGACCGCGACGATGAAGTTGAACCCTCCCATCAGGTCGACGGACCCAAAGGTCATCCGGAGCTGTCCGGTCACGATGTCCATCCCGACCGCCGCCAGGATGAACCCGAAAAAGATGGAAACCAAGGTCTTCGAGGGGGACTTTCCCCCAAGCCCCACGAACGCGCTGAACGTGAGCATCATGACGGAAAAGATCTCGGCCGGGCCGAACTTCAGGGCGAATTCCGCGATGATCGGGGCGAAGAAGCTCAGCATGATGATCCCGAATACCGCTCCCACGCCATGGGACAAGAACGCCATCACAAGCGCTTTCCCCGCCTTCCCTTTTTTGGCCAGGGGGTAACCGTCGAAGGTGGTTGCCACCGACCACGGCTCGCCGGGTATGTTGAAGAGTATCGACGTGATGCTTCCGCCGTAGAGAGCTCCCCAGTAGATGCTCGACAACAGGATGATGCCCGGCACGGGTCTCATCGTGACCGTCAGGGGGATGAGGATGGCCACTCCGTTCGCCCCGCCAAGGCCGGGCAGGACGCCCACGATCACCCCGAGGACCAGGCCGATCAGTGCGATCAGGAAATTTCCCGGCTGGATCGCAATGCTTATGCCCGCTAGCAGCTGATGGAGATTCTCGACCACGTTGTTTGCGCTCCGATTTCAAAATGGGATTAGTTTGCTGCCCCACATTCCGGTTGGCAATGGAATCAGGAACAATTTGTCAAACACCACAAAAAGGGAGGCCGGAAGGAGAATGCTCACGAGGATCACCGTGACCCAGCGAATCTTCCCCACCGCCCGCATGTAAAATACAAGGAATATCGCGGCCGCGATATGAAGGCCGACGAATTCCGTCAGAACGACCATCCCGGCCGACGGAACCAACACCCAGAGGATCGGCTTCAGCCCTCCTTCCGGGATCAGCCGTTTCCCAGAGCCTTCCTTCTTGAACTCCTTGAATCCCTTGGTCAAAACGACTGCACTGCAGATCAGCGTGCCCAGTCCCAGGTAAAAAGGGAAAAAACCGGATTCGGGACCGCTTGGCCCCCATCCAAAACTCAGTCGGACCGCGTCGACGATGGCGATGATCCCGATCGCGACAAAGAAAAAGGCGACGACGATCTCAGCCTTCCGCATCTTCCCTCCGTGTCCGATCCATCGTGAAACCGCAGCCGGACGATGGAGAAAGCAGTGACAGCCCGCCCTTCCCTCGTCCGGCGGTCTCTTCCCGGTTTCCTGAAATCAAAGGCGCTGTTACTTTAGCAGCCCGCCCTTTCTCATGAGGTCCTGAGTGGCTCTATCCTTCTCTTCCAGCCATTTCACGTATTCCGGACCGGCCAGGTACGCAGCTTTGAGCCCCATGTCGGACGTGTACTTCTTCCACTCGGGAGTCTCGGAAACCTTCTTGAAAACCCCGGCATAGAACTCCTGCTGTTCCTTGGTGATGCCGGGCGCGGCGAAGAAGCCGCGAAGCATCAGGTAGCTCATATCCTTGCCGGTCGCTTCTTTCATCGTCGGAATCGCCTTCCAATCGGGCAGATCGATCCGCTCGTGGTCGATTGTCGCCAGGGGGCGCAATCTTCCAGCCTTCCATTGGCTCACGGCCTCCGCCGGGTTGTTCACCGTAGAATCGACGTGCTTACCGACGAGCTCCACCGCCACTTCCCCGCCGCCCTTGAACGGCACATAGGAGAACTTCGCGCCGAACATCTGCTCGAACTGGACCGTGATGATCTGGTCCTCCTGCTTCGAGCCGGTCCCACCCATGTTGAACTTTCCCGGCTCCTTCTTCACCGCGTCGAGGTACTCCTGGGCGGTCTTGTACGGGGATTCGGCATTCACCCAGAGGACGAAATAGTCGAGGGCAAGCCGCGAGACCGGCGTGAGGTCCTTCCAGGTGAAGGGCACTCCCGTCGCCAAAGGGGTCGTGAACAGGTTGTCCAGAGTAATGATGACGACGTTCGGGTCGCCCTTCTTCCCCTTCACGTACATGAATCCTTCAGCTCCGGCGCCACCGGACTTGTTCAGGGCGATGAAGGGTTTCGGGGACAATTTGTACTTTTCGATGAGAGGTGAAACAAACCGGGCCATGACATCCGCGCCGCCGCCGGCGCCCGCCGGAATGATGAGCTCCACGGGCTTGTCCGGCTCCCACGCCTTCGCCGTGCCCGACGCCAGGAAACCCAGGGCCAGGGAACAGAAGAGGGCGGTGCTGATCCTCGCTCCAGAAATCGCTTTACTCATGGTGCCTACCTCCTCATGTCAAAGAAGTTTCCTTGTCTCGAAGCAACGCCACTTTTCAACCCGTTCCTTGCTTGCCGCATCACATTCAGGTGCAAATCAGGCGTGCTGCGCCGCCGGCACAGGAGCGGCGACCGGGATCGGCCGCTGGACCTGCTTGATCTTCTCGTCGACGAATGCCTGCATTTTCGCGATATGCTCCGGCTTGAGATGGGCGAACCGTCCCTGCGGCTTCATGTAGTCGCTGACGGGCTTGTACTTCTTCGGCACCTGCGTGTACTTGTAGACGCCGTCTTCCCACTCGTAGTTCGACCACATGCCCGTCTCCACGGCCAGCTTGGCCATGTCAGGCGTCAGCTTCTCGTCGAAGAGCCAACCCTTGGGGCACGGACACAGGATGTGCAGGAACGTCGGTCCGGGTTTGCTGAGCGCCTTCCGGACTTTGTTCATCAGGTCGAGGGGGTGCGCGATCGTGGTGGTGGCGACGTACTTCACCGCGGGGTGACCGCCGATGACCATCTGGGGAACGTTCTTCGGGAAAAGGGTCTTGCCCTCGGGAATCTCCTTGCCGGGAGGCGTGAACGTCGTTGCCGCGCCGTAGGGTGTCGTGGGCGACGTCTGGATTCCGGTGTTCGCGTAAGACTCGTTGTCGTAGCAGATGAAGAGAACCTTGTGGCCGCGGTACATCATTCCGGACATCGCCTGCAGGCCGATGTCGACGCTACCTCCGTCACCGCCCATGACGATGATGTTCGGGAAGGGCCCTGTGTGCCGGCCCTTGCGCGCGGCCATCTTGAAGGCCGCTTCGATCCCGGACGCGACGGCGCCGGCGTTCGTGATTTGGGCGTGGATCCACGAGACCGCATACGGGGTGCAGAGATAGCTGGCGTTGGCGACGTACATGCAGCCCGTGGGGCCGATGAAGATGGTGTCCTTGCCGGCCGCCTTCGCGACCAGCCGGTAGTTCAGAGCGGGGCCGCAGCCGGCGCAGGTGCGGTGGCCGGGCAGATATTGCTCGTCCTCCGGCACGCTTTTGAAGGACCGAATGGGCTCCAGTTTCTGAAACTTATAGTCAAATGCTGGCATGTTTCCTCCGTAATACTCTGATGGGTGCCATTCTTTCCTACATTCCGAGCCAGTAGACGTATCTGTCGGTCCGTTTTTCCTTGACCATCTTCGTGAGAACTCCCGCCATGTAGTCGAAGTCGGCCGGCCAGATGGTCTCGCCGCCGAGCCCGCCCATGAAGGACGTGACCAGAGGTCGGTCATCCAGGTCGTAGAGGCTGGCCCTGAGCTCGTGGATGAGGTTGCCGCCTCGCATGGCGGATCCGTAGGAAGTGCTGGTCTCGATGACGCCGACGGCCTTGACATGGCCGAGCGCCTCGGCGAGCTGATGGGTAGGCCAGGGGCGCACCCAGCGCAGGCGGGCTAGGCCGGCCTTGACGCCCTCCTTGCGGAGCTTGTCGACGGCCGTCCGGGCGGTATTGGAATGAGCGCCCATGATGAAGAAGGCGATCTCCGCGTCGTCGAGCTTATACTGCTCGACGAACGGATCGTACTTGCGCCCGAAGATGCGCGCGAAATCCGCCGTCGCCTCTTCGATGACCTTGGGAACCGCGAGGAACGTCTGCGCTCGCATCGCGTCCATCGGAGCGCCCTGGTCGGGGCGGATCTGCGGACCATGGGAAACCGGGTTCGTGAGGCTCAGAGGATGGATCGGCCGGTAAGGAGGCAGGAACTCCTTCACCTGTGAGGCTTCTCCGATGGTGACCTTGTCCGGAATGTGGGAGATGAAATAGCCGTCCTGGCAGACCATCTGGGGCAGCATCACGCGGTGGTCTTCGCCGATGCGGTAGGCCATCAGGGTGTTGTCGTAGACCTCCTGCGGGGTGGCGGCCCAGCCGAGAAGCCAGCCCTGGTCGCGGGTCGACATGGCATCCGTGTGCTCGGAGCCGAAATCGCCCGGCGGGTCGAGCGTACGGTCGGCAATCGACATCTGAACGGGGTACCGGCCGCCGGCCATGGGGCTGTAGACCTCCATGGCATAGGTCACGCCGACGCCCGAACTTCCGGTGTAGGCGCGCGCGCCAGCAGCGGAGGCGCCGAGGACGACCGACACCTGCGCATGCTCACCCTCGCCGTGGATGAACTCGGCATTCAGCTCGCCGTTGGCGACCATTTTTGCGAGCTCCATCATGATCGCCGTGTAGGGGCGAATGGGGTAGGAACAGATTACTTCCACCTCGGCCGCCTTCGCGCCTTCCGCGGCAGCGCGGCAACCGGTCATCATGCTTTCTTTTGCCATAGCGTTCTCCTTTTAGAAAGGTTTCTCCAGCCGAACCACGCCGCCCTCGAAGTCGAGCTCAGGCACCGCGACGAGCGCACCCTCTTCCGGGCACTGCGCGATGCAGACCTGGCAGCCCTTGCAGAAATCGCCGACCCACTCCAGGGTCTCGTCCTCTGCCTTGTAGACCCAGCAGGCATCCGGGCAGGCCATGTAGCATTGCAGGCAGCGGGTGCATTTCTCC
>JBGQDL010000046.1:0-23827 GCA_041495865.1 Thermoanaerobaculia bacterium | reverse complement strand
TCTTCAGCTCGTCGACGGTGCGCTGGAACGTGGCGACCGCCGTCGCGGCTTCGTCGCCGACGGCGCGCGTCGCCGGCACGAGGCCGCCGGCCCCGCGCGCCGTTTCCGTGAGGGCGTCGATCGGCTCGAGGAGGCGCCTCAGGAAGGGCACGACGAGAAGGACGAGAACCGCGGCGGCCGCGGGCACCGCGATCGAGAGGATGCGGGCGTTGCGGCGCGCCTCGGCGATCGACGTGCCGTCCCAGACGACCCGCAGGATCCGCGTCGCGCCGGGCAGCGCGACGGTGATCGTCGGCGCTCCGCCCTCGCCCGCCGCGACGAGCGGCTCCTCGGAGGGAAGCTCGCCGGCCTGCAGCGCCGGGGGCGCGAGCCCCGCGTCCTGCAGGAACGGAGCGTCGGCGATCCGCTGGCCCCGCCCGTCGTAGAGCGCGGCGCCCCGCGCGTTCACGTCGTGCAGGGAGCGCGCCACGGATGCGTCCGACACGAGGGCCTGGGCGGGATCGGGCGCTTTGCCGAGGCGGTCCGCCACGGCACGCGTCTCTCTCGTCAGGCGTCGCAGGCTCTCCGCCACGCCCCATGCCGTCGTGTTGCGGAGAACGACGACGGCCGTCCCGGCGAGGAAGAGCATCGTCGCGAGACCGCCCACGATCACGTTGCGAACTTCGCGCTCGAACGTGCGATCCGTCACGGCAGAAGCCTCGGCACCCAGGGCACGCCCGCGGCGAGGGCCTCCCACGCCGAGCGCCCGAAGGCGAAGGCTGAGAGCGCGCCGCACGCGAGAAACACGCCGAACGGCACGTCGGCTCGCGCGAGAAGGACGAGGAGCCCGGCGGGCGTGGCCTCGGCTCGCGCCGCGAGGACGCGGAAGAAACCGGCTCCGTCGTCGAGCGCGAGACGCCCGCTGGCCGAAGGCGCGCCACGCCTGGCTCGCGCCCGGGCCAGCCGGACGAAGGCGAGCAGCCGGCCCGCCGTACGGGGGTCCGCCGTGACGCGCATCCCGTCGGCGGCGGCCCCCGGTATTTCGCGGAAGCGGGCGGAAGCCGCCAGAACGCGGCCGTCCTCGCCTACGAGAAGGCCGGCGCGCGCGGCGACCGCGTGCGCCGCGGAGGACGAGAGGCGCGCGCGGCGCGCCTCCACCCGCCAGCGGAGCGTCCGGGCGAGCACCGCGCCGCCCGCCACGGCCGTGCCGGCGAGGGACGCGAAGAAAAGCGTGAAGAACACTCCCGCGGGGCCGGTGAAAGCGCCCGCCATCGCGAGCATCTTCACGTCGCCTCCACCCATGCCCTCCTGGCCGCGCAACCTCGCGTAGGCGCGCCTCACCCCTTCGAGAAAGACCGCTCCGAGGAGCGCCCCGAGGAGCGCCTCGACGAGCCGGCTCTCCACGAAGGACCCTGCGAACGCGCGACCCGAAGCCGCGGCCGCGCGGTCGCGGAGCGCCGCGAGGAAAAGGGCGACGACGAGGGTCCCGAGCGTCACCTCGTCGGGCAGAGTGCGGGCCTCGAGATCCGTGGCCCCGAGAATCACGCAGGCCGTCGCGAGAAGGGCCGCCGAGACCGCGACGAGCGTCGGCCCGTAGAGAAAGCCCGCCGCGAGGAAGAGAAGCGCGACGAGCATCTCGACGAGCGGATAGCGGGCGCTGATGGGGGCGCGGCACGTTCGGCAACGGCCGCGAAGGACGAGCCAGGATACGACCGGCACATTGTCGTAGAACGCGACCGGCGCTCCGCAGGCGGGACAGTGCGAGCCCGGATGGACGACCGAGGCTCCCCGGGGCAGGCGGTGAATGCACACGTTGGCGAAGGAACCCACGATTGCGCCCGTCGCGAAGAAGAATCCCATGAACACGCCGTCGAACGCGCTCATGGACGCCTCTGCCCCGCGAGGACGAGACCGGCGAGCACGACGAGCGACGCCACCGAGAGCGCCGCGCCCGCGCGAAACGAGGCGGGACGGTAGACGAGGTCGAGGCGATGGGCGCCCGCCGGAAGGAGCACCGCCGAGAGCGCGAGGTCCGCGCGGGAGAGCGGGACGTCTGCTCCGTCCAGACGCGCCTCCCAGCCGCGGTCGTACGACCGCGTGAGCACGAGGTAGCCGGCCTCCGAGCTTTCGGTGTTCACGGTCAGAGCTTCGGGCGCGTCTTTGGCGACGCGCGCCACCGAGAAGCCCTTTCCCGCCCGAGGCGCCGGAAGGGGCCCCGCGGGCGGAGCGAGGAGGACGACCGATTCCGGGTCGAATTCGGGCGCGACGAGCGCGCGAAACGCCTCCTCGTCGTCCGCCTCCCTGGCCGACCGCGCGAAGAACACCCGCCCCTCGCCCCGCGACAGGGCGTAGACGAGGACGCCCGCGTCGCGCCGCTCGAGCCGGGCCCCGGGGATCGTCGTCGGGAAGGGAGACACGACGTGCCGCACGTCCACGAGCGAGAGGATCGCCTCCGCGTTCCCTCCCGAAAGAGCCGCGCCGAGGAGGCGCGTCCGCCGCGGATTTCCGATGGGCGACGGCGAGGCCGCCGAGGAGAGGCCGAGGGGCAGGTTCGAGTAGCCCGCGAGGGCGGCGTGCGCCCGTGCGACCGACGAGCGGCTCCACGCTCCGCCGGCCTCGCGCGCGAGCGCCGCGAGAAGCGCTCCGTCCGAGACCACGGGAAAGACCCGGCCCGGCGCGCCGGCCAGCTCCGCCACGGCGGAGAGCGGGCGCCCGAGCGGCGCCGGCGCGAGGACGCCCGCCGAAGCGAGAGGAAGAGGCACCGCCACGAGAGCGACGAGAGCGGCGCCGGCGAGGCGCGGATCGGGCCGCCCCGCCGCGCGGACGGACGCGAGGAGCAACGCACCGGCTCCGGCCGCGCCGAGCGCCGCCCATGCGGGAAGGCCCGTCATGCGGCCGGCCCAGGCTCCCGCGCCGAGAAGCGCGGCGGTTCCCGCGCCGAACAGGACGGCGGGCGCGAGGCGTACGGCCGCGGGGGGCGAAGCACGCGCGCCGTCCTCGCTCTCGCGGCCCTTCGGCCAGCCGAGAAGTCGCCCGTAGAGCCAGCCGTCGAGGCCCGCGCCCGCGAGACCCGCGAGGGCGAGCTGCGTCAGCACGAACCAGCGCGCGGGAAACCGCACCCCGCGCGCGACGCCCGCGTCCCACAGGAAGGGAAGGAGTCCGCCGTTGGCTCCGAGCGCGAGGAGGAGGCCGAGGAGCGCGAGCAGCGTGAGAGCGACGAGGAGGCGGGGCTTTGCCGCCAGGCCCGCGCCCGCACCCGCGGCGAGCACGAGGACGAGCGGAGAGAGCGCCAGCGTCGCGAGGTATCCGCCGCGGCCCGCGGACGGGCTGCGCGTCAGCGCGTCGGACGGAGGCAGGACCACGTCGAGAAGGTCGGACGTTCCGACCGGCCGCGCGAGCGCCTCCGCTCTCGTCACGCCCTCGAGCCGGCCGGAGGACGCCGCATATTCGAAGAACGGGAGCGCCGCGGCCGCCGTGAGGGTCGCGCCGAGGAGGAGTCCGGACGCGAGCCGCGGGAGCGGCGAGCGAGACGGCGTTGCGCCGGGGGGATCGTCGCGCCGCGTCGCGAGCGCGAGGAGAGCCGCGCCGGTCGCGCCCGCCACCGCAAGGGCGGGCTCGCCGCCGAGAAACGAAAGCGCGAAAGCGGCGGCGAGCCCCGCCGGCGAGCCGCCTCGCGCCGCATGCCGCGCCGAGAGGAAGAGCCAGGGGAGGAAGGCCGCGGTTTCGAAGTTGTTGTACACGAGCGCGAGGGAGAGGAACGCGCCTCCCCCCGCGAATACCGACGCGCCGAGCAGCGCGCCGGCGCGCGACGTGCCGAGGAGCGACAGCCAGGCCGCCATTCCGGATGCGGCGATCGCGAGGTGGAGGGCGATGCCGAGGAGAGGCCCGATCGCCCCGGGCAGAAAGAACGGCAAATCCCCGGGGTAGAAGACGCCTGTCTGGAGTTGGGCGAGCCACGGCTCGCCGCACCCCGAAAGCGGGTTCCAGAGCGGCACGCCCGACGGCCAGCGCGCGGCCGTGTAGCCTTTCATCGGCCAGAAGAAATCGGCGAGGTCTCCGAGCGCGGGCGCGACGCCCGAAAGCGCGCTGGGCGCGAGCAGATACGCCGCGAACGCGAGTCCCAGGGCGCCGCCCAGGAGCGCCGTCCGTCCCGTCGTCCCGCGGCCTCGCACCGCCGCGATTCTAGGCCGGAAAAGATGAGAGCCCCCGTGAGGGGGCTCTCTCGGATCGGGACTCAGCGGGGAGGAGGATTACCGCTGCGCGCCCGCGGGGTACTGAACGAACTGACCGTCCACGAAGATGATGTCGTCGTTGAAGTCCGTGGTCTCGCCCCAGAGCCTGGGCCCCGCCGTTCCATCCTTGCCCGTGGACACGATGCCGTAGTTCTGGGCGTTGGCCGCCGGGCCCGAGGAATACGTGAAGAACGACTGCCAGCCGTCCGCCAAGGGCAGGACGCGAACGTAGGTCGGGCAGACCTGGAGGTTGAAGCCCGAACCGATCTTCCCGAAAGTCGTGGCGCCGAGCGTGAGACTCGAGGGAAGGGTGTAGCCCGCCGCTGCCGGGTAGTGGTTGAAGTCGACGGCATACGCCTCGGCGGCCGTGCCGGCCGTACGCTGGTCGCCCATCGTCCTCTTCTGCTTGGCGCGCTGGATGGCGTTGAGCAGGTTCGGAATGGCGATCGCGACGATGATGCCGATGATGGCCACGACGATGAGAAGCTCGATGAGGGTGAAGCCCTTGTTGGTCCTCTTTTTCATGAGATGAACCTCCTAATGACCAAAGCCTCCTTCAAGACGCGTGCCGCCCGTCCGGCGAAGCCTAATTCGGCTCCTTCAGGCATGAATCGAGCCGGAACGTCGGGACTGCGACGAATTTTTGTCGGAGGAAGCGAGGCGGCCGGGCCACCGTTTGTCGGGCCGGCGCCAGCCCGTCACTTCTGAATGCCTTCCGGAAACTGCACGAAGGCACCGTCGACGAGAATGATGTCGGCGTTGAAATCCGTCGTCCCGCCCCCGACCGGAGCCGTCTCCAGGACACCGTCGGCGCCGGACGAGCGCAGCGCGAAGTCGGTCCGCGGCGGGTTCGTCCCGTAATGGAAGAACGAGTTCCAGCCGTCCACCAGCGGAATCACCCGGATGTACGTCGGGCTGAGCAGGCCTGCGGCGGACCCGAATGTGGCGGTCGGCAGCTCGAGGCCCGAGGGCAGCGAGAGGCCCGCGGCCGCCGGGTAGAAGTTATGGTCCGTCGCGTAGGCCTCGATGCCCGTCGCGAGCGTCTTCATGTCCGCCATCGAGCGCTTCTGCTTCCCGCGCTGGATCGCGTTGATCATGTTCACGACGGCGATGGCGACGATGATTCCAATGATCGCCACGACGATCAGAAGCTCGATGAGGGTGAACCCCCGGCGTTTCTTCACTCTTCCCTGCGACCCTGAAACCCCGTTACTCAAGAAACGTGCCTCGATCGGGGAATGGCGGGGCCCGCCTTTAGAATGGGTCCAACGTGATTCCGCGCCCGCCTTTCGCGTCCTCGCTTTCCCTCGAGCGGGAGCTCGCCGAGTTCGAGGCTCTGAAGCCGCGCCTGGCCGAGGTCTGGGAGGCGATTTCCGGGCGCGACGACCAGCCGCACACCTCGGTCGTCGTCCCCTCGCTCACTCTCGACCAGGCGGAGATGAGGAAGCTCGAAGGAGCGAGCTTCTACGAGGAGAGGCTCCTGTTTCTCCTGATCCGGCTGCGCAATCCGCGCGCGCGCGTGGTCTTCGTGACGTCGCAGCCCGTGCATCCTCTCGTCCTCGAGTACTACTTCCAGCTCCTCGTCGGCATCCCCACGAGTCACGCACGGAGCCGGCTGACGCTGCTGTGCGCGCACGATTCCTCGCCTCGCTCCCTCACGGAGAAGATTCTCGAGCGCCCCCGGCTCATCGAGCGCATCCGCCAGGGCATCACCGACCGCAACCGGGCGTACCTCACCGTGTTCAACTCCACGGTTCTCGAGCGAAAGCTCTCGGTCCTTCTCGGGATCCCGCTCAACGGCGTCGACCCCGCGCTCAACGCCCACGGGACGAAGTCCGGGAGCCGGAAGATCTTTCGCGAGGCCGGTATCGCCCTCCCCGACGGCTTCGAGGACCTGCGCGACGACCGCGACCTCGAGAGCGCGCTCGTCGGGCTGAAGCGCCGGAAGCCCGGCCTCCGGCACGCCGTCGTGAAGTTGAACGACAGCTTTTCCGGCGAGGGCAACGCGATCTTCCACTACGAAGGCACCGGGCGCGACCTCGCCGAGGCGGTCCACGCGGCGCTCCCGCTCCTGGATTTCTCGGTCCCGTGGGAAACGTGGGACGACTACCACGGAAAGTTCTGCCGGATGGGGGGAATCGCCGAGGAGTTCCTCGAGGCGCCGCAAAAAAGATCCCCGAGCGTCCAGCTCCGGACCGACCCTTACGGGAGCGTCATTCCAATCTCCACGCATGACCAGATCCTCGGCGGGCCGAGCGGCCAGGTGTTCCTCGGGTGCCTCTTCCCCGCCGACGAGGAGTACCGCACGCTCATCCACGAGGCGGCCATGCGGGTCGGCACCGTTCTCGCCGCGAAGGGCGTCATGAGCCGATTCGGCGTCGACTTTCTCGTGACGCGGGCCGACGCGTCGGCTCCGTGGGAGGCGCGGGCTCTCGAGATCAACCTCCGCATGGGAGGCACGACGCATCCTTACCTCGCGCTGCAGTTCCTGACCGGCGGTCAGCTCGATCCCTCGACCGGCCTCTTCCATTCGCCGCGGGGCTCGCCCAAGTTCTATCGTGCGACGGACAACCTCCAGTCCGAGACGCTTCGGGGGCTCCTGCCCGAGGACCTCATCGAGATCGTCACGATCAACTCCCTTCACTACAGCCACAACTCCGAGTCCGGCGTGCTGTTTCACCTCATCGGCGCGCTCTCGCAGTTTGGCAAGCTCGGGATGACGGCGATCGGGAACACGCGCGAGGAGGTCGAGGCGATCTACGACAAGACTCTGCGGATCCTCGGACACGAGGCCGCCATGGGCCGGTGAGGCCGCCGGGATAGCATCCGCGAATGATCCGCTCCACGCGTCAAGCCGGGGTGCTCCTGCACCCGACGTCGCTGCCCTCGCGGTTCGGAATCGGCGACCTCGGGCCGGCGGCGGACGTCTTCGTCGACTGGGTCGCCCGGGCCGGCCTGAGGATCTGGCAGGTCCTTCCCCTCGGGCCGACCGGGCCGCACCGCTCGCCCTACGACGGGCTCTCGGCCTTCGCGGGGAACCCGCTGCTCATCTCGCCGGAGTGGCTCCTCGAGGAAGGCCTCCTGCCCGCCTCCGCTCTCGACGGCGCCGAGGAGTTCCCGGACGGGCCCATCGACTGGGACGCCGTCGTCGCTTTCCGCTCGCGCGTCCTGAGGGCTTCCTTCGACCACGCCGGGACGCTCGGCGGCCGCGTCGCCGAAGAGCGGGCGCGCTTCGCCTCGTCGCCCCCGCAGGCGCCGTGGCTTCAGGACTTCACCCTCTTCGCCGCCCTGCGCGACCGGCACGCCGGCCTGGCCTGGATGGATTGGGACCCCGGTTTCGCCTCCCGCGACCCGGAGGCGCTCGCGGCCGCCCGCGCGGAGCTCGCCGAGGAGATCGCGTTCCACGAGTACGTCCAGTTCCTCTTCTTCCGGCACTGGGAGCGCGTCAAGCGGGCGGCGAACGCGCGCGGAATCTCGATCATGGGCGACCTTCCCATCTACGTCGGTAGCGACAGTGCGGACGTGTGGGCGCACCGCCGCCTGTTCGCCGTCGACGACGCGGGCCGTCCGTCCGCGCTCGCGGGCGTGCCGCCCGATTACTTCAGCGCGGACGGCCAGCTCTGGGGCCATCCGCTGTACCGGTGGGACGTCCTCGCCGCGGAGGGGTACGACTGGTGGATCGAGCGGGTGCGCATGAACCTGCGGCTCGCCGACCTCGTCCGCATGGACCACTTCCGCGGCTTCGCCGCGTACTGGGAAGTGCCCGCGGCCGCGAAGACGGCGCGAGAGGGACGCTGGGTGAACGGGCCGGGGATCATGCTCTTCCTCGCGATTCGCCATGCGCTCGGCGACGTGCCGATCGTCGCCGAGGATCTCGGCTACGTGACGGACGACGTGCGGCAGCTCGTCGCGACGCTCGGGTTGCCCGGCATGAAAGTGCTGCAGTTCGCGTTCGGCGAGCTGGACAGCGAGCACCTCCCCCACCGCTACATTCCGAACCTCGTCGTGTACACGGGAACCCACGACAACGACACGGCCTCCGGATGGTTCACTGCGCTCGACTCGGACGCGCGCGAAAGGCTCGCCGACTACCTCGGCTCCGACGGGCACGACGTGGCGTGGGACCTCGTCCGGGCCGCTTTCACGTCCGTGGCCGACCGCGCCATTGCGCCCCTCCAGGACCTCCTCGGCCTCGGCCCCGAGGCACGCATGAACACGCCGGGCCAGGCGGCCACGAACTGGAGCTGGCGCATTTCGTCCGACGCCCTGAGCCCCGAGAGCGCCGCGCGCCTCCGGCGCCTCGCCGTGTTGACCGGACGCGCGGAGCCCGAACGCTAGTGCCGGGGAAGCGCAAACGGTCTGCGCATCCGGAGGGTGTCAGTTCTCAGCCCGCCGCGAAGATCCGTTCCCGCCGCGCCTCCCGCTCATAGAGTTCGGCTTCGATGGAGATCGCGGGCAGAAGGCCTCCCGTCGGCCGCCCGGTCAGGAAGGACGTGACGTGTGCCACGACTGCGGGATCGTGCAGAACGCGGCGATGTCCGAGGCCCGATGTTTCGAACAGCCGTGCGGAGGGCCACGCCTCCGCGAGACGGACGCCGTCCTGGAACGGCACTTCCGTGTCCGCGCGGTCGTGCACGATGAGCGCCTCCGTGTCCAGGCCCGCGACGTGTCTCTCCAGATCGAAGTCCGACCAGCGGAAAGCGAGCTTGCGCTCGAGGCGGCGGCTGGTGCGGTCCCGGAGTTCTTCCGGCATGCGAAGGAACGCCAGGAACTCGCGGAAGAACACGCCCGGATCGGCGGGCGCGCCCACGAGGACCGCGCGCCCCACGCGGAGTCCGCGGCTCATCGCGAGCACCGCGGCGGCGGCGCCCATCGAGTGTGCGACGATGCCGTGGAAGCCGCCTCGAGCTTCGCCGAGCTCGCAAATCACGTCCACGAACTCCGGGAGGGAAGAGCGCGTTCCTTCGGAGGCACCGTGCGCCGGAGCGTCGTATACGAGCGCAGAAAGACCCGCTTCCAGAAACGGGGGGACGAAAGCGCGGAGCTGCCCTCCGCGACCCGCCCATCCATGGGCGAGAAGGGCCGTCGGACGGGACTTCTCGCCGAACGTCCACGTCACGATCTTCCTGCCGCCGATGACGCGAGCCTCCTTCAAGCCCTTTCGAAGAAATTCGTTCTCCTCGACCGGCGGCGCGTGGCGCCGCGGCGTGAAGAACATCGCTTCGGCCCACATCGAGGCCAGGTCCGAAGAGATCCCGCTCAGAAGGGGAAAGACCGTTTGAACGAAACGTCGTTCGCTAAAAGCGCGAACGTTCGTTCGTTTTCCAATTGAAGGAAATCTCTCGTTCGTCATCTTCTTTTCTCCTTTAGGAGTGGGGCATCCTAGCGGCCAGCCTCAACGCCTCGAAGGCGTGCCGGGCGCGGCTCAGGGCCTTTGGATCGCGCAGGAGGCGCGAGGCGTGGTGGCAGGAGAGCATCACGCCGTAGAGATCCTGCGCGAACTGCTCGGGGTCCACGTCTTCGCGGAAGTGTCCTTCGGTGATCGCGGTGCGAACCGTGTTCGCGATGACTTCGAGCCAGTCCTTCTGCTGCCGCACCAGGAGATCGCGCACGGGCCCCGGCCGGTCGTCCAGCTCGGAAGCGGCCTGCACGAAAATGCAGCCGCCCGGGAGCGGATTCGTATTCGGCCACTCGAGCCACCTGTCGAAGATGGCCTGGACCCGCGGCTCGCCGCGCGGGGCCGAAAGTGCCGGCTTGATGACGCTGTCCACGAAGCGTGAGGCGGCGTGCTCGAGGACCTGCGTCTGGAGCGTTTCCTTGGACCGGAAGTGGGCGAAGAGGCCGCTCTTGGAGAGCTCGAGCTCGTCCGCGAGGCGGCCGATCGTCAGGCCCCCGAGGCCGACCATACTGGAGAGCCCCATGGCATGCTCGAGGATGGCCTGGCGGGTCATCTCACCCTTGCTCACGGCGATAAAATAGTACGCCCGTGCACTTTTGTCAAGGGCTCTTGCCCGACGCGTTGTATCGTCTTCAGGAGTCGAAGAACAGCCCGCCGGAGGCCGCGTGGTTCGAACGGTTCGGGAAGACCTCGGAGGCGGGGATCGCACGAGCGGCACCTATCCCGCCGGGGACGAGGCGGACATCGTGCTCCGGGACGGCGCGGCGATTCGCCTGCGCCCCATCCGGCCCGACGATACGCTCGGCCTTCTCGCCCTCTACGACCGCCTTTCGCCCGAGAGCCTCTACTTCCGGTTCTTCGCCGTGCCCGACAAGGACCGGGGGAAGGCCGAGTACCTCACGCACGTGGATTACGACCAGCGGTACGCCGTCGTCGCCGAGACCGGGGGTGCCATCGTGGGAGTCGCCCGATTCGAGCGCATCAAGGAACGCCCCACTCACGCGGAGGTCGCGTTCACGGTGGCGGACGACTTCCAGGGACGAGGTCTCGGCAGCCGCCTTTTCCGGCGTCTCGCGGAACTCGCCCTCGCCCGGGGCATCGCGGTCTTCGAGGCCGAGGTCCTGAAGAACAACGAGAGCATGCTGCGCGTCTTCGAGCGCTCGGGCCTCGCCTCGACGACGAGCGACCAGGGGAACGTCCTCGCGATCTCCCTGACGCTCGATCGGACGGGTCCCGCGCCGGCCTGACCAGGCTCCGCGAGTCCCTATACTTGCCTCTTCGTGGCCGCGGAACCAGTTCTTCCCAGGAGCATCGGCCGGTACGAGATCCTCCGCTTGCTCGGCCGCGGCGGCATGGGGGAGGTCTATCTCGCGTCGGATTCGGCGCTCGGCCGCCGCGTCGCCATCAAGATCCTGCCCGCCGCGCTCCAGAGCGACGCGAAAATGCGCGGGCGGTTCATGAACGAAGCGCGGGCCGTCGCGGCGCTGAACCATCCGAACGTCATCACGATCCACGACCTCGCGACGACCGACGCGCGCGACGCGGGTTTCCCGCCTGGGGCCCTCTATCTCGTCCTGGAGTACCTGGAGGGCGAGGGCCTCGACGAGATCATGGACAAGCGGAGGCTCTCGATCCCGGAGTGTCTGGACATCGCCATTCAGGCGCTCGAGGGACTGAGGGTCGCCCATCAGAGCCGGATCCTGCACCGCGACATCACGCCCTCGAACCTCATGCTCGCGCCGGACGGCCGCGTGAAAGTGCTCGATTTCGGGCTCAGCAAGCTGCTCGCCGAGGGCGCGCGCGACACGTCGCGCTCGCACCGCCAGACGGGCGAGGGCATGATCGTCGGGACCCTCGACTATCTGTCCCCCGAGCAGGCGCTCGGGAACCCCCTCGACGAGCGGTCCGACCTCTTCTCCATGGGCATCGTCTTTTACCAGATGCTGGCCGGCGCGCATCCGTTCTCGGGAGCGAGCGTGACCCAGATGGTGGCCAAGATGATGACCAAAGAGGCCGACCCCTGGCCGGAGCCAGACCTCGTGCCCAAGAGCCTGAAAGAGATCGTCGCGCGGGCGCTGAAGAAGGAGCCTGGGGAGCGGTACGGAAGCGCCGGCCAGATGATTCTCGACCTCGTGGTCGCGCGGCGCGAGCTTCAGGCGAGGCCAGCGGGCGGCGCCGTCACGCGCGAGGTTCCCGCGGCCGCGCCCGCCTCCCCGCCGGCCGGCGTCGCCCGCTTCACCGCGCCTCTTCGGAAGAGGCGCCTCTCGACGGCACCCGTGACGAGCGAGCTGCCGACTGCGCGGAGGGGACCGCTCCTCCTTCTCCTCGGCGCGAGCGTCGTGATCCTCGCCTGCGCGGCGACGTTCCTCGCGGCACGCGGCTGCGCGGCCCCGCGCGCGTCGGCTCCCTCCTCCTCGCCGGCCCGCTGAGAGCGCTCGCATGACCGACGCGCTGGGCTTCTTCCACCCCGGCGTCTCCAACTGGTTTCGCAAGAGCTTTCCGGGAGGGCCGACCGCCGCGCAGATGCTCGCATGGCCGGCGATCGCGGCGGGCCGGAACGTCCTCCTCGTCTCGCCCACGGGGACCGGCAAGACCCTGGCGGCTTTTCTCGTGGCGCTGGACGGCCTCGTCAAGCGCAAGCTCGCGGGCGGGGCCGCGCCGGCGCTTTCGGTCCTCTACGTCTCTCCCCTCAAGGCGCTCGACAACGACGTCGCGCGCAACCTCGAGGAGCCGCGCGAAGGGATTCGCCGCGCGCTCGAGGACGCCGGCCTCCTGGCCGGCGAGCGCGCGGCCGCGCGGATCACGGCGGCCGTGCGCACCGGCGACACGGCTGCCGCGGCGCGACGCGACCAGCTCCGCCGCCCCCCCGACATCCTCATCACGACGCCCGAATCGCTCTACCTCCTCCTGACGGGCTCCGGCCGCGCGCTCCTTTCGACCGTCTCGACCGTGATCCTCGACGAGATCCATTCCGTGGCCGGGACGAAGCGGGGCTCCCACCTCGCGCTGAGCCTGGAGCGGCTCGAGGCGCTCGTCACGGAGGCCGGCGGCCGCCCCCCGCAACGCGTCGCGCTCTCGGCGACGGTCGAGCCGGCCGCCGAAGTCGCCGCTTTCGTCGGGGGCGCGCATCGCGTCGAGCCGCTCGTCGTGCACGCGAAAAAGAGCCTCGACCTCGCCGTCGTGTGCCCGAGGGAGACCTTCGGCCGGTCGGAGGACGGCTCCGCCTGGGAGCCCGCGATCGAGGCCATCGCGGCCGAAGTCGTGCTGAGGCGCACGACGCTCGTCTTCTGCAACAACAGGCGGCATGCCGAGCGCGTGGCCGCGAAGCTCGAGGAGAAGCTCGGCCGCGAGGTCCCGACGCACCACGGCTCCGTCGCGCGCGCGCTGCGCGAGGAGATCGAGCGCGACCTGAAGGCGGGTTCCCTGCGCGTCCTCGTCGCGACGGGCTCTCTCGAGCTCGGCCTCGACGTGGGCGAGATCGACTCGGTCGTCCAGATTGGCAGCCCGAAGGGCGTCGCGCGCGCGCTGCAGCGCGTCGGCCGCTCGGGTCACCTCGTGGGCCAGACGGCGCGCGGCCGCCTCGTCCCTCTCTTTCTCGACGACCTCTACGAGTGCGCCGCGACGGTGGAAGGCATGCGCGAGGGCGACGTCGAGGAGACCCGCCCGCCGGAATTCCCGCTCGACGTTCTCGCGCAGCAGATCGTGGCCGAGGCCGTGGGCCGCGGGAAGGACGGCACGACGGCCGAGGCACTCCTCGAGATTTTCCGGCGGGCGCGCCCCTATCGCGCCCTGCCTCGCGCGCTCTTCTTCGAGACGCTCGCGATGCTCTCGGGGAAGTACCCGAGAGAGCGCTTCGCCGCACTCGCCCCGAAGCTCGTCTGGGACCGCGCGACGGACCGCGTCGCGGCGCTGCCCGGGGCGCGCCTCGCGGCGCTCCTCGATGGCGGGACGATCGGCGATCGGGGCACGTTCCGCGCCGTCCTCCGCGACGGCCGCACCGTCGTAGGCGATCTCGACGAGGAGTTCGTCTACGAGACGCGTACGGGCGACGTCTTCCTCCTCGGCTCGCGCGCGTGGAGGGCCGTCGAGATCTCGCACGACCGCGTCGTCGTCGAGGACGCGGCCGGCCAGCCCGCGCGCATGCCCTTCTGGAAGGGAGAAGGGCTCGGCCGCACGGCGAAGCTCGCCGCGCGCGTCGGCCGTCTCAAACGTTTCGTGGCCGAGCGCCTCGACGACCCGGCGCTCCCCAGTCTCCTCGCCGGGCGTTACGGCTGCGACCCGAACGCCGCCTCGGCGCTCACGGCGGCCGTGCGCCGCGAGGCATTCGACTCGGCCGGCATCGCGTCCGACCTCCACGTCGTGTTCGAGACGTTTCCGAACGATCTCGGCGATCCCTGCGTCCTCGTGCGCTCCCTTTTCGGCCGCGGCGTCAACCTGCCCTGGTCGCTCGCCCTGGCGAGCGTCCTGAACGAGGAGACGGGCGTCGAGGTGGAGGCGGTCGCCACCGACGACGGCATCCTGCTGCGCCTTCCGCGCGCCGAGCGCGAGATCCCGCTCGAGCGCCTGGCGCGGCTGACGGCCGCCGAGGCCCGCGAGCGCCTCCTCGCCGAGCTGCCGAACTCGGCTCTCTTCGGCGCGCGCTTCCGGGAGAACGCGCAGCGCGCGCTCCTCCTCCCGCGCGCCCGCTCGGGCCGGCGCACTCCGTTCTGGCTGCAGCGCCTCCGCGCGAGGGACCTCCTTCAGACGACTCGGCAGCTCCCCGACTTTCCCATCGTGGCCGAGACGTACCGCGACTGCCTGAAGGATCAGTGGGAGTCCGACCGCCTGTTCAGGCTCCTCGACGACCTCGCGTCCGGCGCGGTCGGCCGCTCGGTGGACGTCCGGAAGTTCCCGTCGCCCGCCGCGCAGGGCCTCCTCTTCACGTTCGTCATGGCCTACATGTACGAGTGGGATGCGCCGAAGGCCGAGCGAGGGCTTCACGCCCTCGCCATGAACCGCGAGCTCCTCGGCGAGGTCCTCGGCGAGACGCTGCCCGACACGCTTCGTCCCGAGGCCGCGGACGCCGCCCGCGCCGAGGCCTCGCGCCTCGTCGCGGGCCGCCAGGCCCGCACGGCCGACGAGCTGCTGCTGCTGTTCCAGGAGCTCGGAGATCTGACGGAAGACGAGATTAGAGAGAGATCTGCTGAAGAGGGGAGAGACTGGCTAAACGAGTTGACATCTCGCGGAAGTGTGACGGCGCTTTCCTTAGAAGGTGAAGAGAGGTATCTCGCCGCGGACGACATCGAGCTCTTTGAGCAAGCTCTTGGCCGCTCCCTCGCGCGCATCGAAAACGGACGCGGCGAACCGCCCACGAAAACCGAGACGACCGCACGTGCGCTCGAAGAAGAAAACAACCGTGGCCCGGTGACGGCCGGCAGCACGCAGCGCTCGGGTCTTCAGCAAATCGTCCTTCGTTTCTTCTCGACCCGCGGCCCGGCAACCGTCGATGACTTCGTGAAGCGCTACGGCATGCCCGCCGACCGCGTAGAGGAGGTGCTCGAGGCGCTGCGGCTCGACGCGCTCGTCGTGCGGGGGCGATTCGGGGCGGGCGAGGGGCCGCCGCGCTGGGCCGGCGCGCGTCTTGCCGAGAGCGTCCGCAGGAAGACGCTCGCGCTCCTGCGGGGCGAGATTCGTCCCGTGCCCGTGTCCGCGTGGCGCGCCCTCGTCGCGAGGCGGCAGGGACTCGTCCTGGGCGCCCGCTTCTCGGGGGCCCACGCGGCCGAGCGCGCGCTCGCCCTCCTCAGGGGGCTTCCTCTTCCCGCGCTCTCCTTGGAGATGTCGGTCCTCCCCGCGCGCCTCGCGGCGCCCGAGCCGGACGCGCTCGACGTCCTTTCCGCGCGGGGCCTCCTCGTGTGGCGCGCGGCCGGCGCGAAAGACCCGCGGGCGGCTCGCGTGTCGTTCTTCTTCCGGGGAGAGGGGGCGATCGTCCTGCCGCCGGGACCGCCCGCGCTCGACAGCCTCACCCCCGCGGCGCGCGATCTCTACGGAAAACTCGCCGTCCTCGGCGCATCGTTCCTCGCGGACCTCGTCCCGAGAGGCGAAGGAAAGTCCGAGGAAGCGCTCCGAAAGGCGCTGGTCGAACTGGTCCTGGCGGGCCTCGTGACGGGAGATGGCGTCCAGGGGCTCCGGGAGATTCTTCTTAGAAGGCGCGGGGGAAGGCCAGAGCCGAGCGCGGGGGACGAGCCGCGTCCCGGCGCCGGTGCGCGACTCGGAGAAGGCGGGACCCGGCCCGGCCGCGCCGCGCTCCGCGCCGCCGAGCAGCGGGTGGTGGATCGCCTTGGCCTCTCTCGCCACGCGCCGGCCTCTCTCCCCCTTCCAAGAAAATCTCCCTCTTCTCTTTCTTCTGGTCATTCTTCTCTCCCGTCGGGCCGCTGGTCGCTCGTCGACGCTCCCGGCGTCTCCGGCGAGCCGCTCCGCGCGGACGAGCGCGCCGAGGCCTGGGCCCGGATCCTCCTCGCGCGCTGGGGCGTCGTCTCGAGGGCCCAGCTCGAATTGGAGGACCCGGCGGCCGTGCGCTGGTCCGACGTCGCGCCGGTCCTCGCGCGCATGGAGATGCGCGGAGATCTTCGGCGCGGCGCATTCGTCGAGGGCCACGGCCCCCTGCAATACGCGGAGGAAGAGACCATCGAGGCGCTTCGAGCGCGCGCGGCGCCGGACGGAGGCGAGCCTGCGCTGGCCGTGGCCGGAGGCGGCGATCCCGTCCTCGCCGGCCTCGATCCCGCTCCCGAGCGGGGCTCCTTCGTGGCCCTGTCCGCCGGAGAACCGTTCCTGACGATCGCGGCCGACGGCGGATTCACTCTGGCGCCCGGGACCTCCGATCGGACGCTCTCTGCGGCGCTCGCGGCCCTTCAGGACCTCCTCAGGAGGGCCCGCGACCCGCTCGGCCAGCCGCGCCGCCTCCGCCTCGCCGCTTCTCTCTCGCCGCTCGCGCCGCTTCTGGAAAGCCTTGGATTCGTCCGGGACGGCGGCGCCTACGTCTGGCGGGCCTTTTGACTTAGGAGACTGGGACGAGAATTTGCCTCGGCGCCACGACGTCAACGGGTTGGGGCCGGGCGAGCGGCTGCGAGAGAAGCAAGGATTTCCTCGTAATCCCCGGGCAGCGGCGCCGAGACGTCGATTCCCATTTCCAGAACCTCGACGCGCGCGGCGTGGAGCAGCGGGCGCGCGATCCTCGAGAGCGCCTCACGGAGTCTCGGGTCGCGCACTCCATGCCACCGGCTGGCCCCGCCGTAGAAGTCGTCGCCGGCGATGGGGTGCCCCACCGCTGCGAGGTGAACCCGGATCTGGTGCGTGCGCCCGGTCTCGGGTCGAAGCTCGAGGTCGGAGAGGGACGGGAGTCTCCGGAGCGTCGCGTAGCGCGTAACGGCGGGTTTCCCGCCCCTCTCGACGCGCATCTTCCGGCCGTCCTTCGGGTCGCGCGCGAGCGCCAGGTCGATCGTCCCCTTCGCAGGCACGGGGTGGCCCCAGACGAGCGCGCGATAGGTCTTCCGGGCGCGGCGCTCCTGGAACGCGAGGCTCAGGGCGCGGTGGGCTTCGCGCGTCACGGCGAGGAGGACGACTCCCGACGTTCCCGCGTCGAGCCGGTGCACGAGGAGCGGAAGCGGGTTCGGCGGGACGATCCCGCAGGCCGCGAGCAGGCGCCGCACGACGTCCTCGGCCGACTTGCCTTCCTTCGACGACGTGGCCATCGAAACGCCCGGCGGCTTGTCGAGCGCGAGGACGTCGTCGTTCCCGAAGAGGATCACACGGCGACGTCAGTTCACGTTCGTGATGACGATTTGCCCTTCGGGGTACGAGACCTTCGTCGCGTAGCGGCGCTTCTTGACGGTTTTCGTCTCGACGAGGACCTTGCGGCCGGCGCCGAGGTCGTCCGGAAGCACGGCGTCCTTCGCGAGGCGGTACTTCACGAGCGCGCCCGCCGGCGTCTTCACCGTGAGCGATTTCCCCTTCTCGTAGCGCGTGACGGTAGAGGGGGCGCCCTGCGTGAGGGAGACGGGCCTGCCCGATACCGCTCCGGCCTTCGCGTGCGGGCTGCCTGCCGCCGCCGAGCCGACGATACGCGGCGAGGAGGTGGAGGCTTCCGGTGGAACGAGTGCGGAGGAGGGCGACGCCGACGAAGGGTCGATCGCCCCCCGATTCGTCCGCACGTAGCCCTCCGCGTCGGTCGGCATCGAACCGCTGGGGCGCACCACGCCTTCCTTGTTCGGCTGATCCGGAAGCGACGGCGCGACGACGTGCTGCTCGACGGGAGTCGGCGTCGCCTGCTGGGCGGCCATTGTCCCGGCGGCTCCGGCCGCACACGTCACGAGGGCGGCCATGGTCAGCTTCATGCCGCGAATTGTAGATCCCCGGCAGACGCCGGTCCTTCATGTATTCGCCGGGGTCCTCGGCGCCGCGCGGCGGTCGGGAAAGCGCGACGTCACGGCGAGATTCACGAGAGCGAGGGCGAGGAGCACGGCGAAAACGGGCAGGAGCGACTGTTCGAGCGCGAGGCGCAGCTCCCGGGGCACGCTCCCCTGCGCCAGGAGGTCTCCCGCCGAATCGGCCGCGGATCCCATCCGGCCCGTCAGGCCCGCCGCGAGGATCCCCCCGAGCGCGCCCACGCCCAGCGAGCCCCCCACGGTCCGGAAGAAGGGCACGAGACTCGTGGCGACACCCCGGCGGCTCTCGTCCACGACGTTCTGGATCGCGAGGATCTGGGCGAGCGACGAGGGTCCGAGGCCCGCTCCGATCAGGCCGCAGGCGGCGCTGATGGCGAGGACGGAGGCGTCGAATCGCGCCGCGACGAGGAGCGAGGCGAAGCCCGCGAGGATGAGGAGCGCTCCCGCGCGCGCCGTCGCCCGGAAGCCGAAGCGCACGATGATCCGGGCCGCGATCATCGCCGAGAGCGCCCAGAAGAAGACGAGCGGCGTGATGACCGCGCCGGCGGCCCCCGCGGTCCCGCCTCGCGCGCCCTGCACGAAGAGCGGCACGAACGTGTCGACGCCGTAGATCGTCGTTCCGAGAAGGACTCCCCCGACGTACGGGACGGCCGTGTCGGCGTGGCGGAAGAGGTCCGGTGGAACGAGGGGGTGCTCGCGCCGGGCCTGAAGTCGCACGAAGAGAGCGAGCAGGACGAGCCCGAGGACGCCGAGGGAGAGCCGCGCGCCGGTCCCGAGGGCTCCCGATCCGGCCCTCTGGAGGACCGAGAAGAGCAGAGCGGCGATCCCGGCGGCCAGCGTCACCGCGCCGGCGACGTCGAGAGGATCGGACCCCGGGTTGCGCGACTCGATCATCTTCGTGGCGACGAGAAAAAGGGCGACGAGCCCGAGCGGGACGTTGATCGTGAAGATGGAACGCCAGCCGAACGTCACCGTCAGAAACGCGCCGAGCAGCGGCCCCACCAGGCTCGCGAAGCCCCAGACGCCGCTGAAGAGCGCCTGCACGCGCGCCCTCTCCTCGAGAGAGTAGAGATCCCCGGTCACGGTGAGGGCGATCGGAATGAGGCCGCCGGCGCCCAGGCCCTGCAGGCCGCGCGCGGCGATGAGCTGCGGCATGGAGCGGGCGAACGCGCACGTCACGGCTCCGCCCAGGAACACGAGCGTCGCGCCCATGAGGATGCGGCGCCTCCCGTAAAGGTCGGCGAGGCGGCCGTAGAGCGGCATCGTGACCGTGGACGCGAGGAGGTAGATCGAGAACACCCACGAATACAGAGGCAGGCCATGGAGCTCGCCGATGATCGTGGGCATCGCCGTCGACACGACCGTGGACTCGAAGGAGGAAAGCGCCGTCACGAGGAGCAGGGCGATCGTCACCGCCCGCCGCCGCGCGGGGTCGAAGCGGGGCGCGACCGGGCCCGACATTACGCCGGGAGCGTACGCCGCCGGCGCGCCGACGCCGCGTAGGCGGCGAAGGCTCCGGCGAGGAGGAGAACCGACAGCCCCGCGATCTTCGCGACGGCGAACGCCTTGTTCGGCTCGTTGTCGGGAGGCACGAAGGCCAGGAGGAGCGCCGCCGCCGTCGTGGCGAAGCCGAGACACGCGAGCGCGACGGAGGCCGGCCGCCCCCCCGGGATCCGGATGGCGCCGGCCGGCGCGGGCACGCCCGAGAGCCGGATCGTCGAAGCGAAGAGGAAGAGGAACGGAATGAAATACGAGATCACGCTCATCGCGAGAAGCGCGTCATAGGCTCCCCGGACGCCGGTCCCCGCCTGGCTCAGGACGACGAACAGCGCCGAGAGAAGCGCCTGCGTCACGAGGGCGAAGACGGGCGTGCCCCACCTCGGGTGAAGCTTCGCGAAGGCCGGCGGCAGGAAATGGTCGAGGCCGCCCACGAACGGCAGGCGCGAGGCCGTCGCGAGCCAGGCTCCGGTCGCGCCCAGGCCGGCCACCGTGACGAGGAGCGCGGCCAGCGTCCCGAGAGCGGGCACGCCCGCCCGCGCGGACACGGCGGCGATCGCCTTCGTGACGCCCGTGAGGGCGCTCGTCTCGCGGACGGGCAGCGCGACGAGAAGACCCGCGGTGCCCGCGAGGTAGGCCGCCGTGATGAGGGCTCCCGACACGAGGAGCGCGCGCGGGAGGCTGCGCCTGGGGTCGCGGATCTCGTCGCCGAGAAACGAGGCGGTCTCGATGCCCCCGAACGCGAACGCGATGGTCGCGAAGAAAAGCGCGTCCTTGAGGGAGGCGGACGGCGAGAGGGAGGCGCGCGTGAACGACGTCGCGGAGCCGCCGTGGAGAAGCGCGAAGGCGCTGCAGGAGACGAGCAACGCCGCCGCCGCCCACGTCGCGATCGCGGCCGTGTTGTGAAGCCACGTCCCCGGCCTCAGGCCTCTCGCGTTCACCGCGGTCGCGACGGCGATCCCCAGGAGCGAGAACGCGAGGAAGAACCCGCGGCTGTCCTGCAGGGCGGCGCCACGCGCGCCGCCGAGAAAGAGCGCGTTCGCCGCGGTGAAGTAGAGGAGAGACGGAAAGAACGGCAGATTGCTCGACCAGTAGAGAAACCCGGCCAGGAAGCCCGGAAAGTCCCCGAAGGCCCTGTGCGTCCAGACGTAGAGGCCGCCTTCCTCGGGATATCGCGAGGAGAGCTCGAGGACGGAGGCGACGAGCGGAACGAAGAGCCCGAGCGCCGCGAGCACCCAGACCACGAGGGACGAGGGTCCGGCCTCGGCCGCCGTCGCGATGTTCCGCAGGCTGAAACACGTGAGCGTGTAAAAGAAGACGAGGTCCCGAAAGCCGAGGACCCGCCGGAGCTCCATCAGGGCTCCGGGAGGCGCGGGAGCTCCATCGCCGCGGCCCACAGGCGGTGGAAATGATGGACGCCGCTCTCCCGGCTTTTCGAGTAGCGGCCGCGGACGTACGTCTTCGACCTCAGCCCGCGCTGGACGGCCTCGCAGATCGCGATGTCCTCGAGCTGGATCTCGTCGCTGAACGCGACGGTCTCCTCCACGCGCGCGCGAACACCGGGGCCTTCCGGGTCGGAGAAGAACCACTCGAAGACCGTCAGGGTCCGCTCCGTAGAGATCGGGACGATCAGGTTCGTCGAGAAGTTGTCGGGGTAGACGTTCAACATGAGGTTCGGCCAGATCCACCAGTACGCGGCCTCCTCGCCCGAGCCGCCTGCCCCGAGGCGGCCTCCCTTCCCCTTGATCGGCGAAACCTGCAGCGTGTGGTTGGGAAAGGTCTCCGTCCTGTAAGCGCCGTAGTCGAGCTCCTTCATGAGACCGGGGTGGACGATCGGGATGTGGTAGCCTTCGAGGTAGTTGTCCACGTAGACCTTCCAGTTGCAGTCGAGGGCCCATTCCCGCCGGAACGCGAGGCGCATCGAGCCCAGCCCTTTCCGTTCGAGCCGCTCGTGGAGGCCCTCCAGAGTCGCGGCAAGCGGCGGCGCCTTCGGATCGACGTTCGCGAAGACGAGGCCGATCCACGTCGCGACGGAAAATCCGGGCAGGCGCACGTCCTCCCTTAGGAAATCCTCGACACCCTCGAACTCGGGGGTCGAGAGGAGGCGCCCGTCGAGGCCGTAAGTCCAGCCGTGGTAGCCGCACTTCAGGGCGCGGCGGGAGCCCGTGCCCGCCGCGACCGGCCCCGCGCGGTGGCGGCACACGTTCGAGAGGGCGCGGAGCGTCTCGTCCTCGCCGCGGACCACGAGGACCTCCTCGTCCGCGATCCGTGCCGTGAAGAAGTCGCCGGGGCGCGCGACCTGCGCCGCGCGGCCGACGAGCTGCCACGAAGAGCCGAAGACCCGTGTCTTCTCCCGGGCGAGCACCGCGGGATCCGTGTACACCGGCGCCGGAAGCGTCGCGGCTCTCGCGAGCCGCTCATCGACGGTGAAGTCCATCAGGAGCGGCTCAAGGTACCACTTCCGGAGGGGACGCGGCGGGGCCCTTCGGCGCTTTCCCGCGGCTGACCCCGCCGCGCTCTAGAATCCCCGTCCGGAGGCGCGGATGGAGCTCAAAGGCCGGGTGGTTCTCGTCACGGGAGCAGGGCGCGGCATCGGCCGCGCCCTGGCTCATGCCTTCGCGGGAACGGGGGCGAAGGTCGCGCTCCTCGGCAAGACGAAGAAGAACCTCGCGGAGGTCCAGAAGGAGCTGAAGGACTCCGGCGCCCCGACCGTGGTCCTGGCGGCGGACGTGACGGACGAGGGCGCCGTCTCGCGCGCCGTCGCTGCCGCCGAGCAGCAGCTCGGGCCCGTGGACGTCCTCGTGAACAACGCCGGCATTTTCGTGGCGGCCCCCGTCGAGAAGATGGACGCGGTCGTCTTCGACCGCATCCTCTCCGTGAACCTGCGCGGGCCGTTCCTCATGTCGCGCGCCGTCCTGCCCGGGATGAAAGCGCGCAAACGCGGGCACATCGTGAACATCTCCTCGACGGCGGGCCGCCGCGGGTTCGCGGGGGGCGGCGCGTACTGCGCATCGAAGTTCGGGCTCGCGGGCCTCACGGAGGCGATGCGGTACGAGGCGCGCGCCTCGGACGTGCGCGTGTCCTGCGTTTTCCCGTCCACGGTGGACACGAGTCTCGTGAAGAAAGCGGGCCTGGACTTCAAAGCCGAGAGCGCGATCCAGCCGGAGGACGTCGCGAAGGCCGTCGTGGCGCTCGTTCAGATGGACGACCGCGCGATGGTGACGGCGCTCGAGATCTGGCAGACGAATCCGTGACGGGAAGCGAGACGCCCCGCCCGCACTCGGCAGCCTCACCCCCGCACGCGAAGGGCACTTCGCGCCCCCGGCCCCGCCACCACCACGTGGAGGCTCACTTCTCGGGTTCCGAGATCGTGCGCGACGTCGTCCTCGGGATGTCCGACGGCCTCACCGTCCCCTTCGCGCTCGCGGCCGGCCTCTCCGGCGCCGTCGCGAACGCGCGCGTCATCCTCGTCGCGGGCGTCGCGGAGCTCGCCGCGGGCGCCATCGCCATGGGCCTCGGCGGCTACCTCGCCGCCAAGAGCGAGGCCGACACCTGGGCGAGCGAGCGCAAGCGCGAGCGCGAGGAAGTGAAGGACGTCCCGGCGGAGGAGCAGGAGGAGGTCCGCAAGGTCTTCCGCGCCTGGGGGCTCGCGGGCGAAACGCTCGAAGCCGCGACGCACGCCGTGTGCTCGAACCACGAGCGCTGGGTGGATTTCATGATGCGCGAGGAGCTGAATCTCACGGAGCCCGATCCGAAGCGCGCGCGCATCTCGGCGTTCACGATCGGCGGGTCGTACGTGGCCGGCGGGGCGATCCCGCTCGCCCCGTACGTCTTCCACGTCCCACTCACGACCGCGCTCCTCCTGTCCGTGACCGTCACGCTGGCCGCGCTCGCCGTCTTCGGAGGCGTGAAGGGCCGCCTCACCGGCCGGCCGCCCCTCGCGGAGGCCTTCCGCACCGTCCTCGTCGGGGCCCTGGCCTCGGGCGCGGCCTATACTCTGGCACGCTTGATCTCCACTTGAGACGCAGGCGCAAGGTGATCCG
The DNA here is from genome assembly GCA_041495865.1 of Thermoanaerobaculia bacterium. Lineage (GTDB taxonomy): Bacteria > Acidobacteriota > Thermoanaerobaculia > UBA5066 > UBA5066 > Fen-183. The sequence continues at coordinate 258 of JBGQDL010000046.1, read as the reverse complement.
TTTGCACCATTGAGGCGGCCCCCATCTGCACGCACTCTCTCGCGCACCCGAAGGGCCATCCGGAGACCTGACGACCCTTTTCAGAGAAGGCGAGGCCACGAATGCCGAAACGAGATATCACAATCGCCATGGTCGGCGCCGGCGGCGACGGAATCGTCACGATGGGCGACGTCCTCGCGCAGGCCGCCGCGCGCGACGGGCTGAACGTCCTGAAGACCGAGGCCTACGGTCCGCAGATCCGCGGAGGCGAGTCGTCCT
>JBGQDL010000045.1:0-24196 GCA_041495865.1 Thermoanaerobaculia bacterium | reverse complement strand
GAAAACTCGAGCGAACCCGAGACGTATGTCTCGTCCAAGGGTTTTTTCGACGGAATCGAGGCACGCGCGCGCGTGCTTGGGAGGATCGCGAACGTGGAATACGCGGAAGGCTTCGTCTCGAGCGCACCGCCGACTCTGGTGGACCCGGTCGCGGCGTTTTTCGGATACGAGGGCGGGAAGAGCGCGTGAAGATCGGCATCACGTGCTACCCGACGTTCGGAGGCTCGGGGGTCGTCGCGACGGAGCTCGGGCACGAGCTGGCGCGCCGGGGGCACGACGTGCACTTCATCACGTACGCGATGCCGTCGCGCCTGAACGTCTTCGCCGAGCGTGTGACCTATCACGAGGTTTCGGTCCCGTCGTATCCGCTCTTCCAGTACGCGCCTTACGACCTCGCGCTCGCGACGCGCATGGGCGACGTGGCGACGCACGAGGGCCTCGACCTGATTCACGTCCACTACGCGCTCCCGCACGCGATCTCGGCCCATCTCGCGCGCGAGATGCTCGCTCCGCGGCGCCTCGCTCTCGTGACGACGCTGCACGGAACGGACGTCACGATCGTCGGGCAGGACCGCTCGTACCTTCCGATCACGCGCTTCGGCATCGAGAAATCCGACGCGGTCACCGCCGTCTCCGAGCACCTCAAGAAGGTCACGATCGAGGTCTTCGAGCCGAAACGGGAGATCGAGGTCATCCCGAACTTCATCGATCCGGAGCGCTGGACGCCGGAGTCGCCACAGCGCGCGTGCCGCCTCGCGCCCGCGGGCCGCAAGGTGCTGCTGCACGTCTCGAACTTCCGGCCCGTGAAGCGCGTGCTGGACGTCGTCGAGATCTTCGACCGTGTGAGGCAGCGCGTCCCCGCGACGCTCGTCATGATCGGCGACGGTCCCGACCGGCCGGCAGCCGAGGCGCTGTGCCGCGAAAAAGGCATCGCGCCTTACGTATCCTTCCTCGGGAACATGCCTGCGCTCGAGGCCGTGATGCCCGCGGCGGACCTCTACCTCCTGCCGTCGGACTCCGAGTCCTTCGGCCTCTCGGCGCTCGAGGCGCAGGCCTGCGGCGTCCCCGTGCTCGGATACGCCGTGGGCGGCCTTCCCGAGGTCGTGAGGCACGGAGAGACGGGGTTTCTCCGCTCCGTGGGCGACGTCTCGGGCCTCGCGGAAGACGGCGCGTCCCTGGTTCTCGACGCGGCGCGCTACGGCGTGATGTCGCGGGCCGCACGCGCGCGCGCGCTGCGCCTCTTCGACGCGGGCCCGATCGTGTCGCGTTACCTCGCGCTGTACGAGCGCGTCCTCGCCGCGGCCTGACGCGCGGCGGCGGCGCAGCGGGCCAGCTCTCTCCCCGTCGCGCCCCACGACGCGGCGCGCCGGAACTCTCCCGCGAGGGTCGTCCCGAAGAGGCCGGGGTCGTCCGTCGAAAGCGTCACGGGGACGCCCGCCGCGAGCAGGCGGCGGAGCGGGTGCTCGGCGCCGCGGGAGACCGCCCCCGTCCTGAGGTTCGACGTCGGGCAGACGTCGCAGACGACGCCTCTCCTCGCGAGCTCCTTCAGAAGCAGGGGATCCTCGGCGGCGCGGATCCCGTGCGCGATTCGCTCCGGCCGGAGGAAGCGCAGGGCGTCGGCGACCGACTCCGGCCCCGCCCACTCGCCCGCGTGCACGACGGGGAGGAGCCCCGCCTTTCGTCCCCGGCGATAGACGTCCGCGAAGTCGCGCGCGGCGAAGGCCGTTTCGTCTCCGCCGAGGCCGAAGCCCACGGCGCGCGGCCAGGGCCGCTCGGCATGGAGATCGAGGACGCGCTCGGCGGACGCGGGGCCCCAGTGCCGCACGAAATCGAGGAGAACGCGCACGCGCCCGCGGCCGCGCGCCTCGTGCTTCGCGAAGACTCGCTCGAGAGCCTCCCGCACGTCGAACCAGTCGAGCCCGAGCTTCTCCACGACCGCGGGCGAAACGTAGACCTCCGCGTGGAGGATGTTCTCGCGGCGAAGCCGAAGCGTCAGGTCCCGCGCGACGAGCGCGTAGTCGGCGGGGCTGCGGAGCTGCCGGCAGACATCGCGGTAGAAGCCGAGGAATGCCTCCTTCGATCCGAGTGCATGGCGGCGCGCCCGGACGGAGGCGACATCGGGGAAGATGGGCCTCGCCGAGCGGGACGAAAGGCGGACGAGGGCGCCCGCCGGGACCGCTCCTTCGAGGTGCAGGTGAAGCTCCACTTTCGGCGCGGAGGCGAACCGGTGAAGGAAGGCGAGGGCGTCTCGTCGCGGGGTCACGCGCGCGCATCCTACGAGAGGCCGTTCGAAACCGGCCCGGTACCGCTCGGAACGCCGCCGCGCGCGCGGCTGTGGATGCGCGTCGCGGCCTTCGGCGTCGACCTGATTCTCGTCGCGGGTGCCCCACTCCTGCTCGCGTCGTTCATCGTGCTCGGCGTCCACGTGGCGTCGCGTGAGTCGGCGGGCCTCGACGCGGGCTTCCACGCCGCCCAGGCCGCGGCGGTGTGCCTGTTCCTCTTCCGCGACGCCGGGGGCGGAAGTCCCGGCAAGAAGCTCTTCGGCCTGCGCCTCGTCCGGGCAGGCGGGCTGAACGCCGGCGGCCTCCAATCCTTGTTGAGGAATGCCACGCTTCTCGTCCCAGGCTGGAATCTCATTGAGCTGGCATCACTTGTTCGCCGCAGGGACGGGCGGCGGCCGGGCGACCGGGCCGCCGGAACCATGCTCGTGGAGACTTGAGACCGCCCGCGGGCGAAACTTTCCTCCTCGGATCGTCGTTCTCTAGGTCAGGGAGCTTCGAATGTCCGAGCCACCGTCCGCCAACCCAATCCAACGCCGCTGGTTGCAACCGGCTCTGGCCGCCCTCTCCGTCGCTTTCCTCGCGACAGCCGGCCTCAGGGCCGAAGACGCGACGCAGGAGCGTTTCGAGAAGAAATACGACCTCGCCGGCGTGCGCAAGGTGAGGGTTCAGAACGTGAACGGCCCGATCCAGATCGAATCGGGCGGCGCGGAGCTTCAGGTCGTGGCCGTCAAGAAGGTGAAGTCCGCCTCCGACTCCGACCTCCTCAAGGAGACCGAGATCCGGGTCACGAAGTCCGGAAGCACCATCGAAGTGGAGTCGATCCTCCCGAAGCGCGGGCGGTTTTTCCAATGGTCGTTCTTCGGGCGGACCGGTTCGGCCGACGTGGCATACCAGATCACGCTGCCTGCCGCGCTGGCGCTGGAGGCCGAGACCGTGAACGGCCGTCTCACCGCCACGAACCGCGCCGGCGACCTCGTCCTCTCGACCGTGAACGGAGGGGTCCGTGTGGACGGACACGACGGGCCGCTGAAGGTGAACACGGTCAATGGCTCGGTCGAAGTGTCCTTCGCCGGCCCGATGCGCCAGGCGAGCCTCGAGACCGTCAACGGCTCGGTGACCGTGACGTGCGCGCGAGAGTCTTCGATCCGCTGCACCCTCCAGACGACGAACGGCCGCATCCAGTCGCAGTTTCCGGAGGTCACGGTCGAGGGCAAGTGGGGTCCGAAGGAGGCCCGTGGCGCGATCAACGGCGGCCGGGAAAGCCTCGCTGTCGAGACCGTGAACGGGGACGTGCGACTCTACGTGGCCGAAGCGGCCGCGGCGCGCAAGTAAGCCGGCGGGTTTCCGGCCTCCGCCCGGCGGGAAAGAAGTGGTGCCCTGGGCCAGACTCGAACTGGCACGGATTGCTCCACACGCCCCTCAAACGTGCGCGTCTACCAATTCCGCCACCAGGGCACGGTCGCGCGAGGGACGGGAATTCTAACCGAAGTTACTTCGTGGCCGGAGCGGCCGGCGCCGGGAAGGCCGGGGCCGCGCCGGGCGCCGAAGCCGGAGCGGGGGCCGGCGCCGGAGCCGCGGCTTTCGCGGGCGTGGCCGCCTTCGCCTTGGCGAGAACCGAGGACCTGGGCCGGGCCTGGATGAGCGAGATCGTGACGGCGAGGAGCGAGAACGCCACGAAAGACCACGTCGTGATCTTCTCGAGAAGGGTCGTGGCGCCGCGCGCGCCGAAGGTCGTCTGCGAGGAAGAGGCGCCGAAAGCCGCCGACACGTCGGCACCCTTCCCCTGCTGGAGAAGGACGACGAGGATCAGGAAGACACAGACGATGACGTAGATGGGGACGAGGACGTAGATCATGTTCGGTGGTGCTCCGGGTCCCCGGGGCAGGCCCGGGGGCCAAGGATCATAGCGGAAGACCGGCTCACGCGGCAGAGGCGGCGGCGAGAAGGGCCGCGAAATCGCCCGCCGCGAGGGAGGCGCCTCCGACGAGGCCGCCGTCCACTTCGGCCTTCGCGAAGAGAGCCGAGGAGTTGGCGGGGGAGACAGAACCGCCGTAGAGGATCCGCGTCGAGCGGGCGACGTCTCCGCCGAAGCGTGCCGCGAGCTCCTCGCGGAGTCGCGCGTGGGCCTCCGCGGCCATCTCGGGCGTCGCGGAGAGGCCGGTGCCGATCGCCCAGACGGGCTCGTAGGCGAGGGTGAGGCCGGGAGGGGGCGTCGCGAAGCCGTCGAGCGCGCCGAGCTGGGTCCGAAGCACGTCCCCGGTGCGACCAGCGTCCCGTTCGGCGCGCGTCTCGCCGACGCAGTAAAGAGGCGCGAGGCCTTCCTCGGCCAGCCGGGCCATCTTGCGGGCGAAATCGGGCTCGCGCTCGCCGCGGAAATGGCGGCGCTCGCTGTGGCCCACGAGGACGAGCACGGCGCCGGCGTCCTTCAGCATCGCGGCGGACACCTCGCCGGTGAACGCGCCCTCCCGCTCGACGTACACGTCCTGGGCGGCGAGAGCGATGCCCGTGTCGTGGAGCGTCTCGCCGACGCGGTCGAGAGCCGGGAACGAAGGGGCGATGGCGACATCGACCTCCACGGGCCGCGCGAGCGCGGCGATGGCACGGGCGAGCACCGCGGCCGCCGACGGCGTGCGGGTCATCTTCCAGTTCGCGACGAGGAGGCGCCGGCGCTCTCTCAACGCAGGACCTCCACTCCGGGAAGAGGCACGCCCGCCACGAAGTCGAGCGAGGCGCCTCCTCCCGTCGACACGTGCGAGATCTTCGCGGCGAGGCCCGCCTCCCGCACCGCCTCCACGCTCTCGCCCCCGCCCACGACCGTGAAGGCCGGGGACTCGGCGAGGATCTTCGCGACGCCGAGCGTGCCCCGGTCGAACGGCTTCGTCTCGAAGACGCCCATGGGCCCGTTCCAGAAGATGGTCTTCGCGTTCCCCGTCATGCGGCGGAACATCTCGATCGTCTTTTCCCCGATGTCGAAGGCCGCCGCGTTCTGAGGGATCGCGTTCATCGCCACCGTCTTCGCCTCGCCGGCCTTCTCCAGCGAGGGCGCGACGACGAAATCGGAGGGAAGGACGAGCGCGACGCCGCGCTCCTTGCATCGGTCCAGGATCTGGCGGGCGATGGGGACGCCCTCTTTCTCGAGGAGGGAGCCGCCTACGGGGAGAGAGAGCGCGGCGATGAAGTGGTTCGCCATGCCGCCCCCGACGAGGATGACGTCGGCCTTTTCGACGAGCGTCCTTAAAGCCGCGAGCTTGCCGAGGATCTTCGCGCCGCCGAGGATCGCGGCGAAAGGGCGGTCGATGTCCGTCGCGACCTTCGCGAGCGCCTTCAGCTCCTTCTCCATCAGGAGGCCGATGCCGCGCCGGTCCTTCGGGTAGAGCGCCGCAAGACCGACCGTGGAGGCGTGCGCGCGGTGAGCCGTGCCGAACGCGTCGTTGACGTAGACGTCGGCGAGGGCGGAGAGCTGTCTCGAGAAGGCCGGGTCGTTACCCTCCTCGCCGGCGTGAAAACGCAGATTCTCGAGAACGAGGACGCCGCCTCCCGCGAGGGCGGCGACGGCTTTCTCCGCCTCGGAGCCGACGCAGTCGTGCGCGAACGCCACGGGCGTTCCGAGGCGCGTCTCGAGCGCGCGCGCGATGGGGGAGAGGGAGTATTTCGCGTCCACCGCGCCCTTCGCCTTGCCGAGGTGCGAGGCGAGGACGAGCCGGGCGCCGCGCTCGCGGGCGAGGTGGAGAGTGGGCAGCGCCTCGACGATGCGCGTGTCGTCTCGCACGATGCCGTCCTTGAGCGGAACGTTGAAGTCCACGCGCACGAAGACCCGCTTTCCGTCCAGGTCGAGGTCGCGGATCGAGCGCGGAAGGTCGGCCATGGCGTTCTCCCTCCAGATGGGTCGACCGTTCGATCTTATGCGCCCCGGGGCCTCTATAGTCTCGTCCGTGACCGAAGGCGCCGGGCCCGCCACGCGGGTGATGCCGTATACGTACTCGGACGGGCGGCTGCGCCTCCTCGACCAGCGCCGCCTGCCGCAGGAGGAGGTCTTCCTCGAGTGCGACAGCGCGGCCCAGACGGCCGAGGCCATCCGCAGCCTCGCCGTGCGGGGAGCGCCCCTGATCGGCGTGGCCGCCGCATACGGCCTCTGCGCCGAGGCCCGCCGCGTTTGCGCGCGCGTTCCCGACGATCTCGACGTCGCGCTCTCGCTCGGCGCCGAGAAGCTCGTGTCGGCGCGACCCACCGCGGTGAACCTCGCCTGGGCCGTCGGCCGGATGCGCGCCGTGGCCGGGAAGTCGGCGGGCGGCCGCGGGAGCGAGCGAGTCCTCCTTCTCGAATTGGAGGCCCACCGCATCGCCGAGGAGGACCGCCTTGCCTGCCTCGCGATCGGCCGCCTCGGGGCCGCCTGGCTGCGCGCGCGCTGGTCGAGCGGCTCCTCGGTCCCGACGGTCCTCACGCACTGCAACGCTGGCGCGCTCGCGACGGCGGGAATCGGGACGGCGCTCGGCATCGTGCGCGTGCTCGCGGCCGAAGGTCCGCTCGCGATCCTCGCGGACGAGACGCGGCCCTTCCTGCAAGGCACGCGCCTCACGGCGTGGGAGCTCAGGCAGGACGGTCTCGACGTGACGATCCTCCCGGACGCCGCGGGCCCGTCGTTGATCGCCCGCGGCCGTGTGCAGGGCGTCGTCGTGGGCGCGGACCGCATCGCGGCGAACGGGGACGTCGCCAACAAGGTCGGGACGTACCCCCTGGCGCTCGCGTGCCGCGCGCACGGCGTCCCCTTCCTCGTGGCGGCTCCGACGACGACGATCGACCTCGCGACGCCGGACGGCGCGTCGATCCCGATCGAGGAGCGCGACGGAGCCGAAGTGCTCGAGCTGCCGCTCCCGGGAGGCGGCACGGCGTCCCTCGCGCCCCGCGGCGTCTCCGCGCTCTATCCCGCCTTCGACGTGACGCCCGCCGCGCTCGTCGACGCGATCGTCACCGAGCGCGGCGTTTCCCTGCCGCCGCACGCCGAGGCGCTCGCGCGACTTCTCTCGCGATGAGGGCGAACGAGACCCTCGTCCTCGGCCTCGAGACCTCCTGCGACGAAACGGCCGTCGCGCTTCTCGACGGCGCGGGGCGACGGCTCGCCTCCCGTGTGGCGTCGCAGGAGGAAGCGCACCGCCGCTTCGGCGGCGTCGTGCCCGAGATCGCGGCGCGCGCGCACCTGACGAACCTTCCGCCCCTTCTCGACGCGGCGCTCGCCGACGCCGGCGCGGCCCTGGCCGACGTCACGGCCGTCGCGGCGACGGCGGGCCCGGGGCTCGTGGGCGCCCTTCTCGTCGGTCTCTCGGAGGGAAAGGGGCTCGCGGTCGGCCTCGGCGTGCCTTTCGTCCCCGTGAACCACATCGAGGGACACGCCCTCTCGCCCTTTCTCGACGCCGAAGGAGGTTCGGCCGCCCCGGTGCCGGCGGCGTTCCTCGCGCTCGTCGTCTCGGGCGGCCACACGCACATCTTCGGGTTCCGGGAGCGCCGGATCGAGCGCCTCGCGCGCACGCGCGACGATGCGGCGGGCGAGGCCTTCGACAAGGTCGCGAAGATGGCGGGCCTCGGCTATCCGGGCGGCCCGGCGGTCGACCACCTCGCACGGCGCGGGCGCGCCGCCCGGCCATTTCCCTTGCCGTCCTTCAAGGACGGCTCGTTCGACTTCAGCTTTTCGGGCCTGAAGACGGCGGCGAGGGGGCGTCTTCTCGAGCTGGGCCGCGCCCCGGCGCCCGGTGTCCCGGGCGGCCCCGCGCTCCGCGAGGAGGACGCCCCGCAGGGGCTGTGCGATCTGATGGCGGACGTGGAGGAGGCGATCGTCGCGCAGCTTCTGCACCGCCTCTCGCGCCTCTACGAGGCCGGACGCTTCGGCGTCCTCACGGTCTCGGGAGGCGTCGCGGCGAACACGCTCGTGAGGGAACGTATCCCCGCGTGGGGGCGCGTGCGCGGAGTGGACGTCAGGGTCGCCCCGCGGGCTCTGACCGGCGACAATGCCGTGATGATCGCGTTTGCGGGGCTGAGGCGGCTGCTCACGGGGCGCCTCGGCGAAGGGCTCGGCGCGATCGCGCGCTCGCGCTGGCCGCTCGAGACGTTAGAATAGAGCGCTTGCGCGCGGCCGGCCGGTCGCGCGTCACCACGTCCATGACCGACCCCTCGCGCATCCGCAATTTCTCGATCGTCGCCCACATCGACCACGGGAAGACGACGCTTTCCGACCGGATCCTCGAGATCACGGGCGCACTGACCGCCCGCGAGATGACGGAGCAGGTCCTCGACGACAACCCGATCGAGAAAGAGCGCGGCATCACCATCAAGGCCCGCTCCGTGACGCTGAAGTACCGCGCGGAAGACGGCCGGGACTACGTCCTGAACCTCATCGACACGCCGGGGCACGTGGACTTCACGTACGAGGTCTCGCGTTCTCTCGCCGCGTGCGAGGGCGCGGTTCTCGTCGTGGACGCGACACAGGGCGTCGAGGCGCAGACGCTCGCGAACGCCTATCTCGCGATCCACAACAACCTCACCATCGTCCCTTGCATCAACAAGGTCGACCTGCCCTCCGCCGTCCCCGAGATGGCGCGCGAGCAGATCGAGGACGTGATCGGGATTCCCGCGCGGCACGCGGTGCTCACGTCGGGAAAGATCGGCACGGGCGTGCGCGATCTCCTCGAGCAGATCGTCCACGACATCCCCGCGCCGACGGGCGACCCTCGGGCTCCGCTCCAGGCCCTCCTCTTCGATTCCTGGTTCGACCTCTACCGCGGCGTCACGTGCCTCGTGCGCGTGCACGAAGGCACGGTCAAACCAGGCCTGAAGATCCGGATGATGGGGACGGGGTTCGGCGGCGAGGTGCAGGAGGTCGGCATCTTCAACCCGAAGCCGCTGATCGTGCCCGAGCTCTCCGTGGGCGAGGTCGGCTACGTCATCGCGGGCATCAAGGACCTCCACGCCGCGAAGATCGGCGACACCGTCACGGAGGCCGATCGCCCCGGTGCCCGGGCCCTTCCCGGCTTCCAGGACGTCAAGCCCATGGTTTTCGCATCGATCTTTCCGACGGAGACGGACGCGTACGAGAACCTGCGCGACGCGATGGAAAAACTCCGCCTCAACGATGCCTCGTTCACGTTCGAGCCGGAGTCGTCCACGGCGCTGGGCTTCGGTTTTCGCTGCGGCTACCTCGGCCTCCTTCACATGGAGATCATCCAGGAGCGCCTCGAGCGCGAGTTCGACCTCTCGCTCATCACGACGGCGCCCTCCGTGCCGTATCAAGTGAGGACGACGCGCGGACAGGAACTCGAGATCTCGAATCCGGTCAAACTCCCGGAGGCTCAGCTCATCGACGAGATGCGTGAGCCCTACATCCTCGCGACGATCATCACGAAGGACGAGTACCTCGGCGGAATCCTCGCTCTCGCCGAGGAGCGGCGCGGGACCCAGGTGTCGCTCGAGTACGCGGGCACGCAGCGCGCCATCCTCAAGTACGAGCTGCCCCTGAACGAGGTCATTCTCGATTTCTACGACAGGCTGAAGTCGCTGTCGCGGGGCTACGCCTCGTTTGACTACCACCTCATCGACTACCGCCCCGGCGACCTCGTGAAGCTCGACATCCTCATCAACGGCGAGCCCGTCGACGCGCTTGCGTTCATCGTCCACCGCGACAAGGCGCAGGCGAAGGGCCGGTCGCTCGTGGAGAAGATGAAGGAGATGATCCCGCAGCAGATGTTCGAGGTCGTCATCCAGGCGGCGATCGGGTCGAAGATCCTCGCCCGCGGGACGGTGCGGGCTCTGCGCAAGAACGTCATCGCGAAGTGCTACGGCGGCGACATCACGCGCAAGAAGAAGCTCCTCGAAAAGCAGAAAGAAGGCAAGCGGCGGATGAAAAAGGTCGGCCGCGTCGACCTGCCGCAGGAGGCTTTCCTCGCGGTGCTCAAGGTCGACTGATGACGCGCCTTACGCGCCTCGTGGAAACGGCCGAGGCCGTCCTCGTGGCCGCGGCGCTCGCGCTCACCTTCAAGGGCTTCGTTTTCCAGATCTTCCACGTGCCCAGCTCCTCGATGGAGGACACGGTTCTCGCGGGCGACTTCGTCCTCGTGAACAAGTTCGCGTACGGGGCTCACCGGGGCCCGTGGGGCCGCGCCCTGCCGTACCGCGAGCTGACGCGCGGGGATGTCGTCGTTTTCCGCTATCCGCCCGACCCCGGCCGCGATCTCATCAAGCGCGCGGTCGCGCTGCCCGACGACCGGGTCGAGGTCGACGCGAAGGTCCTCGTCGTGAACGGCGTTCCCGTAGGCGAGCCGTACACGGTGCACCGGGACGCGGCGACGTATGGCAGGGAGGCGCCCGCGTCCCTGCTCCGGCGCGACCGCTTCGGGCCGCTCGCCGTCGCGGCGGGCCATTTCTTCGCGATGGGCGACAACCGCGACGAGTCGCAGGATTCGCGTTTCTGGGGGCCGGCGCCCCTCGCGCATCTCGAGGGCCGCGCCGTCTCCGTCCTCTGGTCCGTCCGGGGCGGGCCGCGTCCGTTCACGGGCCGCGGGGCGGCGTTACGCCGTTTGCTCGATACCGCGCTACACTTTTTGTCCCGGACACGCTGGGAGAGGAGCTTCCACGCCATTCACTGAGAGCGCGCGGGCACGGCCGCGCGGGAAGGAGAACACAATGCGGCGAGCCGCCACGGGGTCCCGGCGGGGCGAGGGAGCCTTCGGACTCATCGTCGGGCTGGTCGTCCTGTTCGTCGTCGTCGTCGCGATCGTGCGCATCGTCCCTCTTCATATCCACGGGACCGAGGTTCTCGACGCGATGAACGAAGCGGCCAACTTCGGCGGCCTGAAGCCTCTCGAGAAGCTGCAGTACGACGTCTTCCTGCGCGCGCAGGATGCGAGGGTGCCGATCACACGGGACGCCATCCGCGTGGAGCGCAGCGGCTCGTACATCGCCATCTCGGCGAAATACGAGCAGTCGGTCGACATCTTCGGCTACAAGTACGTCTACAAGTTCGACAAGCGAGTCGAGAAACCCGTCTTCTGATGACCCGGGGGATCGAGCCCCCGCCCCTCTCCGAAGTCCGGCTGGACGTGTGGCTGGACGTCTCGTGCCTTTTTCCGACACGGTCTCGGGCCGCGGCGTCGTGTGCGGGCGGGAAGGTGGACCTGAACGGGCGCGCGGCGGCCGCGCACAAGCTGGTGCGAGCCGGCGACCGGCTCGAGATCACCTTTCCGCACGGCCGGCGGACTTTTCTCGTGAAGAGCCTGGCTGAAAGGCACGTTCCCAAGACGACGGCGCGGACGCTCTACGAGGAGACGACGCCGCCCCTTTCACCGCAGTTCCTCGAGGCGCGTCGGCTCGAGCGCCTGCTCGCGCCGCGCGGGGGCGAGAAGGGCGGCAAGCTGTCGAAGAAGGAACGCCGCGACCGGGAGAAGGCCCGCGGATGGTGACGGCCGGGGGCGCCCGGATTGCCCGGCTAAAGGTCGAGGGCCTTCGCCTCTACGAGGTCGTCGTTCTCGCCGATTTCGCCGCCGTCGTGTGGCTCATCCGCAAGCGGGCGCGGCTCGGGCTGGACCTCTCTCTCACGCTGCGCGACCTTCCCGTCTTCGCGCTCTCCGTGGCGGGTTTTCTCCTTGCGGGCCTCCTCCTGAGGACCCTGCTCGCGGGGCGGCGCTCCGGACGCCGGGCGTGGGTCCGGTTTCGCGCGGCGTTCCGGCCCGATTCGCTCGTCGACCTCGCGCGCTTTTTCCTCATCGTGAGCCTCACGTCCTACGTCTACAGCTGGCTCAAGGTGACGCTGCCGCTCCTCCGGCCGGACGTCCTCTTCGACGCCGGTCTCTTTCGCCTGGAGACCGCGCTCCACTTCGGCGTGAACCCGGGGCGCCTCCTGCAGGGCCTCTTCCCGTACGCCGCGCTCTGGAAGGCGCTCGACGCCTGGTATGCGTCCTTCATCTATACGGTCATGGTGGGGCTCGGGTGGTTCGTGTCCGTCCTCTCGCGGCGGGACAGGGCGCGCTTTTCGACGGGCTTCGCCTTTCTCTGGGTGCTCGGGTCGTGGTGGTACCTCGCGATGCCGTCCCTTGGCCCGTGCTACGTCCTCAAGGACGACTACGTCGACGTGCGGGCCTCGATGCCCATGCAGTCGGCGGTCATGGATCTCCTCTTCGCGCATTACGGCCGCATCCGGGGATTCCACCGGCACCCGGAAGGCACCGACATCTCTCCGTACCTCGGCGTCGCCGCGATGCCTTCGCTCCACGTCGCGGCGCAGGCGTTTCTCGCCTTCTTCGCGCGGCGCCGCTCGAGGACGCTCTTTTTCGCCTACTCTCTCGCGACCGTGCTCACGCTCTTCACGGCGGTCGTGAGCGGCTGGCACTACGCGATCGACGGGTATGCCGGCGTCCTGCTCGCGTGGGGCTGCGTTCGCCTCGGCGAGCGCTTCGGCTGAGCGCGTAACATCGACCGCGGATGCGCGTTCTCCTCTTCACCGGCAAGGGCGGGGTCGGCAAGACGACCATCGCCGCGGCGACCGGCCTCACGCTCGCCGCGCGTGGCCTGAAGACGCTCGTCATGTCCGTGGACGCGGCCCACTCCCTCGCGGACGTCTTCGACCGCGACGTCGCCCTCACGGACCACGCCCACGGCACGGCGGTCGCCGTCGGCGAGAACCTGTGGATTCAGGAGGTCGACGTCACCGAGGAGATCGGCCGCCACTGGAAGGACATCTCGGGGTACATCACGACGCTCCTCGCCGTCACGGGCGTGGAGGAGGTGCTGGCCGAGGAGCTCGCGATCTTCCCGGGAATGGAAGAGGTCTCGGCGCTCCTCTACGTCAACCAGTACGCGCGCGAGAAGGCCTTCGACGTCCTCATCCTCGACTGCGCGCCCACCGGAGAGTCGCTCCGGTTCGTGTCGCTTCCGCCGACTCTCGACTGGTACATGAAGAAGCTCTTCCACCTCGAACGCTCGATCCTGAAGGTCGCCCGTCCCGTCGCGAAGAAGGTGACCGACCTGCCGCTCCCGCCGGACCGGTATTTCGCCAACGTCCAGTCCCTCGCGCAGAAGCTCGAGGGCGTCGACACTCTTCTCAAGGACCCGAAGACGACGACCGTGCGCCTCGTGACGAACGCCGAGAAGATCATCATGAAGGAGACGCAGCGGGCCTTCATGTACTTCGGCCTCTACGGCTTCACGGTGGACGCCGTCATCGTGAACCGGCTCCTGCCGGACGGCGTCCGCGACCCGTTCTTCGCGAAGTGGCGGAAGACGCAGGACCAGTTCCTCGAGGAGGCCCGCGGCTACTTCGATCCCGTGCCGGTCTTCACGCTGCCTCTGCGCGACGACCAGGTCCTCGGCACTGCGGCCCTCGTGGCGCTCGGGCGGGACCTCTGGGGCGAGAAGGACCCCGCCGCGTCCTTCCGTTCCGATCCGCCCTATCGCTACACGAAGAGGGCCGGCAAGTACATCCTCACGCTCAACCTGCCGTTCGTCGACAAGAGCGAGGTCGATCTCGCGATGGCGTCGGGAGACCTCGTCGTGCGCATCGGCAACGTGCGCCACCACATCCCGGTTCCGCGCACGCTCGTGGGCTTCTCGCCGGCCGGCGCCGCGATGGAGGACGGCCGGCTCACGGTGCGCTTCGAACGCCCGTCGGAGGCAAGCTGATGGCCAGAAAATCGAAGAAGAAGAATCCCCTCGAAGAAGATTTCGGACCCGGCCTGAGCGACGGACTGGAGTCGGCGCGCTCCGGCGCTCCGCGCGCGACGTCGGGCCCGATCCCCGGCCTCGCCTGTGCGGGCGAGGGCTGCGTCTTCAAGCCGGCGGCCGACCTCGTGGGCAGGTTCTCGCTCCGGCTCGCTCGCGGGCACCGCGGCACGCTCTCACGCGCCGCAAGCTCCGGTATCGAGTTCATGAAGGCGCTTCGGGATTTCCTCGACGAGGAGATCGCCCTCGCCGAGCGCGCCGCGGGCGCCGGCGGTAAGCCGTCGCGCTACGAGAAGATCAAGGTCGAGTGAAGGCGGGGACGACTCTTGCGCTAGGATGGAGAGGCTTATGAGACCGGTCGCGGAGCGACTGCCATTGTGCGTGGGGCTGATCGCGATCGCCGGCTTCCTGGGAGGCTGTCCCTCCACGTCCGACCCTACCGGGGTGAACGGACGGGCGAGCCCAACGCCGACGCCCGCGAATACACCCGCGACGACGCCTCCGCCTATCGGAACTCCTGTCGGGTCGACGCCGACCCCGACCGCGGCGGTGACCGGGACGCCCCCCACCGCGACCCCGACGTCCGGTCTCGGTTCCACGCCTGTCACGTTCACGCCGACGCCGGCTCCCGCGACGCCCTCGCCGGCTCCCGGGACGCCGACGGTGACGCCCGTCCCGCCGACCCCGACGCTGACACCCTTCGCGGGCACGCCAACGCCCACGCCGTTCGGCGGAATTCCGACGGTGACACCCACGCCGACGCCGACATTCACGCTGATCGCGACGCTTACCCCGACGCCTTCCCCGACGCCCTGAGAGTCAGGTCGCGGCGGCGATCTCGGCGACGATCGCGCGAGCGGCCGCCGCGGGGTCGGGCGCGCCGGTGATCGGGCGGCCGACGACGAGGAGATCCGCGCCCGAGCGGATCGCGTAGGCCGGCGTCGCGACGCGTTTCTGGTCGCCCGGGGCGGAGCCCGCGGGGCGCACGCCGGGAACGACGAGAAGAAAATCCTTCCCGCACGCCGAGCGGATCGCCTCGATTTCCCCGGGCGAGCAGACGACACCATCGAGGCCGGATCTCTGCGCGAGGACGGCGAGGCGCAGGGCCGCCTCGCGCGGCGAGCCGGCGAGGCCGATCGCGAAAAGAGCCGCGGGATCGAGCGACGTGAGCACCGTCACGGCGATGAGCTTCGGCGCGGGACCGCCGGCCTTTACGGCGGCCGCGCGACCCCCTTCGCCGAACGCCCTCATCATCTCCGCGCCACCCGCGGCGTGGCAGTTCACGATCGAGGCGCCGGTCGCGGCGGCGGCGGCAGCCGCGCGGCCGGCCGTGTTCGGAATGTCGTGGAGCTTGAGGTCGAGGAACACGTCGGCTCCCGACGCCACGATCTCGCGCACGAGAGAAGGCCCCTCGGCGACGAACGCCTCGAGCCCCACCTTCAGGACCCCGACCTCGGGGGCGACACGTCGCGCCATCGCGAGAAGCGCGGCGCGATCCGGGAGGTCGAGCGCGACCGCGAGGCTTGCCCTGGCGTCACGCAAACTGGTGATCCTCTCGCGGGCGCGTGCGCAGCGTGTCGACGAGATCGGAAACGCGCGCGACGCCGTGGCTCTCGCACCAGGCGGCGAGCTCGCCGACGAGGCGGCCGGCGAGCGACGGGTCCCGAAAGTTCGCGGTCCCGATCTGGACGGCGTTCGCACCCGCGACGAGGAACTCGACCACGTGCTCGACGGTCTCGATCCCGCCCATCCCGAAGATGGGGATCTTCGGGAGGGCCTTTCTCACTTCCCACACCATGCGCAACGCGATCGGGCGGATCGCGGGCCCCGAGAGCCCGCCCGTCGTGAAGCCGATCTTCGGCTCGCGGCGTTCGAGATCGATCGCGAGGCCGACCAGCGTGTTGATGAGCGAGAGCGCGTCGGCTCCCGCATCCACGGCGGCGCGCGCCGACGCGACGATGTCCGTCACGTTCGGCGAGAGCTTGACGACGAGCGGATGCCGCGTCGCGGCGCGGATTCTTTTCACGAGGGCGGAAAGCGCCTCGGGGTTGTTCCCGAAGATCATGCCTCCCGTGACGACGTTCGGGCAGGAGACGTTCACCTCGATCGCGGCCACTCGCCGATCGGCGCCGATGCGCTCCACGACCGCCACGAAGTCGTCCTCGGTGTCGCCCCATACGTTCGCGATCACCGTCGCGCCGAGGCGGGCGAGCTCTGGCAGCTTCTCGGCGAGGAAGGCGTCGACGCCCACGTTCTGCAGGCCGATCGCGTTCAGCATCCCCGCGTCCGTCTCGCAGATGCGCGGCGGCGGATTCCCGTGGCACGGGCGGAGAGAGAGGCCCTTCACGGAGATCGCGCCGAGCGTCGCGAGATCGAGGTAGTCGGCGAATTCGAGGCCGTAGCCGAAGGTGCCGGACGCCGTTCCGATCGGGTTCCTGAGGCGCAGCCGGCCGAAGGCCGTCGAGAGATCGACTGTCATGGCGTCACAGGCGCGCCCAGTCGATCCAAGTGGGCGGCACGCACGGACCCTCTTTGCAGATCGTCGCGAAGCGGCCGTCCACGCTCGGAACCACGCAGCCGAGGCAGACCCCGAATCCGCAGGCCATCTCGGACTCCATCGCGAACGAGCCTTCGAGCTTCGCGTCGGCGAGGAGCCCGGCGAGAGCGCGGAACATCGCCACGGGGCCGCAGGCGTAAACGCGGCGGAAGCGGGCTCCGCCCGCGAGGGCGTGCGTGAGGAGCTCGGTGACGGGGCCCCGTCGTCCCAGGGAGCCGTCGTCCGTCGCGTAGCGGCAGCGGTGCGGGCCGAGGAACCGCTCGAAATCGGCGCGCTTCAGGATGTCGTTTTCGTTGCGCCCCCCGTAGAAAAGGTCCGCCGTGATGCCGCGCGCCGAGAGTGTGCGCGCGAGGAGGACGAGAGGAGCGAGGCCGATGCCGCCGGCGACCAGTCCGACGCGGTCGGAGGGAAGGAGGTCGTCGATCGGGAACGGCACGCCGAGCGGACCGAGAACGGGAAGCGGCGTTCCCTCGGCGAAGCGCGCGAGCGCCGCGGTTCCGACGCCGACGATCCGGACGACGAACTCCAGGGCGGGAACGCCCGCCACGGTGGTCACGTCGGCGATGGAGAACGCGCGGCGGAGGTACGGGCGGAGTCCCTCGCCGGCCTGGATCATCGCGAAGTGCCCCGGCTTCGTCCCCGGGCCGATCGTGCCCGCCGAGAGAAACAGGGAATAGTGCCGGTCGTCGTAGTGGGTCGTCCTGAGGACGCGGAGCGATTCGTTGACGGCCATCGGGAAGAAGGCGAGACTCGCCGGGCGCGGATTATGAGCGAGGGCCGACCGGTGTACCACCTCCCTCTCGCGGGTGCGCTCGCCGGCCTTGCCGCAGGCGATCTGCTGTTGGGTCTCAATCCGGACCTCCTTCGCGCTCTTGCCGCGGCACGGCTCCTTCTCGTCGCCGCCGCGTCGGGAGCCGTTCTCGCGTCCCCTCTCGCGCTCCTGCCGCGTGCACGGCACGCTTCACGCTCGGGCGCCGCGTGGACCGCCGCCCTGCTCGCGGCGTTCGGCGTCTTCGTCGAATTCCAGCGGCGGGCGCTTCACGACTTCGTGCCCGCGGGCGCCCGGCGCGTCCTCGTCGCCACCGCGATGGCGGCGCTTCTCTCCGCCGCGGTCCTCGCCGCGCGCGCCCGCAGCGGCGGGCTCTCCGCCCGGACGCTCTCGATCCCGCTCGCCCTCTTCTTGCTGGCGCCTCTGGCCGGCCGGCGCGCTCCGGAGCGCCCCTCGCCCGGAGCGTCGCCCGCGCCGCTTCGCGCGCCCCGCCGGAATCTTCTCGTCGTAGGGCTCGAGGGCGCCTCCTGGGACCTTCTCGCCGCGTACGCGTCCGAGGGCGCGATGCCAGTCGTGGCGCGGCTCCTCCGCGAAGGGGCCGCCGGCTCGCTCGCCCCGCTCGCTCCGTACGATCGCGCCGCGCTCTGGACGACGGCGGCGACCGGCAAGCGGCCGCTGAAGCACGACGTCGTCTCGTCGCACCGGTGGGACACGCCCGGGGGAAGCCTCCGGCTGCTGCCGGTCCTTCCCGGCTCGGCCGTGCCCGGGGGCGCGCACGCCACGGCGGATGCGGCCGCCTCACGGCGCAGCCTCACGTTCTGGGAAATCCTGGCCGCTCGCGGCCACGAGGCGGCTGTCCTCGGGTGGCCCGCGTCGTCTCCGGCGCGCGAAGGGCTCGTCCTGTGGGCAAGCGACGCCTTTTTCGAGGGGGATCCGGGCGCCGGCGCGGCGCGTCCCGCCGAGGCCGCGGCGCGGGCGCGTCTCTTCAAAGTGGCGCCCGACGGCCTCGACAGGCCCCTCGCGCACGCGCTCGTGCCGGACGGCCTGCCCGCGGGCGAGGACCGGCTCGGCCCTCTCCGCGGAGCGGCGCGCGACCTCACCGTGACGGGAGCCGCTCTCGCCGCCGTGCCCGGAGGCCCGCAGAGTATCTCGGCGCTCGTCCTGTCCGGCCTCGCCGAGGTGGGCGGCCGCTTCGGGGCCGCGGGGAACTCGCGCTATTGGGGTCTTTCCATTCCGGAAGCGCAGGCCGAGGCGCGGGCTGAAGCCCTGCGGGCCTATTACCGGTTCCTCGACGACCTCCTCGGCGAGATTCTCGAGCGGGAAGGCCGGGATCGCACGATCTGCCTGTTCGCGCCCGTGGGCTGGGGGCCGGCGCCCACGCTCGAGGCCGTCTCGTATTTTCTGCGCGGGCGGACGCCCGCGGCGAGCCCCGATGCCGCGCGGGACGGCTTCGTCCTCCTCGCGGGCGCAGGCGTGAGGTCGGGCGTGCGCCTCACCTCCGCGAGCGTCCTCGATCTCGCGCCCACGCTCCTGGTCCTCGCCGGCGAGCCGCTCGCCCGCGACATGGATGGACGCGTCCTCGCCGAGGCGTTCGACGAGCGCTTCACGGAATCGGCGAGCGTTCCGATCGTGGCGACGTTCGAGGCGGCGGGGCCGCAGTGACGGCTTTTCCGATCTCGACGCCGCGCGCCGCGTCGAAAACGTGCGCGCCCTTCGAGGGCACGTCGTCGAGCCGGAGCGTCAGGCCTCCCGCGCCGACGAGCGGAATGCGAAGGACGCTGGCGACGGAGTCGGAACCGGCATCGATCCGAACGGGAAGGGTGCCCGACCGCAGGCGGAACATCAGCCGCCCGGGAACGCCCTCCCGCACGGCCACCTGACCGTCGAACTGCACCTGTCGGAGGGCGAGGGGGTCGACGAGAAGAGGGGAAAGAGGTGGCGGAAGGAGCAGGATGCGGCCGGCGCGCTCCACGTGCCTGACGTCTCCGCGCGCCAGCATGGCCGCGCACGCATCCAGAGTGTCCCGGCGGCGGCCGGGAGGCACGGAGGCGAGATCGACGTCGATCGCCTCGGCGCCCAGCTCGCGGTAGATCGCGAGCGTCTCGGCCGCGGGCCGCGTCCGGCTGACGTCGTCGAGCCAGAGGTGAATGGGGGGCGGGAAGGACTGGAACCCGTTGAGAACACGGCGCCCGTGGAAGATTTGCTCGACCCATGCGCGTTCGGACGTGGTGCGCTCGAAGGGGTACACGGCGACGACGGCATCGCGGTCGAGCGACACGAGCCTGTCCTGAAACGGCGAGGGTCCGGGAAGCGCCGAGGCGACGATCGGCCGCGGCCAGAGGTCGAGAGCGAGCAGGAAAACGAAGGCGGCGACGAGGCACTTCCCGGGGAGAGACGAACGGAAGTGCCGCGCCGAGGCCGCGAGGGAAAGAACGACACAGGCCGCGACTGCGAGGAAGAACCATTGGTCCCATCGGAAAAGGCCGCGCATCGAGGAGAAGACGGGAACCCCGGTGAGGAGGCGCCAGGGACCTGGAAAAAGGGGCCGGCCGAGAAGGTGAACCGTGGGGCCGAGGGCGAAGAGGAACGTCACGGCCGCGAGGCCCGCCCAGAGGCCGAGGTCGGTCTCGGGCGAAGCGGGCTCGAGCCTCCGCGGAGACGGACGTTGGAACCGGGGCAGGAGAAGCCGGAGCCCTGCCGCGCCGAGGGCCGTCAGCCCGGGGAAAAACCCGGGAGCACCCGGTGGAAAGCCCGGAAGGAGCCTGTCGAAGCCGGCCTTGAGAGGGACGGAGAACCCGGAGTGGTGAAGCAGAGACGCGAGATCGGCGGACTGCCCCGTGAACGTGCGCATCGAGATCTTCACGTCGAAATCGCGGCCGAGGTCGAAGAGCGGACGGTGCAGGATCACGAGCGGAAGCGCGGCGGCGGCGCCCGCCGCGAGGAGAAGGGGAATCCGGCGGCGGCGCTCGGGTCGAAGGAGGCCGCACGGCGCCAGCACGAGGCCAGCCGTGAGCGATCCCATGAGGAGACCGTAGAGGCTTCCCATCCCGACGGCGAGCCAGGTCGCGCCAAACAACAGCGCGTCGCGCCACCGGCCGCGTCTCAGGACGTCGAGGCCGAAGGCGATCGCCAGCGGCACGAGACCCGCCCAGAGGACGGTGAGAACGCCGATGCCGTTGAGCCTTCCCGGTGACCAGGCGAAGAGAAACGCCCCGAGCAGGGCTGGCCAGCCCGGCCCGGCGAGGCGCAGAAAAAGTGCTCCTGACGACCAGAAGGCGAGCATGCACGCGAGCGCGTAGGGCACGTTGTATCCGGCGGCGGGCGAACGCATGAGCCGCGTCCACGGGTAGCCGACGATCGCCTCGGCGAGGTATCCCTCGGAAAGCCCCCAGGAATCGGGATAGGGCGCGAAAACGCGGTCGTCACGGTTCCAAGCCTCGCCGCGCTCGAACCGGCTCCAGGCCCTCGCCAGGACGGAGGTCGCGATCGCGGGGTCGCCCAGCCGGCAACCCAAAGGAGGCGGCCCGCACGGAACCAGCTCCAGCGGACGCCTCGCCACGTCGGCGAGGAACGGGAGAGGCGCCACGAAGCCGAGAGCCAGGAGAAGCGCGCGGAACGCCCGGGGCGAAAGGGAGAAGGGACCCGTCGGGGGTGAAAGCGTCCGCGCACCGGCCGCCTCGTTCATCGGACGACGGTTCTTTCGTCGCCGCCGGCTGCAGCCGGCTCGAGGGCTGAGAGAAGCGCCTCGTGGAACGCGCCGGGCGTCTCGAGCGGTCCGTCGTGTCCGGCGCCGGCGAGGACGACGAGGCGCGCGTCGCGCATCTTCGCGGCCGCCGCGCGGGCGATTGCGACCGGAAAGAGCGTCTCGCGAGCGCCCCAGATCAGGGTCGTGCCTCCCGGCAGCTCGGCGAGGCGCGGGCCGAGGCCGTCGGCCTCGGCGAGGTGAGCGACCGTGGCGGCCGCAGGACCGCCGCCGTAGTTCCGGCCGAAGGCGTCGAGAACGAATCCCAAGGAGGGCGCGGGCTTGCGGAAGAAAAGGAGATCGAAAATGCGTCGGGCACCCGCCCTGTCCCTCGGCACGACCCGGGCGCGCTCGGCTTCGGCGTCTTCCGGAAGGGAGAGGCCCGCAGCGTCCACGAGGACGAGCCGGCCCACCTTCCAGGGGAACGACAGCGCGTACGAGCCCGCCGTCCAGCCGCCGAGAGAGTGGCCGACGAGATCGGAGTGATCGAGCGCGAGAGCGCGCGCGAGCGAATCCAGCGCCGCCACGCGACCTACGAGTCCGTAGCCTTTCGGGTCCCGCGGCGGCTCGCTCCGGCCCGAGCCCGGTGCGTCGGGCAGGATCACCGTCCGGCCGCGTCGGGCGAGGAAGAGCGCGGCGTCCGTCCAGTACGTCGCGTCGGCCCCGAGGCCGTGCAGCAGAACGACCGGCCGCTCCGCCGACAGAGGTCCGAGTATGAACGCCGAGAGCGTCGTCCCGTCGTCGGCCGCGAAAGTCTCCCGCCGCGCGCGCGCGAAAGACAGACGCGTCTCCTGGACCGAGCGGTAGACGGGCAGGGGGTCCACCGCGACGGCGCCGAAGAGGAAACAAAGGGAAAACAACATTGCTCCGAGAACCACGCTCAGGAGCTGCGCCTGCTTTCTCATCGCATCGGAACCGTAGCAGTTTTCTTAGAAGGGGTGAGTGGGGTCTCGCCGAGCGTGCTGCCAAAGCGCTGATCGAGCGCTGTGCGCCCATTCACCAATCTAAGAAAATCCACCCGTGCCTTCACTCCGCCAAAGCAGGCGCAGGGAGCGCGAATCCCGCCGCCGTCTTCAGTAGAAAATTCCGCGTTCTCTTCAGTCCCCTCAATACGCGATGAGCGACCGCAGCGCCGCGAGGATGTCGTCGCTCTGGGGGAGCGTGGCGTCCTCGAGCTGCGGCGCGTAACCGCAGAACACGTCCTTCGCGGCGACGCGCCGCACGGGGGCGTCGAGCCACGCGAAGAGCTCGTCGGCGGCGCGCGCGGCGATCTCGGCGCCGAAGCCGTGCGTCTGCCAGTCCTCGTGCACGACGAGAAGCCGGTTCGTTTTCTTGACGCTTTCGGCCACGGCCGTGAAGTCGTACGGCGCGAGGGAGCGCAGGTCGAGAATCTCCGCCTCACGGCCGTCCTCCTCCGAGAGCCGGGCCGCGGCCACCGCGCTGCGAAAAACCGTGGCCCCGTACGTCACGATCGTGGCGGCCGTCCCGGGCCGCACGGTGCGCGCCTTGCCGAAGGGAATCATGAAATCCGGCCCCGGATAGCGGCCCTTGTTGTGCGTCTGCCGGTAGAGGTGCTTGTGCTCGAGGAAGAGGACGGGGTCGTCGCAGCGGATCGCGGTCCGAAGCAGGCCGTTCGCGTCGAGGGCGTTCGACGGCATCACGACGCGGAGGCCCGGAATGTGCGTGAACGTCACCTCGCCCGACTGCGAGTGATAGGGCCCGCCGCCGGTGAGATAGCCGCCGATCGCGACGCGGATGACGACGGGAGCGCGGAAGGCCCCGCCCGAGCGCCAGCGCACCGTGGCGAGCTCGTCGCGGATCTGGAGCATCGCGGGCCAGATGTAGTCGAAGAACTGGACCTCCACGACGGGCTTGAGGCCGCGCGCGGCCCAGCCGAGCGCGCGGCCCACGATGCCCGCCTCGGCGAGCGGGGAGTTGAAGACCCGCGCGGGCCCGTAGGCCTTCTGGAGCCCCGCCGTCACCTTGAAGACGCCGCCCTTTCCCTTGCACTCGTCGAGCACGTCAGGGCGGCTCGCGTCGGCCACGTCCTCGCCCCAGAGGGCGATGCGGGCGTCGCGGGCCATCTCGTCGCGGAGGGCGGAGTTGATGAGGTCGACCATCGTCGTCGGCGAGCCGGAGAACGCGGGTGAATCCTCCGTGTCGAACGCGGCCGACGTCGGGTCGACGTCGGAAGACACGATGTGCGCGAGGACGGTTTCGGGCACGGGCTGGGGCCGGGTGAGGGCCTCGTCCGCGGCGGCGTTCACCTCGGCGTCGACGTCCGCGCGCAGCGCGGCGAGATCCTCGCTCGTGGCGAGTCGCTCGTCCGCGAGAAAGGCCGCAAAGACCTCGAGCGGGTCCCGGTTCGCGTCCTTCTTCCGTTCCGCCTCGGTCCGGTAGAGCCTCTCGTCGTCGGAGAGCGAGTGCGAATACGGACGGACGACGTGCGCGTGCACGAGGGACGGCCCCTTCCGGTCGCGCGCGTAAGCGAACGCGTACTTCAGCGCGTCGTACGAGGCGAGAAAGTCGCAGCCGTCCGTCTCGGCCACGAAGAGGCCGGGATAAGAGCGCACGAGCTTCGAGATGGAGCCGCCGGGCGTGTTCACCTCGACCGGAACCGAGATCGCGTAGCCGTTGTCCTCCACCACGAAGACGACGGGGAGCCGGAGCGTGCAGGCCGAGCTCAGCGCTTCCCAGAACTCGCCTTCCGAGGTGGAGCCCTCGCCGATCGTGGCGACCACGACCTCGTCCTGCTCCGCGCGCGCGACGGCGCCACCGAGGTCGGACGCCTCCTCACGCTGCAGAAAACGGCCGGCTTCGGCGGCGCCGACACCCGGCAGGCACTCGGTCGCCGTCGGCGAGGAGGTCGTGAAGATACGTAGCCTGGGCGCGCCCCAGTGCGAAGGCATCTGTCGCCCCGCCGACGCGGGGTCGTCGGCCGCTCCCACCGCCTGCAGAAACATCTCGAGCGGCGTCACGCCGAGACCGAGGCAGATCGCGCGGTCGCGGTAATACGGGAAGAGCCAGTCCGAGCCCTTCCGCATGTGGAGCGCGATCGCCGTCTGGACCGCCTCGTGCCCCGCGCCGCTGATCTGGAAAAAGATCCTGTTCTGGCGCTTGAGCTGGATCTGCTTGTCGTCGATCCTGCG
>JBGQDL010000044.1:0-24311 GCA_041495865.1 Thermoanaerobaculia bacterium | reverse complement strand
GCGATGGTCTTCATCTCGGCCTCGCCCATGCCGCGCGTCGTGACGGCCGGCGTCCCGATGCGGAGGCCCGACGTGACGAGAGGCGGATTCGGGTCGAAGGGAATCGTGTTCTTGTTCACGGTGATCCCCGCGGCGTCGAGCGCCTTCTCGCAGACCTTCCCCGTCAGCCCTTTCTTTCCGACGTCGACGAGGAAGAGGTGGTTGTCGGTCCCGCCGGAGACGATCCGGAAGCCCTTCGCGGCCACGGCCTCCGCAAGGACGCGGGTGTTCTGGACGACCTGCTTCTGGTACCTGGCGAACTCCGGCTCCATCGCTTCCTTCAGCGCTACGGCCTTGGCCGCGATGACGTGCTCGAGCGGGCCGCCCTGCTGGCCCGGGAAAACGGCCCTGTCGACCTCCTTGGCCCACTCGGGCACGCAGAGGATGAGCCCCGCGCGCGGCCCGCGCAGCGTCTTGTGCGTCGTCGTCGTCACGAAGTGTGCGCGGCCGACGGGCGAAGGGTGCAGGCCTGTCGCCACGAGCCCCGCGATGTGCGCCATGTCGACCATGAGGAGCGCGCCGACGGAATCGGCGATCTCGCGGAACTTCGGGAAGTCGAGCGTGCGCGGGTACGCCGATGCGCCCGCGATGATGAGCTTCGGCTTCTCGCGCTCGGCAATGGCGCGAAGCTCGTCGAAGTCGATGACCTCCGTGTCCTTCCTGACGCCGTAGGCCACGACGCGGTAGAGCTTTCCGGAGACGTTGAGCGGGTGGCCGTGGGTCAGGTGGCCGCCGTGCGCGAGCGACATGCCGAGGAGCGTGTCGCCGGGTTTCAGGCAGGCCATGTAGACGGCCGCGTTGGCCTGGGAGCCGGCGTGCGGCTGGGCGTTGACGTGGATCGCATCGGGATTGCCTGGCGAAAAGAGCGCCTTCGCGCGGGCGATGACGAGGGACTCGGCCTGGTCCACGAACTCGCAGCCGCCGTAGTACCTTTTGCCGGGATAGCCCTCGGCGTACTTGTTCGTGAGAACCGAGCCGACGGCCTCCATGACGGCGCGCGACGTGAAGTTCTCGGACGCGATCAGCTCGATCCCGTCGTTCTGCCGGGCGGTCTCGGCCGCGATGATGCGGGCGATCTCGGGATCGACCTCGGCGAGGGACCGGTTCAGGAGGGAGGCGGGGCGGACGGCTGTCGTCGACATGGATCCTCCAGGAACGACGATCCTATCAAGGGCCGTTCATTCCGCCCGCGTCATCTCGAAGAGAGAGCCGCTCCCGGTCGCATTGTCGTTCACGACGCCGTAGGCGACGAACCGCCCCTCGCCGGCGACGCGCGTCACGACGGCATACGCGCCCCCCGCGGCGGCGGCGCTCCCCGCGAGCGGCCGGTTGAGCTGCCGCCGCTCGCCGGGCTGGAGCGTAACGGCCGACAGCGACCCGAGGGACGAGCCGTCCGAAGCCCGGAAGGAGATCGCGAGGGTCGTGCCTGGGCCGCCCGCCGACTCCGCGTTCGCGACGGCGACGTTCGAGCGGAAGGCGTCCGACTCGAGCAGCCCGGGCACGACCGCGCGCGCACGGGCCCACCGGCCCTCTGCGAAGGCCGGAACGGCCGTCCCGTACTCGGCCGAGGATCCGATCGGTTTCGCGAGGATGACCGCGCTCACGAGAAGCGCGGACGCACCTTCCGGGCCGTCGCTGGAAAACGAGAGCGTGCCCTCGACGTTTCCGGGCGGGATGGAAGCCCCGTTCGCCCCGACCCACGCGATGGCGTCGGGAACGTGCAGGACCTCGCCCTCGTCGAGGGCCACGGAGAAGGAGAAAACGTCCGTCGACCCGACAGGCCGCCACGCGACGGTGTACGTCGCCTTTATCGGCGGATTGGATATGAACGCGGCGCGGCCCAGCGACAACTCCGTCCGGTAGGTCGCGTACGCGGACGTGACCGACACGGCCGCGGGCAGGAACCTCACGAGCTGCGTCGGGATCGTGCCCGGCGCTTCCGCGCTCACGATCGTGATGTCTTCCACACCGGGATCGTTCCTCACGCAATAGCCGAGGAGGTCGTCGGTTGGCACGCGAAAGGGAGACGGAACGTAGAGGACCTCGCGGAGGTTCGAGGCGGTGGGATCGACCTGCGCGAGGGTTCCCGACGGCACGGGGAGCGGAGAGGGCGGATCGGTTGAGTAGTCCGTCGCGCTCTGGTCCTGTCCCGGTCCGTCGGCCGCGGCCGAAGTCGCGAGGTGCAGGCGGGAGCCGGCCCGTGCCTCGGGAGGGAGAAGCGGAGTCCAGCCCGTGGAGTTGCCCGAATCGCGGCCCATGAGCGTCGCCCCCGCGGTCCCGCCGTCCGCCGCGTTCCAGACACGCACGGCCGCGAACGCGTCGCGGTCTTCCTCGAGGCCTTCGAACTCGATGGACAGCGGCCCGACGAAGCCCGGCACGGGATCCTCGAGACGCACCTGCCGGCCCGGCGCGAGCGGCACGTCGAGCGCCGGCGAGGACGCCGCGCCCGGCAGCACGTGTGCGACGCACGCCCGCGAGGGCGAAAAATTCGCGAGGACGAGCGTCGTCCGGTACCGACGCCCTGAGGCGCCGATCGTATCGACGGAGGCCGCGATCTCCTTCCGGACGCGGAGAGTCGGCAGGAGCAGTCGGTCGCGGCGCGCGAATGCGTCGAAGGACGTGGACGTCGCGAAGCGTCCGCTGGGGTCCACGGAGAACGTGGCCTGATCGGCGCGCTGCGCGAGCGGGCCCGCATCCGTGAACGACAGCCCGCCCACGAGCAACGTCCCTGAGAACGCGGCCAGGAAGTCCTCGTTCTGCTTCTTCCCGAGCCCGCGCTGGTAATCGCGGTCCGCGATCACCGTCCGGGTCCCGGGCGAGGTCAGCTCGATAAGGGCGGCCGGCGGGGACGCGGTCGCGACCTTCTGCTGCACGGAGAGAAAAATCCGACCGTCGATCGCCGCGCCGTCCAGCGGCCGAAAGTCCGTCAGCTCGGGGAAGGCGGGAACGAGGGTTTGATCCCCGGAGCCATCCTCGGAGATCCGGTAGGCATCGCCGGACGTGCCGAAGACCACGATTGCGCCGCCCATCTCACGGATGTGGGCCGTCGGACGGTTCTCGAACGGCCCGCCGGGCGGGGGGCTCGCGAACGAGGAATTGTGAAAGGTCGTCAAGACGCCGTCGCGATAGCGGAGCAGCGTGTCCACCTGGGCCGAGATCCAGAACTCGTTCGGTGTCACGAGCGTGGGAGGGACGGGGGCGAAGGACGTGAAAAACACGTCGGCCTGGAAAGGTCCGAGGTCCGTCCATGCAGAGCCGTCGAAAGCGAGCAACCGCGAGCCGTTCACGAGGATCGGCCGGTTCTGAAATACGAAGCCGCGCGGAACGTTGTTCACGAGGGGCGGCCGCGGAAGCCGGATCCAGGCCGCTCCGTCCCGTCGCCAGATCTCGGCGCCGCGAACAGCAAAGAACGCCGGGTCCCCGACGAGAAAGGCGTCCACCTCTCCCGGCGATCCCTCGATGCCCGGCGTCACGTCCCAGCTCGTTCCGTTGTAGAGATGCAGGTCCGAGCCCGTGCCGGAAGCGAAGAGGCGGCTCCCTGCGACGGCGTAGACAGCCTCGGCGAAGGGCTGAGCGAGGGGCTCGAAGGCGCCGGCGCGAAGACGGAAGGCGCGGTTGTCGCGGAACCCCGGCAGGTACAGGACTTCGCCGTTCCACTCCGTAAACGCGATATCCGACGAAAAGCCCGCGCGCGGGAGGAGGACGGGAGGCGTCAGACCCGCAGGCGTCAGCCGCCGGATCTGTCGGTCGGACGAGGAAGCCGAAGCGATCGTCCAGAGATCGTGATCGGTCGTGAACAGCCCGTAGGATGGCTCCTCGAGACGGGGCAGCTGCGTCCAATGATCGCCGTCCAGCCGGTAGAGCGGAATCGAGGCGTCGCCGTAGTCCGAGACCTTCGAGAGCTGCGTCCGTGCGCTGGGGCCCGCGCACCCTGCGGACCGCGCTCTGAGATAGAGCACGTCCCCCGCAGCGTCCAGCTCGCCCGTGCACGCGGGGCTCTTCGCTTCCTCGCGAATGCTCCCGTCGCCGAGCGCGACCGAGAAGATCCTGATTCCTTCTGAGTCCGGATCGGTGCAAACCGTCGAACGACAGAAGGCGTCGAACCCGCCCTTCGCGAAAGACAGCCTCGTCGCTCCGATGGCGAAGGTGTCGATCGGGCCCGACTCGAAGAGTCTCTTCCACGTGTCGCCTTCGAGCCTCAGGAGCCGGGTGCGCGACTGGTCCGTGCGGTCGAGCACGAAGAACGAGCCTGCACGGGAAAACGGCTGGCCGGCCGGCCGTGTCGTTTCCGTGCCGGAGTCGGTGAACAGGTGGATGCGATGCCATGAGAACCCGTCGAATTCGTACACCCCGGACCCGGCGAACGCGAGCGTCCGGCTGTCGTTTCCGAGGACGAGTCCGACGTTTTGCGACGGCGGACCTTCTGCCGGCACCGTCTTCCAGAAGACGCCCGCCGACGCGGGACGAGACAGAGAGACAAACCAGGCAAGAACGAGCCCAATGGCGACCCGATTGGCCCTTTCCATCTCATGGAAGTGTAGGCCCGCCGAGCCACCTCACGAGGACCGTTCGCTTTGCGCTACGGCGCCCCGGGGCTCCGGTGCGGGTACGCCGAGACCATCGAGTCGTACTCGGACAGGGCGTAGCTGTCGGTCATGCCGGCGAGGTGGTCCGCGATCGAGCGCAAAAAGAGCGGCTTTCTCGTGTAGTTCGACGCGATCTCGGTGTCGAGGCGCTTGAGCGGGACGTCGCGCAGGTAGGTGACGCCCGCGAGATCGCGGTAGCGCAGGAGCACGTAGTCCGGCAGGAGACGCGGGTTCCTGTACCAGGCCGAAAACAGCGTCGTGACGACGAGCTGCGCGCGCCCGTCGTGCTGCGCGACGCGGTAGCTGTGGATGACGTTCTGGTAGATGAATTCCTTGAGCTCCTGATAAAAGCGCTCGCCCGCCTTCGACGGGGCCACGAGGGAGCCGGGGAGCTTGCGGCGCTGGGCGTAGAAGTCGTCGGACGTCGCGATCTTCTTCGCGTCGAGCCACTTTCCGATCGCGACACGCGAGGCCGTGATGAGGTCCGTGACGAGGAGGTGGATCATGCCGCGGATGAGCATGGCGTGGCGCACGGTGCTGTCCGCCGTGGCCGTGTAGGCGGGCCCGAGCGCTTCCACGACGGCGCGCGCCACGGGCAGCGCGAGCACTTTTCCGAAGTCCACGAGCTTGAGCCCGTCCTCGAGGTCGTGCGCTTGCTGCGCGAACTCGTCGGCCCACCCCACGGCCTGGCACTCGAGATGGCCGCCGGACGAGAGGTTCAGACCCTCGGCATCCAGGTCGGGGAACGGAAAATCGCGGCGCCAGTTCGTGTGCTTGAGGATGCCCTCGCGCGTGTCGTTCGTGAGGTTGAGGCCGGGGTGCTCGTAGCGCTTCTCGAGGACGTCGACGACGCGCACGGACTGGTAGTTGTGCTTGAACGCTCCGACCTGCGCCGCGACCTTCGGCTCGATCGGGATCGACGGCTCGCCGCCCGCGAGGATGCGGTTCAGGACCTTTTCGCCCGAATGCCCGAACGGGGTGTGGCCGAGGTCGTGGCCGAGCGCGCAGGCCTCGGCGAGGTCCTCGTTGAGCGCGAGCGCCCGCGCCATCGTGCGCGCGATCTGCGTGACCTCGAGCGTGTGCGTGAGACGCGTCCGGTAGTGGTCGCCCTCGAACGGGATGAAGACCTGCGTTTTGTGCTTGAGGCGGCGGAAGGCGCGCGAGTGGATGATCCGGTCGCGGTCGCGCTGGTACTCCGTCCTGTAGTCGTACGTTTTCCCTTCCTCGGCCACCGGATACCGACGCGCGGCGCGCGCCGCGCGCGACGCGTAGATGGCGAGCCGCGAGTCCTCCTGGGCCTCGAGGTCCTTCTTGGTGAGAGTGGGGACGAGAGCCACGACGGGAGAAGGCGGCGTCACGCGCGCGATCTTAGCCGCAGCACCTCGCCGACGAGATAGAGAGACCCTGCGACGAGAACCGGTCCGTCGCTCTCCGCCTCTTCGAGCCGCGCGAGCCCCTCAGCGACGGAGGGCGCCGTCTCGAGTTCCGGCCGTCCGACGCGGACCCGCAGGGCCTCCGGCGTCTCGGCCCGTGGTGAAGCCGGAGCGACCAGGACGATGCGGCGCGCTCGCGCGGCGAGGGGCGCGAAGACACCGGGCAGGTCCTTGTCGGCCATGCCGCCGAAGAGAAGGTCGACGCGGCCAGAGAGGCCGACTGCATCGAGATGTGCGGCGAGCGCGGCGGCGCCCGACGGGTTGTGCGCGCCGTCGAGAAGCACGGGCCTCGCGCCGGGGCATTCGAACGTCTGGAGCCGGCCGGGCCAGCGCACGGCCGCGAGGCCGCGTGCCACGGCCGCCTCGTCGAGCGGCGCCACGGCACGCGCGGCCGCGAGCGCGAGCGCGAGGTTCTGCTTCTGGTGTGCGCCCGGGAGCGGGAAGGCGGCGTCCAGGACCTCGACCGGAGGAATCTCCAGCACGCGCGCCCCGATCCTCCGCGCCTCGGCATGCAGGACGGCGCGCGGGCTCTCGGCGGTACCCGTCGCTCCGAGGAGCGCGGGCTGGCCGCTGCGGAAGATCCCCGCCTTCTCGCGCGCGACGTCCTCGACCGCAGGGCCGAGGATGTCGAGATGGTCCGCCGCGACGTTCGTGACGACCGAGACGTCGGGCTCGAGGATGTTCGTCGCGTCGAGCCGCCCGCCGATCCCCACTTCCACCACGGCGACCGCGACGCGCGCGCGGCGGAAGAGCTCGAAGGCCGCGACCGTGAGCGCCTCGAAGTACGTGGGGCACCGGAGGCCTGGCGCCGCGACCGCGGCGATGAGCCGGAGGACTTCATCGAGCGCGGCGGCGGAGACATCGCGGTCCGAGAGCCGTACGCGCTCCATCACGGAGATGAGGTGAGGCGACGTGTAGAGCCCGCAGGGGACGCCCGCGGCCGTGAGGATCGCGGAGATGAACGCAGCGGTCGAGCCCTTGCCGTTTGTCCCGCCGATCAGTATCGATCGAAAGGAAGATTGGGGATTTCCTAGAGAGGCTAAGAGGGTACGCGTCCGGCTGAGGCCTGGGCGCATCCGCTGCGGACCGAGCTCTTCGAGCCATTGAAGGCCCGTCGATTGTTCATCTATCGGCGGCTGCTTCAGCAGCCGCCGCATATCAGAATATCTCTCTCTCGTTTCCTCGTCACGATGGGGCTGGACTCAGCAGCCTCAACACGCGCGCGACCGACGCGCGCATCTCGGCGCGATGCACCACGAGGTCCACGAAGCCGTGCTCCTGCAGGAACTCGGCCCGCTGGAAGCCCTCGGGCAGCGTCTGACGGATCGTCTGTTCGATGACGCGCGGGCCCGCGAAGCCGATGAGCGCCTTCGGCTCGGCCATCGTCACGTCTCCGAGCATCGCGAAAGAGGCCGTGACGCCGCCCGTGGTCGGGTCCGTGAGGATCGCGACGTACGGCACGCGCGCGGCGCCGAGGCGGCCGAGCGCCGCCGAGATCTTGCCCATCTGCATGAGGGAGAGGATTCCCTCCTGCATGCGCGCTCCGCCCGACGCCGTCACGATCACGAGCGGCGTCCGTTCGAGGAGCGCCTGCTCGGCCGCGCGCGTCAGGACCTCGCCCACGGCCGAACCCATCGAGCCGCCCATGAACGCGTAGTCGAGAATCGCGACGATCGCGGGTACGTCCTCGATCATGCCCTTCGCCGCGACGATCGCGTCCGGCCGTCCCGTCTTGGCCTCGGAATCCTTCAGGCGGTCGCGGTAGCGTTTGCTGTCCTTGAACTTCAGCGGATCGGTGGGCCTGACGTCGGTGAAGAGGGGCTGCCCGCCCGCGTCCCCGAGCAGAAGGCGCAGGCGCTCGACCGCCGGAAGCCGAAAATGGAAGCCGCACTTCGGGCACACGCGGAGGTTGCGTTCGACCTCCTTCAGGTAGAGCGCCTCGCGGCACCCGTCGCACTTCAAGAAGAGGCCCTCGCCCAGCGACGTGCTCGTCTTCGGGTCTCGCGGAACGCGCGGAGCCTTGTCCTTCCGGAACCACATGGCGTGAACGGAGGATCTTAGCGCGCTCGCGCCGGGCCGAGGGAAACGAGGGGCCGTCCTCCGGTGCCGGGCGTGACGCTCGCCGCGACTCCGAAGAGCGCCGACAGCAGGGACTCGGTGAGCGTGTCCGCGACCGGACCCGCCGCGAGCAGGCGCCCGCCTGAAAGGAGCACGGCGTCATCCGCGCCGGCCGTGGCGACGTCCAGCTCATGCGTGGAGAAGACGACCGCGCCGCCCGCCTCCGCGCGCCGCCGCATCGCGTCGATGACGAGGAAGCGGTGGCGCGGATCGAGGTTCGCGGCCGGCTCGTCGAGGAGGAGGACTCCGGGCTCGCCGGCCAGGACGCGTGCGAGAAGGACGCGCTGCCGCTCGCCCCCGCTCATCGCGCCGAGGTCCGTGTTCGCGAGCGCGCCGGCGTCCATCTCGGAGAGCGCGGCTTCGACGGCCGCGCGGTCCCGCGCCGAGGGCGCGCCGAACGCCGTGCGCCACGGGGTTCGGCCCAGGAGGACGAGATCCCGAGCGAGGATGGGGAAGAGCGGCTCGAAACCCTGCGGGAGGTAGCCGAGGGCCCTCGCCGCCTCGCGGCGCGGAATCCCGGAGAGGGCGCGCCCGCCCAACAGGACGCTTCCGCGCCACGCGGGCACGATGCCCGCGAGCGCCTTCAGCAGAGTCGATTTCCCCGCGCCGTTTTCGCCGAGCAGCGCGGTGACGCGGCCCGCGGGAAACGAGCGTGTGACGTCCGCCAGCACGGCGCGCGCCCCGTAGCCCGCGGCGAGCCCCTCGGCGGCGAGCGGCGCCGTCATGGCCGCGACCTCAGGAGGAGGAGGAACGCCGGCGCCCCGAGGAGGGCCGTGATGGCGCCCACCGAGATCTCCGCGGGAGCGAAGAGCGTGCGCGCGGCGGCGTCGGACACGACAAGGAGGACCGCGCCTCCGAGAAAGGAAAGGAGGAGGAGCCCGCGGTGCGAGCGCGTGACGCGGCGCACGGCGTGCGGCACGAGAAGCCCCACGAACCCGATGATTCCGGCGTAGGCGACGGCCGCGGCCGCGAGGAGCGACGCCGCGAGATAAGCGGTGCGCTTGGCCGTCTCGACGCGGATCCCGAGCGTCGTGGCGGTCTCCTCCCCGAGCGCCAGCGCGTCGAACGCGCGAGCGAGCGGCAGGAGGAGCGCGAGGCCGAGCGCCGTGTAGACCGAAAGCGCGAGGACCGCGCCTTCCGTCGCCCCCGAAAGCGAGCCGAGCATCCAGAAGACGAACGTCCGCGAGCGGGACGCGTCGCCGAAAGAGAGCAGGAAGAGGAGCACGGCCGAAGCGAGCGCGTTCACGACGACGCCCGAGAGAAGAAGGCGCCCCCGGTCCAGCCGGCCCCCCGCCGAGGCGCCGAGACCCACGACGAGGACCGCCGCGAGCGCACCGAGAAACGCCGCGAGCGGCAGCGCGAGAGAGCCGAAGAGGCCGGCCCGCGCTCCGGCCGTCGCGCCGAGGCCCAGGAGCGAGCCCACGAGCGTGCCGCACGCGGCGCCGCCCGACACGCCCAGGAGATACGGGTCGGCGAGCGGGTTCCCGAGCAGCGCCTGCAGCGCGGCGCCCGAGAGGGCGAGCGCTCCGCCCACGAGCACGGCCAGAAGCGCGCGCGGCAGCCGGAGGTCGCGCACGATGGCGACCGTCTGCGGGTCGCCGCCGCCGAGAAGCGCACGAAGCACGTCTCCCGGCGCGAGGGGGACGCTTCCGAGAAGCAGCGAGGCGAGGAGCGCGGCGGCGAGCACGCCGAGGAGCGCGGCACCCCAGGTCCACGCCGGGCGTCGGGGATTCACGGCACGTTGACCGCCGCGAGGCGCTCGAGCGCCTCGACGAGACGCGGGCCCGGCCGCTCGAGGAGGCCGCCCGGCAGCGAGAAGACACGGCCGGCGCTCACCGCTTTGACGAGGCGCCAGCGCGCGTCGTCGAACGCGCGCGCGAACGCTTCGGTATTCTCCGGGGTCTCGGGGCGAATCACGAGATCGGGATTCCACGCGGCGAGCGTCTCGAACGAAACGCGGGGCCAATCGCCCGCGGATTCCGGCACGACGTTCACGAACCCTGCGCGCTTCACGACGTCGCCCACGAACGTCCCCGCTCCCGCCGCCACGGGCGGATCGGGCCAGATGAGGACGAGCGCCCGCGCGCGCGGGCGGGCGCGCCCCAGGGCCTCCGCGGCGGCGATGCGTTTCGTGAGGGCGGCGACGAGAGCCCGGGCGCGGTCGTCCTCGCCGAGCGCGTGTCCGACCCGCGTCACGTCCTCGAGAACGCCGGCGAGCGTCGTCCCGCTCGTCACGACGACCGCGAGCCCCAGCGCCTCGAGCTTCGCGAACGCGGCGCGGTCCGTGCCGTCCTTCGAGACGACGACGAGATCCGGCGCCAGGGAGACGACGCGCTCGAGGTCCGGCGCGAAGCCTCCGACGCGCGCCTTCCCGGCCGCCTCGGGGAGGTCGGCGGCGAAATCGGACACGCCGACGACGCGCGGCGCGGCCCCGAGCGCGAACAGGATCTCGGCCGCGGAGGGCGCGAGCGCGACGACGCGCCGGGGCGGGCCAGGGGGACGGGTCTGGGCCGGGGGAGCGAGGAGCGCGAGACCGAGGGGGAGGAGACCGAGGCGTCCGCTCAGGGTTCCTCGGCCTCCTCGAGGTCGTTCGGGATTCCAAGTCTGAGGCACGCCGCCCCGTACATCTGGCGCGCCGCCTTCTGCGCGTTCTGGAGGTCCGCGAGCCGTTCCTTGACCTTCGCGAGCTCGGCCTGGATGTCGCCCTCGAGCTGGTCTACCTCGGCCTTCGTCACCTTGAGCGTGTTCTCGTAGAACTTTCTCTGGTCGTCGGAAAGGCTCATGCATTCTCCTCGGAAATCGGGCTCGTCGCTGTCAGGGCTTCACGGCGATGGGGAAGGTCTTCCACATCTTCACCTTCACGCCATCCTTCGTCGCGGCCAGGATTGTCGCACCCTTCAGCGCGTGGACGGCCGCCTCGTCGATGAACTTGTAGTTCGAAGGTTTGATGACGCGGACCTCCCGAATGGCGCCGCGCTCGTCCACGAGAGCCATCAGGAACGGCATTCCGATGGACCCGTCGGCTCCGCGCTTGATCTGCCGCGCCTGTTTGGGGAGAGCGCTCATCGTTCCGAGACGCACGAGCCGCGGCTCGACGACTCCCTCGCCGGGCCCCACGAGATCGCCTTCCTTCACCGACGCGCTGGACGCCGCCGGGATCACCGGTGGCTTGTCGGGTACCGAGACCTCGGCGGGCGGCGGCGGCGCGGGCTTCGGCGCCGGCTCGGCGACGGGCTCGGCGGGCAGCGCCTCCGGAGCGCGCGCGATCGACGGCTCCCCGGCCGGCTCGACGGGTTTTGGGGACGCCACCGGGAGCTCGTCCGGGCGTGGGGGCTCCGCGGGCTTCACGGGCGCGAGCCCGACGAGAGACGGCGCCGGTGCGGATGCGGTGGCGGGCTTGCCCGCCGTGCCGGCCTGCCTCGCCGCCGCGTCGCGCAGCGTCTTCTCACGCTCGGCGGTGACACGCCGCGCCTCGGCCTCCACGGCCTTCGGGTCGACGACCTTCACCGGCTCGACCGCGGGTGACAGGGGCGAGGGAACCGCGGGCGCCGCGGAGAGACTGGCCGCTGCCAACGAGTCCGTCGTCGGTGGCGGCACCGCTGCGGACGGCTTCGCGCCCGCCCAGCGGTCCTTCGTGACGTAAAGGGCGCCCGCGACGAGCACAGCCGCTGCGATGCCGATTCCGGCCACGAGACCGGCGCGGCTCTTCCGGGACTCGCCGGCGGCGAAGAGCGCGGGCGCGGACGCGCTCTCCCCCACCGCTCGGCGCGCCGCCGGAGCCGGGCGAGGCTCGGGCGCCGGAGCCGCCGGCCGCTGGAACTCGCCCGTCTTCGAAATGACGAGGCCCTTCCCCTTTTTGGAAGGGACCCCGGAAGCGGCCGCCGGCGGCGCCATCTGCCGGGCCATGTCGCGGGCCGCGTCGAAGGCGGCGTCGATCTCGGCGTCGGACGCCTGAGGCGCCTCGAGAAGCCTGTGGATGTAAATCGCGAGGTCCGCGGGGCCGGGTGACGGCTGGTACGTGTAGAGCACCGCATGGAGGTCCTTCTCGAACTCCGATGCGTTCTGGTAGCGCTCCTGCGGATTCTTCGCGAGCGCCTTGAGGACGATCTGATCCACGCGCTTCGGCACTTCGACTCCGCGGGAGGTGGGAGGCACGACCTCGCCCTCGCGCACGCTCTCGAGGACGGACATTTCCGTGTCGCCCTCGAAGAGGGGCGCGCCCGTGAGCATCTCGAAGAGCACCGAGCCGAGGGAGAAGATGTCGCTCCGCCGGTCGAGCCTCTTTCCCCAGGCCTGCTCGGGCGACATGTACTGCAGCTTCCCCTTGAGCGCGCCCGACATCGTGGTCGACACCTTGCTCGCGGCCTTCGCGATGCCGAAGTCGCAGAGCTTGATGTCGCCCTCGTCGCTGATGAGGATGTTCTGCGGCGAGACGTCGCGATGCACGAGGTTGAGCTCGCTGCCGTCCGGCGCCGGCCGGCGGTGCGCGTAGTCGAGCGCGTTCGCGATCTTCGCCGTGATGAAGAGCGCGAGCTCGGCCGGCAGCGGAAAGCCCCTTTCCTTCCCGAGCCTCAGGAGCGTGCGGAGGTCCTTGCCCTCCACGTACTCCATGGCGATGTAGTGCCAGGCGTCGACCTTCCCGAGGTCGTAAATGTGCGTGATGTTGTTGTGGTTGAGCTGGGCCGCGAGCTTCGCCTCGTCCACGAACATCGTCACGAATTCGGCGTTCGTCGCCATGTGAGGCACGATGCGCTTGATCGCGACGATCTTCTCGAAGCCCTGCTCGCCGCTCATGCGGGCCTTGAAAACCTCGGCCATGCCGCCCGAGCCGATCTTCTCGAGGAGCTGGTAACGCCCGAACGCGCCGGGAGAGGACGCGGGGCGCGTCCTCACCGGACGTGTCAGGTCGACGGGCCCCGGCATCGCGGGCGGGACGGGCGGGTGGAGCTCGGACGCCTTCACGCGCGCGGTCGCGCCCGAGACTTCGTCCGAGATCCCTTTCGGGGGCGCCGTTGGCGCTGGCGCGGTCGTCTTCTGCGGAGTGATGAGCCCGGAAAGCGTGTCGTGGAGGAGCTTGTCGACCGAGGGACCGCTCCGGGTCGCGGGTCCCTCGGCGCGCGGCCCGGCCTGCGGGCGCGCGCTCAGGCTCGCCATGGCCTCGGCGACGTTCACGCGCGCAGTGCGCTCGCCGGTCCGTTCGGACCTCTCACGAGGCGGCTCCTCCACGGGAAAGGGAGCGGAGGGCCCGCTCGCCTGCTTCTTCGGCGGCATGAGCCCCGAAAGCGTGTCGTGGAGGAGCTTCTCGACGGAGGGGCTCGGCGCCTGCGTCTCGCGCGAGACGGAACTCGAGGGCGGCGCTTCGTCCGCGAGCCCGGTCAGGACCTCCGAGAAGATGTCGTCGGCCGTGAGAAGCGGCGCGCCCGGATCGGGCTGGGGCGCCGGGGAGGGCGGCATCTCGATCGCGGGCCTCAGACCCAGCGCCATCGCGACCTCCACGTGAAAGACGTCCTCCGAGAACGGTTTCTCGAGGATGCTCGTCGCACCCACGCGCTGCGCGTCCGTGCGTTTGTTGTGGCCCTTGTAACCCGACATCATCAGGAGGATGGGCGGCGTCGGTCCCATCGCCTGCATGCCCCTGATCACATCGGGCGTACGGAGCTTCGGAAGCACGGAGGAGATGAGCACGAGATCCGGGCGACTCTTGCGGTACAGCTCGAGCCCTTCTTCGCCGTCGCGCGCCATGACGAGCTCGACGGACTTGGTCCGAGCCGCCAGGTACTGGCGGATCCGCTCGAGATAGCGCGGCTCGTATTCGATGAGCAGGAACTTCATGCTGAAAATCGGCGGCGGGGGCGACCGCCTCCGCCACGTGCACAACTCCTTCCGGAAGAATCTATTATCGACGGGGTGACTGCCGTGTCAACGAACGGGACCGCGCGCTCCAACGCGCGGCGCATCTTCAGCGCGCCGCTCGGGTGCAAGGTCAGCCGGATCGACGCCGCGGCCGCCGCGGGCCGTGCCGGAATCGAGGTGCAGGCGGCCGGGCCTGCCGCGGCGGACGTCCTCTTCGTGCACGGCTGCGCGGTCACGGATCGTGCCGAGCGCGACGGCCGCCGCCTCGTGCGCCGTCTCCGCCGCGAAAACCCCCGAGCGACGCTCGTCGTCTCCGGGTGTCTCGCCGAGCGCGACGGCGGCTCGCTCGCCCGCATGCCGGAAGTGGACCTCGTCGTCCCTCTCGCCGCGCGTGACGCGCTGCCCGAGATCCTCGACGCGCACGCGGCCGGCCTCCTCTCCGAGCGGATCGTCGCCACTCCGATGGCGGCACGCGCCGCGCTCTTCGCGATGCCCGAAGCGGGCCGGCCTCCGGAGGCGCTCCTCGACCCCGACCGGACGCGCGCGTTCCTGAAGATCCAGGACGGCTGCGCGCGCCGGTGCGCCTTCTGCATCGTTCCTTCGCTGCGTGGCACCGAGCGCAGCGCGGGGCTCGAGGTCGTCGTCGACGCCATTCGCCGCCTCGGGGACGCCGGCATACCCGAGGTCGTTCTCGCGGGCGTGCACCTCGCGGCTTTCGGCCACGGCCGGGGGACGCGCCTCGTGGACCTCCTCGGGCGGCTCGAGGGCGATCCTCCCGCCTGCCGCGTCCGGCTCTCGTCCCTCGAGCCCATGGAGGCCGGCGCCGACGTCGTCGACCTCGCGGCCGCTTCGCGCGTCGTCGTCCCGCACCTGCATCTCCCGCTTCAGTCCGGCTCGTTCGGCGTCCTCAAGCGGATGCGGCGCGGCATCGTGCCCGAACGTTACCGGGCGCTCGCGGAGCGCGCCCTACGCGCGAATCCGCGCCTCCACCTCGCGACGGACCTCATCGCCGGGTTTCCCGGCGAGACGGACGCCGAGTTCGAGGAGACGCGGCGCTTCGTCAGAGAGCTGCCCTTCGCCTCCCTTCATGTCTTTCCGTTCTCCCCCCGCACGGGCACCGACGCCGAGGCCTGGCATCGGTCGAACCCCCTGCCGCCGCGCGTCGTGACGGAGCGGACGCGCGCGCTCCGCCGTCTCGGCGAGGAGAAAGCCCGTTCGTTCGCCTCGCGCGCATCGGGGACGACCGCCGAGATCGTCACGCTGCGCGGGAACCGCGGCCTCACGGACCACTACCTCGACGTGGGGCTCGGTGTGCCGCCCGGGGAAATCGCTCCGGGCCGCCGGCTCGCCGCGCGCCTCCTACCGACCGGTCCGGAGGGCCGCCTCGAAGCGCATCCCTGTTAGACTCCGCGCCCCGAAGACCCCAGAGGTGGCTCATGTCCGGTCACAGTAAGTGGAGCACGATCAAGCACAAGAAGGGCGCCGCCGACGCCAAGCGCGGGAACCTCTTCACGAAGCTGATCAAGGAAATCACGATGTCCGCAAAGGTGGGCGGAGGCATCGTCGACTCGAATCCGCGCCTGCGCTCCGCCGTCCTCGCCGCGAAGAAGGCCTCGATGCCGTCGGACAACATCGACCGGGCGATCAAGCGCGGCACGGGCGAGCTCGAGGGCGTGACGTACGAGGAGGTCCTCTACGAGGGCTACGGGCCGGGCGGCGCCGCGATTCTCATCGAGGCGATGACGGACAACAAGAACCGCACGACCGCCGAGATCCGCCACCTGCTCACGAAGTACGGCGGCAACATGGCGGCGGCCGGCGCCGTGGCGTACCAGTTCTCGAAGAAGGGCTACCTCGCCATCGAAAAGGGCGCGGCGCAGGAAGACGCGCTCATGGAGCTCGCGCTCGAGTCGGGCGCCGAGGACTTCAAGACAGTCGACACGGACGTGTTTGAGATCATTACCGATCCGGCCTCGTTCGAGGCGGTGAAGGCCGCGGTCGAGGCGAAGAAGATCGCGATTCACACCGCGGAGATCCAGATGATTCCGCAGAACACGATCGAAGTCGCCGACAAGAGCCCCGCGCTCGTGAAGCTCCTCGAGGTGGTCGAGGAAAACGAGGACGTCCAGAAAGTCTGGTCGAACGGCGACATCGACGAGAAGTACCTCACGGAGTAGCGCCCGCGAGAGCGCGGCCGACACGATGAGAATCCTCGGGGTCGACCCCGGCAGCCGTGCGGCGGGCTGGGCCGTCGTGGACTTCGCCGGGAAGCCCGTCCTCATCGACGCCGGCGTCCTGCGCCCGCCCCTGACCGTCCCCTTCGCCGAGCGCCTCGCTTTCCTCCACGGCGCGCTCGGGGCCGTCATCGCCGCGCAGCGGCCCGACGCCGCCGCCGTGGAGCGCGTCTTCTCCGGCGTGAACGCCCAGAGCCTCATCTCCCTCGGAGAGGCGCGTGGCGTCCTCCTGCTGGCCCTCGCGCAGGCGGGCATCGCCACCGCCGAGGTGACGCCGGCCGAGATCAAGCGCGCCGTGGCGGGCTCGGGCGGCGCCGAGAAGGAGCAGGTGCGCCGCATGGTGGCCGCCCTCCTCGGGCGGCGTCTCGCCCTCGACGCCGCCGACGCGGCGGCCGCGGCTCTCACCCACGGTTTCGTCGCTGCCCGGCGCGGCGCGAGCTTCGCGGCGGCCCCCCGGGCGCTCACGGCTCCTCGCCCCCCCGTGAGGAGACGCCCGGCCGGCTGACGCGCCTGTTGAGCCGATCCGGCACGGGCTGCTATCGTGAAAGCGTCCGATGTCGTTCCAAGGCTCCCTCAGCGAGCTCCCGCTCTCCGATATCGTCCAGCTCGTGGCCGTCTCCGGAAAGACGGGCATGTTCTCGATGACGCGTGCCTCCGAAAAGGGCTACGTCTACCTTCGGGGCGGACACATCACGCACGCCAAGCTCGGCGAAGTCGAGGGCGAAGACGCCATCTACGCGCTCGCGCTGTGGACCCAGGGCACGTTCCAGTTCTCGCCGGGCGTCGAAAGCGAATTTCGCACGATCAGCCGCTCGAACACGAATCTCCTCCTCGAGGCGGCCCGCCGGAGCGACGAGTGGAAGATCCTCTCGAAGAAGATCCCCACGACCGACTCGGTGCCCGTCCTCGTGGCCCGCGAGGGCACGGAGGGACAGGTGATGTTGACGCCCCTCGAATGGAAGGTCGTCACGAGGACCGACGGCCTGAGGTCGATCGAGGAGATCGCGCGGGCTCTTCGGACCTCCGCGTTCGACGTCGCCAAGACGCTCTACGGCCTGGTCACCGCCGAGCTCGTCGAGATCGGCAGCGGGCGCGCGCCCGCGCGGTCCGCGGGCCCGTCCCCGGCGCCCGCCCCGTCCTCGATTCCCCTGCCCACCGGCCAGCCGGCCCCGAGCGTCTCGACCCACAGCGCCGCCTTCTCGGCGCTCTCGAAGGGCGATGAAAAGCGCAGTCTTCAGATCCTCTGCACGAAGGTGAAGCAGGAGGCCGAGGCCGCGGCGGGCGCGCCGGGCGATGCGACGATCGACCGCCCCTATCGCGCGGCGCTCCTGGAGCTCGACAAGGGGCGCGGACTCGACGTGGTGCGCGAACTCATCCGGACGCTCGGCGAGAACGTCGAGACGCTCCGGGGCCCCGCGGCGGCGCGCGGCTTCCTCGAGAAGATGAACCCCCTCCTCTGAGCGTAACTCCTTGACTTCGTTTGCCTCCCGGCAAAGGACGCGCTAGAATCTGACAGCGATTTCCGCCTTTTTTGAACAGCGACTCGAGGCACTTTTCCCGCTCAAGCCGGAACGAGCCAGGCGCGGCCGGGCGGACCATAAGGAGATTCGATGCGACGGATGCGGACCCGGTTCCTCCTCGGCGCGATCGCGTGCCTGGTCCTCGCGGCTCCCCTCGCGGCACAGATGGCTCCCACCGTCTCGGGCGAGACGGGGCTCTTCGAGGTGACGAACGCCGACATGCTGCCCGCCGGGCGCTTTTCCTTCGGGCTGTCCTGGGGAATGTGGAACAGGACCGCGGCGTCCGTTCCCTTCGCCCCCACGCTCTCGGACGACCCGCTCCGCTACGACCTCCAGCGGTTCGGGCTCAGCGTCGGCTACGGTTTCCTGCCGAACTGGGAGGGCTCCGTGAGCACGGGCTCCAACCGCTACCACGCAACCTCCCGCGATTGGGAGGGAATGGTGAACGGGCGGTTCCGTTTCGGCGGCTTCACGCACAGCGAGGGGGACAAGGTGCGCTTCGGCACGAAGATCCTCCTCAACTCGAGGGATCCGATCCTGGTCGCGCTGTTCGGGGGACTCTCCATCCCGACGCAATCCAAGAACGACGTGAACGCGATCGGCACCTACCGCGCGGACTACGACCTCGGCCTCTCGTTCAACTACAAGTGGGTCACGTTCCAGACGGCCTACCAGCTCAACGGGAAGGTCGGCACACCCACCCCGTTCTCGAGCGGGGACGCCGGCTATGACCTCTCGAACACCTGGACGAACGCCATCGCCGTCGCCGTGCCCGTGGTGCCGAACTTCTTCAAGGCGATCGGCGAGATCCACCGCGTCCACTACGACGGCGGCGATACGCAGCCCCCGGACTTCTCCGAGGTGATGCTCGGAGGGCGATTCGCGTTCGGCGGAACGGGCTTCACCGCCTCCGGCGCCCTGAGCGTGAACATCGACCGCTGGGCGAAATACGGCAACAGCCCCTTGAACATCGGCGGCCTCGTGCAGGTCGCCTACCTGCCGCCGGCTCCGGCCCGTGAGCGGCCCCGCGCCGCCCTGCCCCGCGAAGCCGAGCCCGCCCCGCCGCCGGCGACCGAGCCGGTTCCGCCGCCGCCGCCGCCCGCCCCGGTCGCGGCTCCGGCCGAGCCGCCGGCCGCCCCCGCGCCCGTGGCGCGCCCGTCCACCTCGACGACCGACGAGATTCTCTTCGACGCCGGCAAGAGCCGCCTCACGAACATCGCCAAGGCCATCCTCGACGGCGTCGCCCTCCGCCTGAAGAACAACCTCGCCGCCACATGCACGATCTCCGCCTCCACCGACCCGAAGGAGAAAGGCGGGGATCACGCCGCGCTCTCGAGAGCCCGTGCCGACGCGGCCCGCGACTACCTCATGAAACGGCACGGCATCGACGGCTCGCGGATCGCGAGCGAGGCCAGGGGAGACGCCGATTCGGCGGACGCGACGCGCAACCGCCGCGCCGTCGTGACCGTCACGTTCCCCTGATACCGGACCCGTCCACGGCGGCGTTAGACTGACGCCGCCGTGGAATCGAACCCGAGCGGACTCTTCTCCACCGGAACGTTCTCCACCGGGGCGGGCCCCGCGGGAGGCGGCGTGTTCCGCTCGCGAGCGCTCGTCGTGCTCGCGACCGTGGCCATGGTGGGCCTTCTCTGGGCGGGAAAGGTCCTGTTCGTCATGTTCTTCTTCGCTCTCTTCCTCTCCTTCGCGCTCCAGCCCTTCGTCACGCTGCTCGAGCGGCTTCGCTTCCCGCGCTCCCTGGCCGTCCTCGTGGTCATCGTGTTCCTCTCGGCGCTCGTCGTCTTCTTCGTCGTCAACGCGATGAGCCAGATCGAGGCCTTCACGCGGGACCTGCCGGCCTACGAAGCGCGGATCCGGGTTTTCACGGCGAAGGCTCAGGGCGTGTTCACGCAGCTCGAAGAGCGCACGCGCTCGCTCCTGCCCGAGGGCGATCGTTCCACGCGCTCCGTGCGGCTCGAGTCGGATGCATTCGACTCGCTCTCCAAGGTCGCGCTCCAGGTCAAGACCATCGTCTCCCTGCTCCTCTACACGGCCGCCGTCCCGATGCTTTCGTTCTTCATGCTCAAGGACCGTGAGAAGTACGGCGGGGCCATCGCGAAGATCCTGCGCATCAAGGGCGGCCGCGCCGCCCAGGACTTCGCCGTCGGAGTCGCGCGCGTCCTCTCCGGCTACGTCCTGGGAGAGCTTTTCGTCGTCCTCATCACGGCCTGCGTCACCACGGCGGGCCTTCTCGTCCTGAGGGTACCCTACGGATACGTCCTCGGCCCGCTCGCGGGCGTGTGCGTCCTCGTGCCCTACGTCGGCGTCATCATCTCGACGATGCCCGCCTTCGTCATCTCGCTCCTCGCCTCGAACAACGCGGCGCTGCCCGTGAAGGTCCTCATCTTCTATGCGGTCGTGCAGTTCCTCGAGGGCAATGTCCTGACGCCCTTCATCGTGGGCAGCCGCGTGCGGCTCCACCCGCTCGCCGTCCTCTTCGCATTCCTCTTCTGGGGCATCCTGTGG
Organism: Thermoanaerobaculia bacterium; assembly: GCA_041495865.1. Classification (GTDB taxonomy): domain Bacteria; phylum Acidobacteriota; class Thermoanaerobaculia; order UBA5066; family UBA5066; genus Fen-183. The sequence goes on along the minus strand of JBGQDL010000044.1, from coordinate 4,005 downwards.
GGCGTGCCGGGCGCGATCCTCGCGGTGCCGCTCACCGCCACCATCAAGGTCGTGAGCGAGCGCTTCGATCGCTTCGCGCCCTGGGCCGCGCTCCTCGGAGAGCGGACCCCCGATCCCGCGCCGCCGGAGGAGCCCGAGGCGCTCCTCGCCGGCCACCGCGGGGCGTAGGGATCGGACCCGGCGACAGACGGCTCAGCGGCGAGCGGCGCGGCGGCAGCTGTCTCTATTCGGACGGGGTGGGGAGATCGGCGACATCGTCGAGGACCTGGCTGAAGCAGAGCCGGTAGCCCTCGGGATCGCGGACCTCGAACTCGGCATCGCCGTAGGGCATTCGTTCAAGACGCCGCGTCACGAGTCCCTGCTGCTGAAGGGCGGCGTGCAGCGCGCGGATGTCGGAGTCCAGCCGGACGTAAGCGTCCCAACCCTCTGCCTGGGGCGGGCGGCCGCTGCGGCTGCGGCGCAGCATGAACTCAACGGGGCCGCGGCGCAGGATGGCGAACTCATGGGGGATGGCGGCCGGAAAAGGCTCGGCCTCGAAGCCCAACAGGTCCCGATACCAAGCCATCGTTCGGGCGACATCGGTAACCCGGAAGACCGGGACGACAGCGTGAGCCTGGAGCGGCGGAGCAGTCATGTGCAGTCCTCGCGGCTGGGGTGACGATCACTGCCAACCGACGTGCAGCCGGCAGCCTGACGATATCGAGAATCTTACGCGCCTACCGAGGCGCCGACCTACCCGGCCTGACCGAATCGCGCGGCCGCTCTCGCGCGCGCTCTCCTGGCTTCGACCTCTCGGTCCCTGGGGTCCGCCGTCGTGATCAGCGATGAGATGAGTTTGCGCGCGGCCTCGGCCACTTGATCGATCGCGCGGTCGAACGCCGCTTCGTTCGCCTTCGAAGGCCTCGTGAAGCCGCTGAGCTTCCGCACGAACTGCAAGGAAGACGCCCGGATCTCCTCCTCGGTGGCTGGAGGCTCGAAGTTGAAAAGCGTCTTGATGTTTCGGCACATTGGGGCCTCCGCGAGATGAAATCCACGGAGATTCTGCACCCGCTGCTCAACCGGGAAGGTTCCCACGGCGCACGGCGAGAGCCCCTCCGAGAAGCCCGGCCGCGAGGCCGAACGCGACGAGTAGCAGGCACGCCGACGCGGGCAGGAAGCGCACGGCGAAGACCCCGAGAAGCGCGTTCTTCGTCGCAGCGACCCACGCGAGGATCGCGCGCGTGACGATCCACAGGAGCGCGAGCGCGACGACCGCGCCGAGGAAGCCCTGCACGAGGCCTCCGAGCAGGAACGGGCCGCGGATGAGGAATTCAGGGGCGCCCACGAGACGCAGGATCTCGATCTCGTCGCGGTGGAGCAGGATCGTCAGCCGCACCACGTTCGCGATCGTGAACGCCGCCCCGAGCGTGAGGAGAACCGCGAGCACGATCCCCGAAAGCCGCGCGAGGGAGACGGCGCCGCGCAGGCGGCGGATCCACTCGACGTCGAACTGAACCTCCTCGGCGGCGCGATGGGACGCGAGCAGCTTGAGGAAAGGCGGAAGCGCTTCGGAGGCGACGGCCGCGGGATCGAGCTCCATCTCGAGCGAGGCCGGAAACGGGTTCCCCGGCAGGGAGCGCGCCGCCGGCCCGAGGGACTTCCACCACGTCGAGAAGCGGGCGCGCGCCTCCTCCGGAGACACGCGGCGCATCCGCGCGACGAGCCGGGTCTCCGCCGCGAGCCGCTCGAGGTCGGCGCGGTCGGCCTCCGTCGCCGAGGACTTGAGGAACACCGTCACGACCGATTCGTCGCGCACCGTCTCGACGACGCTCTCCAGATTCTCGGCCACGAGGAAGAACGACCCGACGAGGCCGATCGAGATCGCGATGAGGGCCACGGACAGGCCCGTCATGCGCCGGGCCCGGACGAGGCCCTCGAATGCCTCCGAGACGAGCGCGGCCAGCGCCGCCGGACGATTCAAGGGGCGGGCTCCCGGCGTCCCGTGTCCTCCCGCTTCGTCGCGGCCTGGGGTGGGAGGGCCGCTTCGACGAGGCCCTCCACGACGCGGCCCCGGTCGAGCGTCAGGCAGCGGCGCCCCGCCGCCCGGATGAGATCCTGGTCGTGCGTCGCCACGAGAACCGTCGTGCCGCGCACGCTGACGTCCTGCAGCAGCCTCATGACCTCGCCCGCGAGGCGGTGGTCGAGGTTGCCCGTGGGCTCGTCCGCGACGAGGAGCACGGGCTCGTTCACGAGCGCGCGCGCGAGGGCGACGCGCTGCTGCTCGCCGCCGGAGAGCTCCTCGGGAAGCGCGGACATGCGGTGGTGAAGCTCCACGAGGCGCAGGGTCTGGTACGCGCGGCGGCGCCGCTCGGCCGCGGGCACGCCCAGAAATTTCTGCACGTAGGTCACGTTGTCGAGAACCGTCCGCGCCGGGAGGAGCTTGTAGTCCTGAAAGACGATCCCCATCGCACGGCGGAGCGCCGGGACGCGCGACGCCGGCATGCCGCTCACGTTCATCCCGTTGACGATGATCTGGCCCTCGGTGGGTTTCTCGGCGTGGAAGATGAGCTTCAGCACCGTGGATTTCCCCGCCCCCGAAGGTCCCGTCAGGAAGAGGAACTCGCCCCGTTTCGCCTTGAACGTCACGTCGCGGAGGACCCGGCGGCCCTGATACTCCTTGGCGACGCGGTAGAACTGGATCAGGGTTCAGTCCCTCTCGAGGGCGTCTTTGAGGAGCCGGTTCACGACGCCCGGATTGCCCTTGCCGGAGAGCGCCTTCATGACCTGGCCGACGAACCACGAGAGCGTGGCCGTCTTGCCGCCGCGGTACGTGGCGACCTGCGCGGGATTGTCCGCGAGGACCTTCGCGACCGCATCCCGGATCGGGCCCTCGTCGCTGATCTGCAAGAGCCCCTTCTCCTTCACGAGGTCGTCCACCTTTCGGCCTGTCGCGATGAGATCGGGGAGAAGCTCCTTCGCGATCTTCCCCGAGATCGTCCCGTCGTCGATGCGCTGAACGAGCGCCGCGAGGGCGGCCGGAGAGACGGGCATGCGGCCCGCATGGCGGTCCGCGTCGGACATCTTCGCGAGAAGCTCCGAGAGGAGCCAGTTCGCGAGCGCCTTCGGGTTCTTCGGATACGCCGCGACGGCGGCCTCGTAGAAGTCCGCGAGGGGGCGCGACAGGCACACGAGGTCCGCGTCGGCGGCCGGGAGGCCGAAATCGCGCGCGAAGCGCGCGGCCCGCGCCCCGGGAAGCTCCGGCATCGCGGCGGCGACATCTCTCCTCCACGCCGCGCCGACCACCAGGGCGCCGAGATCGGGGTCGGGGAAGTAGCGATAATCCATCGCCTCTTCCTTGCTCCGCATCGGTTTCGTCGCGCCCGTTCCGGGCTCGAAGAGGCGCGTCTCCTGCACGAGCGCCCGGCCGGCTTCGAGGACGCCCACCTGCCGTTCGATCTCGTGCTCGATGGCCTTCTTCACGTGTTGGAAGGAGTTCAGGTTCTTGATCTCGACCTTCGTGCCGAGCGCGACCGCGCCCTTCTTTCGAACCGAGACGTTCGCGTCGCACCGGAGGGAGCCCTCCTCCATGTTGCCGTCGGAGGCGTCCACCCAGCGCACGAGGCGGCGCAGCAGGACGAGGTACTCGTGTGCCTCCTCCGCCGAGGAAAGGTCCGGCTCGGTGACGATCTCGATGAGGGGCGTGCCGGAACGGTTCAGGTCCACGAGCGACGCCCCCGTGGGAACGTCCTCCCACGGGAATTCGTGCATCGACTTGCCCGCATCCTCTTCGAGGTGGATGCGGTTGAGCCGCACCTCCTTCACAGAGCCGCCCGCGCGGACGGTCACGGCGCCGCCCCTCGCGAGCGGCCTGTCGTACTGCGAGATCTGGTAGCCCTTCGGAAGGTCCGGGTAGAAGTAGTTCTTGCGCGCGAAAACCGACGTCTCCTCGATCGCGCAGCCCGTCGCGAGCGCGACCCGCATCGCGAGCGTCACCATCTCGCGATTCGCGACAGGGAGGACGCCCGG
>JBGQDL010000043.1:0-25201 GCA_041495865.1 Thermoanaerobaculia bacterium | reverse complement strand
CCTGCCGGCCGTCTTCGCCGGGGCGGCAGGCGACTACCGGTCCGCGAAGTCGACGATCGGCTTCTGGCCGCTCGCCCTCATCCTTCTCAGGGCCTATTCGCTGGGGGGCGGAACGTACACCGGCATCGAGGCCGTCTCGAACGGCGTCACGATGCTGCGCGAGCCGCGCGTGAAGACCGGCAAACACACGATGTTCCTCATGGCGGCGTCGCTGGCCTTCACCGCGGGAGGCATCCTGTTCGGCTATCTCCTCGTCGGGGCGCGCGCGCACGAGGGGAAGACGATGAACTGGGTGCTCTTCGACGCGCTTTTCGGGCACTGGAAGATCGGCGGCCTGGCGGTCGGGACGGCGCTCGTCCTCACGCTCCTCGTCGCGGAGGCGGCTCTTCTCTTCGTCGCGGCGCAGACGGGCTTTCTCGACGGGCCGCGCGTCCTCGGGAACATGGCGGTCGACTCGTGGGTCCCGCACCGCTTCTCGCAGCTCTCCGACCGGCTCGTCACGCAGAACGGCGTCTTCTTGATGGGCCTCGCGGCGATCGCGGCGCTGCTCTACACGCGTGGCAACATCACAATGCTCGTCGTCATGTACTCGATCAACGTCTTCCTCACGTTCTCGCTGACCGAGCTCGGCATGACGCGCCACTGGATCACGGAGCGCAAGGAGCCGCACTGGAAGAGCCAGCTCGCGATCCACGGCACCGGGCTCGTCCTGTGCGTGACGATCCTCTGTGTCACGCTTTACGAGAAGTTCGCCGAGGGCGGCTGGGTGACGTCGCTCGTGACGGGCGCGACGATCTTCGTCTGCTTTCTCATCCGGCGGCACTACGAGAGCGTGCAGCGGGACCTCAAGCGCCTCGACGACGTCCTCGTGCCCGTCCAACCCGTCCCGGTCGCGCAGAACGCCCTCGAGGAGCTGGATCACAAGCTGCCGACCGCGATCCTCACCGTGGACCGGTTCTCGGGCTACGGGATCCACCAGATCCTGAGCATCCACATGCTCTTCCCGAAGTACTACAAGAACTTCGTTTTCGTTTCCGTGGCCGTCGTCGACTCCGGCAACTTCAAGGGCAGCGACGAGATGGAGCACCTCGAGGCGGACGCCCGGCAGAACCTCGAGAAGTACGTCGCCTGGTGCCACGCGCAGGGATTGAGCGCCGGTTACCGGCTGGCGATCGCCACCGAAGCCGTCGAAAAGGTCGTCGAGATCTGCAAGGAGCTGAGCCAGGAGTTCCCGCGCTCGGTCGTGTTCAGCGGGAAGCTCGTCTTCAAGAAGGAGGACTGGTACCACCGCCTCCTCCACAACGAGACGGCCATGTTGATCCAGCGGAAGCTCCAGTTCGAGGGCGTGCCGGCGATCGTGCTTCCCGTGCGCGCCGCGGTCTGACGCGCGCTTTCAAGGAGCGAGAGGCTCCGCCACGAACCGGTAGCCGACCCACGGCTCCGTCACGACGTAGCGCGGGCGGGCCGGGTCCGGCTCGATCTTTTTGCGCAACGAGCCCACGTGGACGCGCACGGCGTCCGGGCTCGTGCCCGGAGCGCCGTGCCAGACGCGGCCGATGATCTGGCGGATCGTCACGGGCTTGCCGGCCTGAGCCGCGAGAAGCTCGAGAATCGCGAATTCGGTCGGCGTGAGCTTGACCTCGCGCCCGCCGGAGACGACGCGCCGCCTCTCGCGGTCGATGGAAAGGCCCGGGAACTCGAGCACGCCCCGGGTGGCCTCGTCCCCGTGCCGGCGAAGCTGCGCTCTCACGCGCGCGAGGAGCTCCTGCACGGAGAAAGGCTTGACGACGTAGTCGTCCGCGCCGAGATCGAGCGCGCGGACCTTGTCCGCCTCGCTGCCCCGCACGGACAGGACGACGATGGGGGTCGCTCCCGCGCGCCGCACCCGCCTCACGAGGTCGAAGCCGTCCGCGACGGGCATCGCGAGATCGGTCAGGACGAGGTCGGGCTCCGTCTCCTCGAAAAGCCGGCAGGCCTCCGCGCCGTCGGCGGCCTCGAGGGCCTCGTACCCAGAGGCCGCGAGCTCCGCCGCGAGCGCGCGCCGAATCGCGGGATCGTCGTCCACGACGAGAATCCGGGCGGCTGCGGGCGAGCGGCTCATGCGACCTCATCCCCCGGTGTTGCGGCGGCGGGGACCTCGAGGCGCGCGATCGTCCCGCCGCCCGCGCGGTCCACGAGCGCGACGGAGCCGCCCATCGCGCGCGCGAGCGATTGGCAGATCGTGAGTCCCAGCCCGGCGCGGCCGGCGTCGCCGGGCGCGACAACCGCCGCGGCCCGCTTCACTTCCGGCGAGACGCCGGGGCCGCGATCGAGCACGTCGAGACGCACGCGCGCGGAATCCCGCGGGCTCGGCTCGGCGGCGAGGGCCAGCGCCCCGGACGGCGCCGCTCGCGAGGCGTTCTCCAGGAGGTTCGCGAGGATCTCGACGGCGAGGGCGGGATCCACGAGGAGGTCCGGCGTCTCCTGCGCCACCGAGACGTCGACGGCGCGGCCCGCGAGGGCGAGCGGAAGGGCTTCGAGCGTGGCCCGGAAGAGGTCGGCGGCGGGCGTGGGCTCGGGGCGCGGCACGAAGGTGCCCGCGTCGAGGCGGGCCATCGCGAGGAGGTTGTCGATCCGCCGCGAGAGCGTTTCCGTCTCTCTCGCGACGTCTTCCACGATCCCGGCCGCGCCGGGCGACGTCTTCAGCCGGTCGAGTCCGAGGCGGATGGACGTGATCGGCGTCCTCAGGTCGTGGGACACGGCGCGCAGAAGCGACGTCTTGAGGGCGTCGCTCTCCTTCAGGGCGTCGAGATGCGCGCTCTCCGCGAGGAACCTCTCGCGTTCCACCGCGAGGGCGACGAGGCGGCCAGCGGACGCGAGCGCGTTCCTCTCGGCGCGCGTGCCGCGGATGACGAGGACGCCGCTGGCCCTGCCGCCCACGGCGAGGGGCAGGTAGACGTCCCGCGTGCCTCCCTCGGCCGGCAGCTCCGCGGGCTCGGACGCGCGCATGACGCCCGGGAGCAGGGGGTCGGCGGCGTCAAGCCCGTTGCCGAGCGACGTGATGACCTCGGGCTCGCCATCGCGAAAGAGGACGAGCCCTCCCCCGGACGCGCCCATCGTGCGCAGGGCGCGCCCGGCCGCGTCGCCGAGGGCGCCGATGCGGTTCGTCGCGGCGAAGAGGTCGACGGACAGGTCGTAAAGAGCTTCCATCTCCGTGCGGCGCGCTTCGGCGTCCTCGGCGCGCCTCTTCTCGCGAGCCGCGAGCCGGCTCACGACGACGGAGGCCAGGAGGAACGTCGCGAGCGCCACCCAGTTCGCGGGGGCGGCGATCGTCCACGTGCCGACGGGCGGCATGAAGAAGTAGTTGTAGCAGGCGGTCGCGGCGAGGGACGCCAGCGTCGCCGCGGGGAGGCCCAGCCTCAGCGCGGCGAGAAGGACCACGACGAGGAAGACGAAGCCGATCGTCGTGAGGTTCGCCCCGGCGAGATGCCCGAGCGCCGTCGTCAGGGCGACGGCGGCGAGCGCCGCGGCAACGCGCGCGGCGCCTCTAACCGTGGATGTTGTGTCCGTGGACGGCCTCCGCGGCCTCGTGCAGGGCCTCCGAGAGCGTCGGGTGCGCGTGGATCGTGCGGATCATCTCTTCGGTCGTCGCCTCGAGGCGCAGGAGGGCACCACCTTCGGCGATCAGCTCGGTCGCGTGCGGGCCGACGATGTGGACGCCGAGGATCTCGTCGTACTTCGCGTCGGAGACGATCTTCACGAAGCCGTCCTGCGCGGGCTCCATCGCCGCCTTGGCGAGGACGCCGAAGTTGAAGCGGCCGGTCCTCACGACATGGCCGCGCTCTTTCGCCTTCGCCTCGGTGAGTCCGATCGACGCGACCTCGGGGTCGCAGTACGTGCAGCCCGGCACCTGGTCGCGGTTCACGGGCACGGTCGGGTGGCCGGCCATCGTCTCGGCGGCCACGATGCCTTCGGCGGACGCGACGTGCGCGAGCCAGATCGTGGGCGTGACGTCTCCGATCGCCCACACGCCCGGCACGTTCGTGCGCTGGTGCGCGTCGACCTTCACGTAGCCCTGGACCGTCGCGACGCCGACCGCCTCGAGACCGAGTCCTTCGGTCACCGGCTTTCGGCCGACCGCGAGAAGCACCTTCTCGACGGACCACGACAGCGGTCCTCCGTCCGGTCCCTTCGCCTTCACCGTGACCGTGCCGTCGCCGTTCGGAGTGACCGACTCGACGCCCGTCTTCGTATGCACCTCGATGCCGCGCTTCTTGAAGACGCGCTCGACTTCCTTCGAGACGTCGTCGTCCTCCACGGGCAGGATGCGCGGGAGAACCTCGACGAGGACCGTCTTCGTTCCGTAGCGCGAGAAGCAGGACGCGAACTCGGAGCCCACCGCGCCCGACCCGATCACGAGGAGCGACTTCGGGATCGACTGCGACTTCAGGATGTGGTCGGAGTTCAGGACGCTTTGCCCGTCGGCCTTCAGGAACGGCAGGTCGCGGGGCACGGAGCCCGTCGCGACCAGGACGTTCTTCGCGCCCAGCACGCTCTCGCTTGCCCCGTCCTCCACGGCGACCTCGTGCGGCGAGACGATCCGGCCCCAGCCAGCGTGAACGTCCACCTTGTGCTTCTTCATGAGGTACTCGACGCCCTTCGCGCCCTTGAAGACGACCCTGTCGCGGAACCTCGCGACGCCCGGGAAGTCGAGCTCGACGCCGGCGGTCCTGACGCCGAAGCCGGCCGCGTGGTTCTTCGCCTCGTCGTAGAGCGAGGCCGACTTCAGCATCGCCTTCGTGGGGATGCAGCCCCGGTGCAGGCAGGAGCCGCCGAGGCCCACGTTCGGGACCTTCGCGTCCTTCTCGACGACCGCGGTCTTCAGGCCGAGCTGGGAAGCGCGGATGGCGGCCACGTACCCGCCCGGCCCCGAGCCGATCACGACCAGGTCGTACATTCTCTTTCTCCTGCGGGCGGCGCGGGTGTGCGGATGCGGGCGCCGGAGCGGAGGGGATTATAGAAGGAGCCTCTCATCCGAACGCGAGGCCAAGAATGCCGCCCGCGAGAACGAGCCAGGCCGCGTTGATCCGCACGGCCGCGAGGATCGCGATGCTCGCGAGAAACAGCGTGACGGTGAAGCCGTTCGTGAGCGCGGGATTCGCGAACTGCAGCGTGACGAACCCCATCAGCGCGAGCGCCGCGACGTTCACGCCGTCGAGGAACGCGCCGAGGAGCCTCGACCTCCGCAACCGGGGCACGAACGGGCCCATGACGGCGACCAGGGCGAAGGCCGGGAGAAAGATGCCGAGCGTCGCCACTGCGGCGGCCGGCAGGCCGCCGAGCACGTAGCCGATGAACGTCGCGGTGGACGACAGCGGTCCGGGCGTGAACTGGCCGACGGCGACGGCATCGAGGAGCTGCGCGCTCGTGAGCCAGTGCCAGCGCTCGACGAGATCCGCCTTCAGGTACGCGAGGAGCACGTAGCCGCTGCCGAACAGGACGGCGCCGGTCTTGAGGAAGAAGAGAAAGAGGCTGGTGAGAGAGAAAGACGAAAGAGGAGCGCCGAGGGCGAAGAGGGGAAGGAAGAGGGATTTCTTAGAAAGAGAAAAACAAAGAGGAAGAGAAAGACAGGACTTCTTTGAAAGGGGTTGAGGGGGCGTCGGAGCGCTCTCCGCTTCGTCGCCGCGCCCGGCAACGTCCGCAGCGACAGCGGCGCCTTCTCCAGGGTCGTCGGTGTCGGCACCGCTCAAGCGCGCAGCCGGTCGCTCGCGCGCGTCTGCCCCTCTTACCCTTCTAAGAAAATCTTCCGACGCCATGACCCCCGCCGAGACACAACCGGCGACGAGCAGCAGCACGAGCTCATGGACGAAGAAAGTTGCCGCCAGAGCGGCGAGGCCGAGCGCCAGGAGGAATCTATCCTTCACAGCGGTGCGGCCGAGGCCGACGAGCGCGTGCGCGATGAGCGCGAGGACGACGGGCTTGATGCCTTCGAAGAAGTGCGGCAACGCGGGCAGGGAGCCGAACCGCACGTAGGCCCACGCGAAGGCGGTCACGATCAGCGTCGCGGGCAGCATGAAGCCGAGGCCGGCGGCGAAGAAGCCCGCCCAGCCCCCGCGGGCGTAGCCGATGAACAGCGCCATCTTCGTGGAGTTCGGACCCGGCGCGAGGTTCGTCGCTCCGAGAAGATCGAGAAATTCCTCACGAGTCATCCAGCCGCGGCGGGTCACGACCTCGCGCTCCATCATCGAGATGTGGGCCGCCGGTCCGCCGAACGCCGTCGCGCCGAGGCGCAGAAAAATCGCGGTAAGTTCCTTCAGGTCCGCGCGGTCTCCGATCGGCATCGGCGCCGATTATGGGCGGACGGGGCTGGCGGCGCCGGCGCACTAAGATGACGGCGTGATCGGGGAGCTCCTCGCGCACTACCGCATCGCGGAGAGGCTCGGTGAGGGCGGAATGGGGGAGGTCTTCCGAGCCGAAGACCTCAAGCTCAGGCGGCCCGTCGCCCTGAAGGTGCTGCGCGGTGCGGAGGACCAGGAGGGGCGCCTCCTCCGCGAGGCGCGATTCGCCTCCCAGCTCAACCATCCGAACATCGCGGTCGTGTACGACGTCGACACGGTGGAGCGCGAGGGGCAGCGGCGGAGCTTCATCGCGATGGAGTACGTCGCGGGACGCACGCTCTCGGCGCTTCTCAAGGAGCGCACGCCGGCGGTCCCGGAGACCGTCGACCTCATCCTGCAGGTCGCCGACGCCCTCGCGGCCGCGCACGCGCGCGGCGTCGTCCACCGTGACGTCAAGCCCGGCAATGTCATGGTGGACGGAGCGGGGCGGGTGAAAGTCCTCGACTTCGGCCTTGCGGCGTTCCGGCCGGCGCCGGGCGCGGGCAGTGAGACCTGGAGTCCGGTCGGCGCGGACCCGACGCGCTCGGCGCCGGGCGCCGTGCTTGGAACCGTCGCGTACATGTCGCCCGAGCAGGCCCTCGGGCGAGACGTCGACGCGCGCACCGACGTCTTCTCGCTGGGCGTCGTGCTCTGGGAGCTTCTCGCCGGCCGCCGGCCGTTCGACGGCGCCAACATGGTCGAGATCATCGATGCGTTGATCCACGCCGAGCCGCCGTCGCTGACGCGGCTCAATCCGGCTGTTCCGCGGGAGCTGGAGGCCCTCGTGCTGAAGATGCTCGCGAAGGACCGCGAGCGCCGCCCCGCGACGATGCGCGACGTCGCGCGAGACCTCTCGGCCCTGGCGAGCGGATCCCCGCGGACGGGCGGACCTTCGGCCTCCGCGCCCGCGGCGGAGAACGTGATCGCGGTCCTGGCCTTCACGAACATCACGCAGAACGCCGACGACAACTGGCTCGGCACCGGGATCATGGAAACCGTCACCGGCGACCTGAAGAACGTGCCGGGGCTCGCCGTGATCGGCTGTGAGCGGGTCTGCGAGGTGGAGAAGCGGCTGACCGGCGAAACGACGCGTGGCGCGAGCGAGCTCGCGATCCGGCTCGGTCGCGAGGTGGGCGCGAGGCGGGTCGTGACGGGCGGCTTCCAGGGGGTCGGGGACGTCATGCGAATTACGGCGCGCGTGACGGACGTCGAGTCCGGCGAGGTCGTGACGACCGTGAAGGTGGACGGCAGCCGGGGCGATCTCTTCTCCTTGCAGGACCGCGTCGTCACGGAGCTGGCCGCGGGCCTGCATCTCGCGTCGGAGCCCGCCGCGAGGGCGCCCGACGAAACGCACGTGATCGACGCGTACGAGGCCTTTTCCAAGGGTCTCATCAACCTCCGGGCCGAGAGCCGGGAGTCCGTCGACCGGGCGATCCTCTTTTTCGAGCGCGCCGTGGCGCTCGACCCTCTCTATGTCCGCGCCTGGCTCGCGCTCGGCGAAGCGTACGAGGTGAAGGCGACGGACCTCGCGATGCCGGAGCTGCTCGAAAAGGCCATGGCGAGCTTCGAGAAGTGTCTCGCGCTTCAACCGCGCCTCGCGCGCGCATGGAAGGAGCTCGGGGGAACGCTCGTCGACCTCGGCCGCGTGGACAAGGGTCTCGAGGCGATTCGCCGGTCGCTCGAGCTCGATCCGGAGGACGGCGCGGCGCACGCGGCGCTGGCGCGCGCCCATTTCATCGGCACCGGCCGGTTCGGGGACGCGGTGGACGCCTTCGAGCGGGCCCTCGCCCTGAATCCGCAGGGAGGCTGGTACGCGCTTCAGCTCGCGCACGTCTCCGCGCTGCTCCGGGACTTTCCGCGCGCCGAGCGCGCGGCGGGGCAGGCGATCGAGCTCCAGGAGCGGGGGCTCTCGGGGCGCGAAGGCGTGCTCATCGTGGGCGCCTACATGAAGCTCGGGCAGATCCGCGCGCTCCAGGGCCGGCCCGCGGAGGCGCTCGAGGCCTACGAGCGGGAGCTCTCTTTCCTGCGGCGGGTCGACCACACGCTGAAGGACCGGGCGATCATCGAGCTGCACACGCGAATCGGCAGCGCGCAGCTCGCCCTCGGACGCTCCGAGGAGGCCCGCCGGGCGCTGATGCTCGCCATCTCTGCCTTCGACGACCGCCTGCGCGTGGGCGCCGACGAGCCGTTCTCGCGCTATTACGTCGCCGCGGCTTGGGCCCTGCTCGGCGACGCGGAGCGCGCGCTGGACGTCCTCGAAGCCGCGGCGGCGATGCGCCGCGTCTATGTCGTGGAGCGCGCGCGCATCGATCCGGATTTCGAGAGCCTGAGGAGCGAGCCGCGCTTCCAGCGGCTCGTGGGGTCAATCGGCGCCGGATGAGCTCGAGCGTCGCGGAAGCCGTCAGGCCGTGAGGTCCACCGCGATCCCGCGACCCGCGGCCCGTGCCCTGTCGAGGACGACCGAAGCGGCTCCCACGTCCTGAAGCGCCATGCCCGTGCTGTCGAAGACGATGATCTCCTCCGCCGAGCGCCGGCCCGGTTTCCGGCCGGCCACGATCTCGCCGAGCTCGGCGTGCACATCCTCGCGCTTCACGAGACCGCTCGCGAGCGCGTGGTGCAGGTCGCCGAACGCGGCGCACTGCTCCGTCACGTCGGTGACGATCGTGGCCGCCGCCATCAGGGCGGGGTCCAGCTCCTGCTTCTCCTCGCTGTCGGCGCCCACGGCGGCGAGAAACGCGCCTGGTTTCAGGAAGGCGAGGAAGAGGATCGGATGCTTAGAAGGTGTGCAGGTGACGACGATGTCGCTCGCTTGGGCGGCCGATCTCAGGTCGCGGGCGGCCGTCACGGGAACGCCCAGTTCCGCCGAAAGGTCCGCCGCGAATTGACGCGCGGCTTCCGCTCTCTCATCGAAACAGAAAGCGGCCTTGATCGAAAGCACGCGCGCCAGCGCGCGAAGCTGGGCTCGCCCCTGCACGCCGCAGCCGCAGATCGTGATTGTCTCGGAACCGGGCCGGGCGAGGTGCCACGCCGCCACGGCCGTCGCCGCGGCCGTCCTCAGCTTCGTGATCTCCACGGAATCCATGATTCCCAGCGGGGTGCCGGTCGACGCGTCGGACACGACGATCACCCCTTGGATGCGCGGCAGCCCCCGTTTCTCATTCTCGAAGAAATTCCCGTTTACCTTCGCCGCGAAGAATCCATTCATGACGCCGGCCTTGATGTGGAACCCGCCGCCGGCCGTTGTCACGCCGAGCGCTCCCGGTGACGGGACCTCGCGGGCCCCGTGCTGACGGAAGCCCTCCTCCACGGCAGCGAAGCAGGAGTCGAGGTCGAGCAGGCTCTCGACGTCGCTCCGCGAGAGGACGAGGGTCTTCGTCACGGCGCGAGCCATGCCCCCACATCCGCGACGGGAGTCGTCTCCACGGGCGGCTTTCCCTTGAGGAAGAGGCGCGCGCCCGCCGAACCCTTCAGGAGCACCTCCGGACCCTCCACCCTCAGCATCGCTCCCTCGCGGAGGCCGGCGACCGGCGTCGCGTTCTCCTCGTGGAACTGGAGGATTCGCTCCTCCTGTGTTTCCCCCATGTGGGTGGACCGGGGATCGGGGTCGAGGAAGTGCGGGCTGATCTGGAACGGCACCAGAGAGAGCGCGTCGAAGGAGGGCGGCTGGACGATCGGCATGTCCTTCGTCGTCCGGATCGTGGGACCGGCCACGTTCGCGCCCGCGCTCGATCCGATGAAGGGCATCCCGCCTCCGACCCGGCTCCGGATCGGCGCGAGGAGGTCCGCGTCGTAGAGGGCCTTGAGGAGACGAAACGTGTTGCCGCCCCCGGCGAACACGGCTTCGGCCCGCGCGACGGCGCGCCGTGGGTCCCGCTCCTCGTGAATGGAGGTCAGCGTGACGCCCATCGTGCCGAGGCGGGCGCGGACTTTCGCGGCATACGCGTCGAGGTCGAAGAGAGCGTACGGGAGGAAGAGCGCCGTGCGGACTCCGCGGAGCACGTCGCGGATCTCCTCCTCGGCATGGTCGAGATAGCCCCGAGCGAAGAGCGTCGAGTTGCTGATGAGGAGGACGCGGCTCATCGCCGTCTCGGGCAGCGTGGGTCGGGCACGAGTCGTATCTATCAGATGATAGTTGATCATGTCAACTGCTATGCAACACATGTGGGCGGATTCCGGCGAAGCCGGGCCCGGAAACGCCCCGGGGGCGATCGCGCGCCGCCCGCCGGCCCGCCCGGCGCAGACGATTCCCGGGCTGATAATGTGAGAGAGGTTCCGAGAGGGAGGAGTGCTCATGAGAATTCGCCTGTCGATCGCGCTCGCTTGCGCCGTGACCCTCGCGGCGGCGGCCGCCGACTTCAAGCCGTTTGCGATCAAGACCGGCGAATTGAAGGTCGTGGGCGCAAACGCGGGTTCGACGACGCCGCCGGGCGCGCCGGCCGTTCCGAAGAAGGAGAAGAAGGGGAAGAAAGAAAAGCCCGGCGTCGCAGGGGGGAAGGAGGAGCCTTCGCCGGGGCTCCCCGACACCGCGAACTTCACGTTCACGGTTCCGCTCACGATCGAGAACGTCCCGAGCGCGACGAGCGCCGTCGTGTTTTGCACCGTCTCGCGCGGAACCCTGGGCGGCGTCTTCCCGTTTGCGGCGCGCAACATCGTCGGCAACGGGTCCACGGCGCAACCCCTCAAGGGAGGAGCCTTTTCCGGATTCGTCAGGGTCACGGTGAACGCCGACAAGACCATCCCGGCCTCCACGGCGCGGTCTTACTCGTGCAACATCAGCCTCAACGGGCGCTCCACGGCCGGCGTTGCGTACATCGCGAGCTTCGCGAACATGGCCGACGCCGTTTCGCGAGCGGCCGGGCAGACCCTGACCATGACGCACACCCTGGTCAGCGGCGTGATCCCCGAGCGCCCCTGACACGAAGGGCGCCCGAGAGAGACAGGCCGGGCCGCGCGACGATTAGTCCACGACCTCCCGGTGCCTGTCGATCCAGACGGCCCACGGAATCAGGATCACTCCCGCGAGGCCGCTCCATGCGACGGTCGTTATGTCAGGAGGAGGCGGGCCGAAGGCGGTGCCCGCGTACACGAGCAGGAAGAACGCGACGAGCGCGGCGAGAGCCCAGCGGCCGGCGGCGTCTTTCGGGCGCGTCGTGCGCACGTAGAGCCAGACGCCCAGAGCAAAAAGAGGCAGTTCGAGGGCCAGAGTTCCCGCTCTCGAATTCCACAGCCCCATCCCGACGAAGATCATCCCGTTCGGCGTGAGCGGTAGGTCCGGGCGGTGGACGACGGCATCGCATATCCAGTGGCTCAAGACGCCGAGGGCGGCGACGGCCCCGGCGGCGGCGCTGCGCAGGGCGAGATGGATGAGGAAGCCGAAGAGCGCGCCCCACAGAACCGCCATCAGGAGGCTGTGGGACCAGGGATAGCTGTCGAAGGCGATCGGCGTGAACGCCGTGTTCCCGGGGTCGATGCGTGCGCTCTCGATGCCCGCGAGCAGGAAGATGGGCCAGAGGAGATCCAGAAGGAAGGGCGCGGCGAGGAGGACCCCGAGCGAAACGCGCGGGACCGCCGCCTTCGATGCGAATCCGACCGCGGCATGTCCGATGAACATGTCGGCTCCTTCGCGAGCGGTCAGGCGAGGAGTTTCTTCACGAGCGCTCCGGTATCGGCCGAGCCGAGGCCCGTCGCCGGGTCCCAGCCCTTCGTCGCCTGGTAGCCCGTGACGCCGCCGTACGAATTGTCACCTTGCGTGATGTCCCGAAAGGGCGAAGTCCCCCGGGCCGCCGCGTAGAGGGCCGCGTTCGCGGCGCCGAGGCGCGGGCGGCCGGCCACGGCGCGCGCGGCGTTCACGTGCGCCAGGATGCCCGACCAGATCGGCGCCGCCACGCTGGTTCCTCCGGCGGCGGTCCACTTGCGGCTCACGTAGATCGAAAGTCCGGGATCGGGCGAGGCGACCGCCGCGACGTCGGGGATGCCGCGGCCGGTCACGCCGCGGCGCGCGCCGAACGCCGCCTTCTGCCACGCGGGAACGGCGACGAAACGCGAGAAGCCGCCGCCCGTCGCCCCGCGGTTCGTGCCGTCGTTCCAGACGCTCTCGGCGAACGTGTCGCCCCGAGGAACCAGCTTCGTGCCCCCGACCGCGGTGACTTCCGGGATGACGCTCGGGAAGTCCACATGGCGCTGGCCGTCGAAGGCGGGGTCCTGAGGGAGCACGTCGCCCGCGCCGGCGTCCCCGGAGGCGCAGACGAACGTGATGCCGAGGAGCGCGCAGGAGAGGAAGAGCTGGCGGGTCTGGTCGTATCTTCGGGACGTGGCGAAGCCGTCTTCTGGCATGCCCCACGAAATCGAGACGATCGAGGGGCGGCGCGCATCGGGCGCGTCGAGGAGCGCGTTCAGGAAATCGACCCAGCCCGTGTCCGTGTTGGGCGCCCACCACAGGTCGAGATCCGAGCGCGGCGCGGTGCCCCGCACCCAGTCCATGTCGAGCGCGACCTCCACGTCGGCGTCGCCCGTCTTTCCCTGGTAGTCGTTCTTCGCGCCCGAAACCGAGACGTCCGTGACGTCGCCGGCGGGCAGGCCGTAGTGCGTGCAGAAAGCCGCGAAGTCGGCGCTGGAGAAGCCGCCTCCGAACTCGAGGATGGCAATGCGCTCGCCGCGCCCGCCGGCCGAGCCCGGGTCGGGGAGGCCGTAGGCGGCGCGGATCTCGTCAGGCGTGTAGCCGCCATTGGGACCCCGCGCCGCGGCCCGCCCGCGCCGGGGCACCTTCGAGCGCGTCGGGGCGAAGATCGGCGGAAACCGCCGAGCCGCGGGGAATGTGTTGAGACCCGCGACGCCGCGGATCACGGACGCCAGAGACGCTGGAATCGAGGGATTCCGCTCGGCCGCCATGCCTCGCCGCTCGCGTGGCGACAGGGCGCGCGGCAGGTTGTAGATGCCGAGTGGAACGTCGAACGCGCGCGCGACGTTTTCGGCCGGGCCGTGGGCCTGGACCGCGGTGCGCGCCCCCGCGACCCCGTCGACCGTGAGCCCGGCGTCGCGCAGGAAGGCCAGAACGGCGTCGAGATCCTGAGACCCGGGGGCGACGAGCGTGCACACTTCGTCGGACGAGAGGTGGCGCCCATAGACGGCGCTCTTGGGATCCGCGACGGCGGCTGCGGCCTCACGCAGCATGCGCATGTCCCTGGCATGGAGGAGGACCGTGAAGCGGATTTCCTCGCCGGGCGGGCACGGCCCCGTCCGGCGCGCGAGCGGGAGGCGTCGCGAGACGTGGCGGGGCAGGACGAAACGCTGCAAGCCCGTCAGGCCCCCGCGACCTCTTCGAGCCGCTCCCAGACGAGCATGGCATCCATGAGATGGCCCCTCACCTGGACCGTCGGCGCGCTCACGATGAGGCGGTTGCCGGAGATCCGGTAAAAGCGAACGAGATCCGTGCCGATCGCGTTCGGGAAGAGGGATTGGGAGACGTGGTGCACGACGACGCCGTGCGTCTCGTCGACCACGTAGGTGCCGAAGTACGAGTAACACCCGTTGAAGGCGGCCGCGACTTCCTCCGGCGTCCCCGCCTGCTGGTCGTTGACGGCGAAGCGAGGGCGGTCCCCGCGCATGATCTGCATCGACATGTTGCCGGTCGTGTCGTAAAGGCACAGGCCCGAAAACGTCGTCCCGAACGGAAACACGACCTGTCCCTCGGAGCGGAATTCGAAGACGAGCAGCTTCCAAGCGCCGGCAAGGGAGGTCCCGTGCATGTCGAAGGCGATCCTACTCCCGGCACTGTCTCCGACGGCGCCGTCCGCAAAAGGTGTCCCCTCGACGGTATGCTCCGTGCAAGAGGGAGCCGCGAAGGGTCTCTTCCCGAGGAACCCGGAGGAAGCAATCGTGCGTTCTTTCCAGCGGCGGTCGGCTCCAGCCTGGCTCGCCATTCCCGCCCTCGCCCTCTCAAGCGCCTTCGCGATCCGGGCGGGCGACCTGGAATCGCCCAACGTCAAGAAGCTGGGCCGTACCGTCGCCCGCTACAAGGACGATGTGCTCCAGGTCGTCATCGGTTACAAACACGCGCAGCTGCATCTCGACAGCCGCTGGATCCTCCTCGAGACGTGCATCTCCGCCACGAGCGGCCAGCCCATCGAGATCTTCCGCGAGGATGTCTCGCTCCTCGCGCCCGACGGCACGCGCATCCCCATGCCGAGCCAGAGGAAGATGGCTCAGGGCATTCGCGATCTGCGCCGCATGCTCAACCAGTCGCGCGTCACGCGCGATCCGCTCGGCGGCTACTTTCCCATGAGCTCTCGCGAGGAACGGCTGGGCTTCTTCGCCGTGCCGGGGGAGGCGATCGTGTTCGACCGGGTCACCGTGGACCATGACACGCTCGCCTGGGGCAACATCTTCTTCGAGTCTCCGAAGGAGCGTTTCGAGCCCGGCATCTACACGCTCGTCGTGGAGAACAAGCTCGTGCACGTCCGGCTGCCGCTCGCCCTCGGAATCGAAGGCCCCCTCGAGCGCGTGAGGTAGAAGGCCGGAGCGGTACGATCCACGCAGGTTCGACGATGACGGTCAACGCGTTCTGGCTGCTCCTCGGCGCGCTCGGCGTCTACGCGATCTTCTATCGCCTCTACAGCGGCTTTCTCGCGCGGAACGTCGTCGGGCTCGACGATTCCCGACCCACGCCGGCCCACGCGCGCCGGGACGGCCAGAACTTTCACCCCACGAACCGCTGGGTCCTGTGGGGGCACCACTTCGCCGCGATCTCGGGCGCGGGCCCGCTCATCGGCCCGGTGCTCGCGGCGCAGTTCGGCTGGCTGCCCGGGCTCCTGTGGCTCGTGTTCGGGGTCTGCCTCGCCGGCGCCGTGCAGGACTTCGTGATCCTCGGAGCTTCGATCCGGCGCGGGGGCCGTTCTCTCGCCGAGATCGCCCGCGACGAGATCAGCCCCGTGAGCGGCGTCATCGCGATGATCGCGATCCTTTTCATCGTGGTCGTCGCGCTCGCGGTGCTCGGCTTCATCGTCGTCAAGGCGCTCGCCGAGAGCGCCTGGGGCACGTTCGCGATCGCGTCGTCGATCCCGATCGCGCTCCTCATGGGTCTCTACATGTACCGCATCCGGCCGGGCCGCGTGGGCGAGGCTTCGGCGATCGGCGTGTCGCTTCTCATGGCGTGCGTCGTCCTGGGCGGGCTCCTCGCGCCGGGCCATCCGTGGGCGGGCGCGGCGCACGTGTTCACGCTCTCGGAGACGTCGCTGACGGTGGCGATCGCCGCATACGGCTTTCTCGCGTCGGTCCTGCCGGTCTGGATGCTCCTTTGCCCGCGCGATTACCTGTCGAGCTACATGAAGGTCGGAACGATCGCCGTCATCGTGCTGGCGGTCTTCGCCGTCCGTCCCGAGATGAAGGCTCCCGCCGTCAGCGCGTTCGCGTCCGGCGGCGGCCCGCTCGTCCCGGGCGCGCTCTTTCCCTTCGTCTTCATCACGATCGCGTGCGGTGCGATCTCCGGCTTCCACGCGCTCGTGTCCTCGGGGACGACCTCGAAGATGCTGGACAAGGAGAGTCACGCCCGGGCCATCGGGTACGGAGCGATGCTCATGGAGAGCCTGGTGGGCGTGACCGCGCTCGTCGCCGCTTCGTCTCTCTTTCCGGCGGACTACTTCCGGATCAACCTCTCCCCGCAGGCGTTCGAGGCGCTGGCGGCGAAGATGAATCTCGATGGCGGCCGCTTGTCGGAACTGGCGGCGCTCGTGGGCGAGCCGCGCCTCGCCGGGCGCACGGGGGGTGGCGTGTCGCTCGCCGTCGGCATCGCGCAGATCTTCGGCGACCTGCCCGGCGCGAAGAGCCTCATGAGCTACTTCTACCACTTCGTCATCATGTTCGAGGCGCTCTTCGTCCTCACGACGATCGACACGGGCACGCGCATCGGCCGGTTCCTCGTGCAGGAGCTTCTCGGGCGCGCCGTCCCGCGCATGGCGAAGACGGATTGGCTGCCGGGAAGCGTCTTCGCGACGGCGCTCATCGTCGGAGGGTGGAGCTGGTTCATTTTCACGGGCTCCATCCAGTCGCTCTGGCCCATGTTCGGCGTCGCGAACCAGCTCCTCGCGGTCGTCGCGCTGGCGGTGGCGACGACGGTGATCGTGAACGAGGGCCGGTCGCGCTACGCGGCGACGACGCTCGTGCCGCTTCTCTTCCTCGGGACGACGACGCTCGCCGGCGGGGCCCTGTCGATCCGGGACATCTTCCTGCCCCTCGCGCGGTCCGCCCGCCCGGCCGAGGCCTTCAAAGGCTGGCTCAATTCCGGCCTGACGGCTGTGATGATGGCGTCCGTCCTGTTCGTCCTCGCCGACGCCTTTCCCCGCTGGATGAGGCACTGGCGGACGGGCCGCGAAGAGACGAAAACTGCGCTCGCCTCGTTCTCGCGGGCGGCCTGAAGCGGCCCTGCGCATAATTGCGGCATGCGCGCCGCCGAACCGCCGCCCACGCCGCGCGCCGCGCGCGGCACCGCGCTCGCGGTGCTCGTCGTGCTTCTCGCGACCGTCGACACGCGCTCTTACGGCCTCATCCCGGACGGGAAGGAGATGCTCTCGGCTTCCGCGGCCGTCACGCGCTTCCTCGAGATCGGCGTCTCGCGCGACTTCGCCAACGCGCCGCGCCGGCCGGGGGGTGGCGCCGTGTCGCGCTATGGGATGGGGCTGTCGCTCGCGGAGGCCGTCCCCGGGATCGCCACGCGCGCTCTCCGCGCGGCGAACCCGTCTGCTCCGTCGGCGCCCGTCTTCGTTCTCCTGCCGATCGGCTGCCTCGTCGCCGCGGCGTGGGCGACGTCGCGCGCTCTCCTCCGGCTCGGGGTGACTCCCGGGTGGGCCGCGGCCGCGGGCGTGGGCCTCGTCCTGGCGACGCCGCTCTGGGGCTACGCGGCGAGCGACTACGGCGAGCCGCTCCAGGCATGCTGCGTCGCGCTGCTCCTGCTCGCGGTCGTCGAACTGCGCGGCGCTCCGGTCTCGCGGCGCTGGCAAATCGTCGCCGGCGTCGCGGCGGGTTTCGCGGTGCTCACGAAGGCGCTGCTGCTCGTCGCGGTGGCGCCGCTCCTCGCGTGCGCGCTGCTCGGAAGAAGAGAAGAGAAAGATCCCTTAGAAAGAAAGAGGGAAGAGGAAGATTTCTTAGAAAGTAAGAAGGCAGACGGGAGCCAGCGTGCAATTCCTGCAGGCCGGGAGCGGCGGGCAGCGCGGGAACGGGCGAGGACTCGGGCGCGACGTGGCGGTGGCTCGGCGCTCGCTCACCTCGGGTTGCCGTGGTTCTTGGTTCTTTCATTCGCAGGAATTCTCTTTCTCTGGTCTTTCTTCGAGCTTGCGCGCTTCGGCAGGCTCTTCGGGGGCTATGCCGGCGAGACGTTCTCGTACCCGTTCGTCACGGGGCTCCTCAGACTGACGTTGCTCCCGAACAAGGGGCTGTTCTGGTACGCGCCGATCGTCCTCCTCGCTCCGGTTGGCTTCACTGCGCTCTTCCGCCGCGATGCGCGTCTCGCGCTCGCTGCCGCCGCTTCCGCCGTCGCGCTTCTTCTCACCGCGTCCGCGTGGTGGGCGTGGGACGGGCAGGCGGGATGGGGACCTCGCCTGCTCGCACCGGCACTGCCGCCGCTGGTTCTTCTGGCCGGTCTCGCGCTCGCGGATTCAGGCGCCGCGGTGCGCCTCGCCGGAGCGCTCGCGCTCGTCCTCGGCGCGGGCGTGAACCTGCTCGGCGCCCTCGTGCCGTTTCCCGCCGTCTACGCGCTCTCGTCCGTCGTGCCGCCGCAGCCGATCCCCGACGGGCGAGCGAAGGGCACGCCTTACGAGATCGAGCGCGGAGCGGACGGCGTCCTGCGTGCGTCGGCCCCTCATCACCTCTCGCTCACGCCCGCCTGGTCGCCGATCCGCGTCCATGCGCTCCTGCTCGCCGCAAAGCTGCGGGGGGGCGCCGCGAAAACGCTTGCTTCGGAGGGTCTGCCAGGCCTCGACCCTCCGTTCGAACCCGCGGTGCCCCCGGATGCCGCACCCGCGATGCTCCTCGCATTGCGGCCGGTTCGGATCGGGTGGGGGCGCGAGTATTTCTCAGATAGGAAAGAGAGAGTCTCGGATCCCTGGGATGACGCGACGCGCGATCAGACTGTGCGTGCGATCGACATGAACGACTGCACGCGGGCGCGGGCGCTCGGCGAGGAGCTGCTCGGGAAGAAAGGCGGCAATTCGGATTCGGAATCGGATTCGGATGCTTCGAATGACCCTCGTACGGTCGCGCTGATCGCCGAATCGATACGCGTCGGCGGCGGTGGCGGCGGCACCGGCATTCGCGAGGCGGGCCCCGCGGCAGCCCTCTCTTACCTTTCTAGGAAATCTCTCTCCTCTTCTTCTTCTTCTTCCGAGGCCTCGTGCCACCCCTGGATCCTCTTCGTCCGCTCGATGGCAGCGCCCTCCGGCGACCTGTCGTGCCTGCCGGAGGCTCAGCGCGAGGGCTTCGCGCGCGGCCTCGACCTCGCCCGCCGGCAGGGCTGGCCGCTCACGGCCTGGGCGCGGGCGGCGCGGACGGGGAAGCCCTGATGTTCAGCTCGCGAGCGCCACGTCGGACCAGCTTTGCGGGCCTCTCAGCTAGGCGTTCTTCAGGATGACCTTCAGGGCACGCTGCTTCGCGGCGTCGCCGAAAGTGTCGTAGGCCTTCATGACGTCGGCCAGCGCGAAGCGGTGGGTCACGAGCCTCTTCGGATCGAGGCGGCCGGACTGCACGACCTTGAGGAGCATCGAGGTGGTGATCGTGTCCACGAGTCGAGTGGTCAGCGTGATGTTTCGTGCCCAGAGCTTCTCGAGGTGCAGCGCGACCGGCTTGCCGTGGACGCCGACGTTGGCGAGCCGCCCACCCGGCGCCAGGATCGACTGGCAGATGTCGAACGTCGCGGGAATTCCCACGGCCTCGATCGCCACGTCGACGCCTTTGCCGCCCGTGAGGCCCATGAGGTGCTCGACGGCCTTGCCATCGGAGGAGTCGACGACGCTCGTGGCGCCGAAGGATCGGGCCACGTCGAGACGGTTCTTGTCGAGGTCGACCATGACGATTTCGGCGGGCGAGTAGAACTGAGCCGTGAGGAGCGTGGCGAGGCCGATCGGCCCGGCGCCCACGATCGCCACGGTATCTCCCGGTTTCACCTGGCCGTTCAGGACCCCGCACTCGAAACCGGTGGGAAGGATGTCGCTGAGCATCGCGTACGCTTCCTCGTCGGCCCCGGGCGGCAGGGCGTAGAGGCTCGTGTCCGCGTGCGGGATGCGGACGTACTCGGCCTGCGTCCCGTCGATGACGTTGCCCAGGATCCAGCCGCCGCTCTTGCAGTGCGAGTACATCCCCTTCCTGCAGAACTCACACTTGCCGCACGCGGTGATGCAGGAGATCAGGACCGCGTCGCCTTCGTGGAAATTCGAAACGGCCTCTCCCACCGCCTCCACGGCACCCACGCCTTCGTGCCCGAGGATTCGCCCGTCGGTGACCGTGGGGACATCGCCTTTGAGGATGTGGAGGTCGGTACCGCAGATCGTGGACGTCGTGACGCGGACGATGGCGTCCGTGGCGTCCTTGATCATCGGCTTCGGCTTGTCTTCCCAGGCGCGCCGGCCGGGGCCGTGGAAGACGAGCGCCTTCATGGTCGTGTTCTTCTTCATCGTCGAAATCTCCGCCGGCATCGCCGCAATCCAGCTGCCCATCCAGCCGGCCGCGTCAACCGGCGCTCTCGCTCGCGACGGCCGTCCCGACCGCTTCCGGCTGATCACTCTCTTCCTTCCGCCGGTCTGCCGAGATCTCGACGGCGATGGCGGCGGCCTTCTCCGCGCCCACTCCCTCCGTCCTGCGTTCGTACTCTTCCTCGCCGCGGTCGTCGGCCTTGCGCAGGTTCGTATCCGCGGGCTGCTCCTGCTCACCGGGCAGCTCCACTCGGAGCTCCTCGATGAGCATCATCGCCGCGGCCGCGACGGGGAGCGCGAGGAGCGCGCCGAGAATCCCCATCAGCGTTCCGCCCGCCAGGAGCGCGAACAGGACGACCGACGAGGGAAGGCGCAGCGCCCGGCCATAGATCCGGGGGACGAGGACACGGCTTTCGAACTCCTCGTACGCGAGCATGAGGACGAGAACGACGGCGGCGACGACCGGCCCGCGCGACAGGGCTGCGAGGAACGCCGGCCCTACCGAGAGAAGAGCGCCGATGTAGGGCAGCACGTCCGCGAGGCCGGCGAACACCGCGAGCGCCAGGGCGTTCTCCACGCCGCACGCCTTCAAGAGGACGAACGTGAAGAGCGCCATCAGCAGGGACGTGACCATCTGTCCACGGATGTACGCGCCGACGATCGTCTCGAGGTTCATCATGACGCGAGAGAGCCGGATGTGGTACGTGCGGGGGACGACGGCGAAGAGCCCTCCGCGGAGCCGGTCGCGGTCGATCATGATGTAGAGCGCGAGGAACAGGGCGCTCAACCCGTACGCGGCGGCGGCAAAGACGCGTACGGAATAGGCGAACGCCGTCGCGCCGATGGTCCCCGTCGGCGCGTCGTACTTGAAACCGCGAAGCCAGTGCGCGAGCGGGGCGCTCAGATGAGAGCCGGCGAGCTGGTCCGCGAGTCGCGCGCGCAGCGCAGGTTCGTGCTCGAGAAGCGCCGCCCCCTGCGACACGAGCGTCGGGATCGTGAGAAAGACGACGAGAAGCGCGAGAACGAAGAAGACCGTGAAGACGATCGCGATTCCGAGCCCGCGCCTCACGCGTTTCTCTTCGAGCCAGCGAACGGCCGGGCTCAACGTGCCGGCGCCGAGGAGAGCGGCGACGAGCACGAGGAGGACGGGCCAGAGCCGGATGAGCAGCCAGAGGGACGCGCCGACGAGAAGGAGCGCCACCATGGTCCTGGTCGACAGCTCGAAGCGCACGTGACGCACGCGATCGCCACTGACGGCGAGGTGCCCGGCGCTCGAGCTTTCGATCATGACGAGGCCTTTCTGCGGGCGACGAGCAGGACCACGCCCGCCACGATCGCCCCGACCCCGGCCCAGACGGGCACGTTGACCGTCTCCTTGTCCTTGATCGAAAGCTCGAACGGGCCCAGCTTGGCGTTGTGGCTCTCCTTGGTGTAGGTGAAGCTGCCATAGGCCAGCCCCAGGATGCCTGCCACGATCAGCGCGATCGCCGCGATCTTCGTTCCGCTCATAGAATCCACCCTCTCCGCCTCTCGAGCGCAATCTTCTTGCCAGCGCTTCGGCCGGGCGACGAGGCAAATCGCTTCTTCATGGGTTGGGCAGAAATGAACCGCCGGCACGATTTACCGATCTTCGGTCAAGCTGACCGGAAGCCTCCGGGGCCTTGACAGCGCTTTCGGCGGAACTATTCTCGGCCCAGGGCCAGAGGGGGAATTCCTATCCATTCGTTCGAAAGAAAATGAGTCTCGTCTCCGAAAAATCTGAATTGGAGGGGAAGTCGAAAATGTCTCCTGCGAAAAATATCCTCGACCGAATGATGAGCTCGAGTCTCCTGGCAGGCATCGGATTCGCCGCACTTCTTTACGGGGCCGCTCCGGTATCGGCGCAGACGCTCGGTACGGCGGCCAACTTCGGAGTCCTGGCTGGCTCGACCGTGACCAATACCGGCGCGAGCGTCATTTCTGGAAACCTCGGTGTCAGCCCGGGTACGGCGGTCACCGGCTTTCCTCCGGGGATCGTGACGCCGCCGGGCACAATACACTCGGCTGACGCGGCCGCGGCTCAGGCTCAGGTTGACCTCACCACCGCGTACGTTGCGATCGCGGGCACGCCGACCACAACGGACTTGACCGGTCAGGATCTGGGCGGGCTCACGCTCACGCCCGGCGTCTACGGCTTCACGTCCTCGGCCCAGTTGACGGGACCACTCACGCTCAACGCCCTGGGCAACCCCAATGCGGTCTTCATATTCGAGATAGGGAGCACGCTCACGACCGCAAGCAATTCGTCCGTTCTTTTCAGCAACAGCGCTTCGAGCTGCAACGTATTCTGGCAGGTCGGCAGCTCCGCAACTCTCGGTACGACCACGGCGTTCGGCGGGAACATTCTCGCGCTCACGAGCATCACGCTGAATACGGGCGCAAACGTCTCAGGTAGATTGCTGGCGCGAAATGGTGCCGTGACGTTGGATGGCAACAACGTGGTGGCGTGCGGCCTCGGCGGCCTCGGCGGCCCCGGCGGCCCCGGGTCCGCCACGTCCGTCCCCACGCTTTCCGGGTGGGGCCTGATGACCCTCATGGTGCTCGTCGTGCTGGCGTCGATTTATCGTCTGAGGAGACTGTAGGCGAGAAGGCGGAGAGAAGTCCCGCCGTCGTCTCTCACATGAGGCGTTGGCGGCTCCCTTGCATATCCGACGTGGCACTGGCTCGCGAGGACCCACCGGACCCATGGGGCCGGCTTGAGGATCAGGGAGCGGTTTGCCGCAGACAGGAAAGGCAAGGACACCATGAAACGCAATCCCATCTCGACTGCATTGCTGGGCCTCGGATCGGGCACCCTTGTCCTGGGGCTCATCGCCTGCGCCTCGAGCGGCCCTTCCCGCTCCGCGAAAACAGTGGACACGATGGACGAGACCCGCGCGGGCCTCAGCAAGGTGCGTTCGCAGATCGACCAGACGTTGACGTCCCTGGGCAACCTGATGAGCGCCAGCCCGGAGCAGCTCCGGCCTTCCTTCAGCAAGTACAGCAAGGACGTCGACAGGCTGCGAGCCGACGCCGTTCAGACGAAGAAGCGATTCCAGAGCATGAAGACGAAGAGAAACGACTACCTCGTGGCGTGGAGGAAGGAGCAGGGCCAGGTGAACGACCCGGAGCTCAGGGAGCTCGGCGACGCCCGTCGCTCGGAAGTCCGGGCGAACCTGGACAGAGTGGTCGAGTCGCTCACGGTTGCGAACGAGACATTTGACCCGTTCCTGAGCAACCTCGGCGATGTCCAGAAGGTTTTCGGCAACGATCTCACCCCCGAGGGTCAGTCGCGCGTCGTGAGCACCGCGGTCGTCCAGGGCGCCAACGAAAAGGGAGCCCGGGTGGCGCAAAGCATTGACGTCGCGCTCACGGCGCTCCAGACAGTGGCGAGTCAGCTTTCCTCGAGCTCGATGAAGTAGCGCGTCGTCGCTCCGGACGACGGGCAGCCCGCGTCATTCTGGTGCCGGCACGCCTTTCCGAGCTTCCGGAAGAGCGTGCCGCTTCGATGGCTGCTTACTTGTTCTTCTCGCGGTCGTGGTCCTTCTTCGGCTCGTGATCCTTGCCGCCCGGTGGTGGAGCCGCGTCCGGCTTGCGCGGCGGACTCGCCTGCTCGACGCGGGGAGCGGGCGCGTCGTGCTGCTCGCGCGCGGGCGCGGCCGGTCTCGCGATCGGTGCGGCCGGCTCCGCCCTCCGGGCGTGCTCCCTCTGGGAGCTCGCGGGCTCCACCCGCTCGCGAGCGGGTGCGGTCTGCTCATGAGGCACGTTCCGCTTCAGCGCCGGCTCGGACGCACTCTTGCGCGCCGGCCCCGCATTCTCGTGAGGCGCCGGCCTCTCGGAGGTTACCCGCGCCTTCTCGTGCGCCGCCCGTGATCCTTCGTGTTTCGTCGTCACGCCCGGCCGTGCCGCGGGCGAGGCCTCGCGCGCGACCTTCGCCGCGTGCGGCGCGATGAATCTGGCTCTCTCGGTGGCGGGCGCGATCACATTGCTCCGCCTGCCCCGGAGCCCGGCGCCGAGCGGCACGGCCGTCGTGTGCGCGTCCCCGACGCTGACTCTCGAGATCTTCCTCCCGGTCGCGCGCTCCACTTGCACGAGGGACGGGCCGCCGCTCGTGAGCACGCCGCCGGAGGCGGCGAACCGCGTCATGGGCCTCGTGCGGGCGAGGAGTGTGGAGTTCTGCGCCGCGGGCACCCGCACCGTCCCGACGTTCACACCGACGAACCGCGTCGCGGGCACGAAGACGTACGACGAGCGCGAGACCGTCACCGGTGATCCGAGGTAGCCGGAGGCCCCGACGCTGAACGACGGCGGGACCGGTGCCCATCCGATGTCGTTCTCGCCGACGTACCACGTCACCCATGCCGGAGCCCAGATGGTGCCCGGGATCCAGACCCATCCATAGGCGTCCGACCGGCTCCACGTGCCGTAGTGGTACGGGTCACCGCCCCAGGGGTCGTACGACACCCAGGTCCAGCCGTCCTCGGTGTAGAGCCACTCCCCGTTCAGATAGGGCTGCCAATCCCGATCGATTCCCCGGGGGCGCCAACAGTGGCCGTAGTTCCCCACCGTGACCCAGTCCCCGTGAGGGCTCAGCTCGTCGAAGAAAAAGGCGATGCCGACGCCACCGCTCGCGTCCGCGCGGCGTTGGAGCGCCGCGAACGAAACCGTCACGGCGAGGAGGAGCGGAAGAAGACCTTTTTTCATCTGTCGATTCCCTTCTCTTGAATACAAACCGACGACGTGCCCTGAACGCCAGGCGCGTGAGGCCGTTCGGTCGAGGGATGGCAGGACGTCCTGCCATCCCTCGCGCGCGACATGGCCGCTCTCAGTTCTTCTCTTTCTCGCCGGGCTGGTCCTTCTTGTCCTTGTCCTTCTTGTCCTCTTCCTTCTTCTGGTCCGCTGCCTTGGCCTTGGGCCGCGCGGCCTCCTGCGCCTGCTGCTGTTGTTTCTGCGCCTTGGCGGTATCGAGGTCCTGCTGCTGCTTCCTGCGAGCGCCTTCGGCCTCCTGCGCCTTGCGGGCGTCGAGTCCCTGCTGCTGTTTCACGCGAGCGCCCTCGGCCTCCTGCGCCTGCTGCTGTTGTTTCTGCGCCTTGGCGGTATCGAGGTCCTGCTGCTGCTTCCTGCGAGCGCCTTCGGCCTCCTGCGCCTTGCGGG
>JBGQDL010000042.1:0-25492 GCA_041495865.1 Thermoanaerobaculia bacterium | reverse complement strand
TGTCTCCGAGGAGGACGCGCCTTTTCCCCTTGACGGCGATGACGTCCTTCCGCCAGGCGTCACGAATCAGCTCGTATTCCTGCAGGTTCTTGACGTCCGGAAGAACGAGCTTCCTCATGCGAGGCCGTACGCGTCCCGAAGCACCTCGATCGGGTGCTTCACCTCGACGTTCATGCCCTGGTGGATCTGGACTCCCGCGAGGGCGCAGTCGGACGCGATCACATCCGCGTGCGCCGCGGTGAGGCCGTCGAAGAGCTTCTTCCCGACTTTCATCGATTCGCCGAAATACTCCTTCTTCATCGCCCACGTGCCGTCGTGGCCCGAGCATTTCTCGACCATCGTCACGGCCGCTCCCGTCAGGGCGAGGAGATCGCGCGACTTGAACCCGATGTTCTGCACCTTGAGATGGCAGGGCAGGTGATACGCGATCGACTTCGGCGCGTTCGGGAAGTCGAGCGCCAGGAGGCCCTTCGCCCTCAGCTCGGCTAGGAACTCGAACAGGTCGCGTGTGCTCTTCGCGACCGCCTGCGTGTCCGTGCCGGCCGCGACGGGCGCGCTCGCCTCCTCTCGCCGTTTCTCCAGCCACGGGTATTCCTTCTTGATCATGAGCGAGCAGGACGGTCCCGGCGTCACGATCGTGTAGCCGCGGTCGACCCAGCCTTTCATGGCCGCGACGAAGGCGCGCCGCGCCTCGTCGGCGCCCGCGATATCCCCCACGTCGAAGAGGGGCATCCCGCAGCACCGGGGGTAGGCGACGGCCACCTCGACGCGGTTCTTCTCGAGCACGGCCACGGCCGCCTTGCCGATCTCCGGCCGGTTCCACTCCACGGAGCAGGTCGGGAAGAGGACGACCTTCGCGACGGGCTCTCCCGCCAGCGCGGGCGCCTTGCGCGACTCGAACCACGCCGTGAACGTCCTCCACACGAAGCGCGGCAGGTCCTTCCGGGCCGAGACGCCGAGCGCCTTGTCCATCGCCCAGCGCGCGAGCGGCAGCGTATTCACGAAGTTCGCGACCGGGGCGAGCGGCCGCGAGAGGCGGCCCAGCGCGTCGGGCCGCGAGAGGAGCCGTTCGCGCAGCGGCAGGCCCACCTCCTTCAGCCGCACGTTTCTGGATTCGAGGACGAGGTGCGGCACGTCCACGGCCCAGCGATGCGGCGGAATGTAAGGGCAATGCGGCAGGCAGAGCTTGCACTCGTAGCAGAGGTCCACGAAGTCGTCGAGGACGCTCTTCGGCAGCTTGTCCGCATCGCCGTCCACCTCCGCGACGTCGAGTCCCTTGAAGAGGACGTCGAACGACGGGCACAGGGAAAAGCAGCGGCGGCACCCCTGGCAGATGTCCGCGATGCGCGTCAGCTCGGCGGCGAGAGAGGTTGCGTCCTTGACGGCGATCGGTGTTCCGACGGCGCCCATCTTCTTTCTGCTTTCTGCTTTCGGATTCGGATTCGGATTCGGATTCGGATTCGGATTCGGATTCGGATTTCTTAGAAGGGTGAGTGGGGTCTGGGCGGCCTCACTCGGATCCGCGGTATTCGGGCGCCGGAGCCCCATTCACCTTCTAAGAAAATCTTCCTCTTCGTCTTCCTCTTCTTCTTCGTCTCTACGCGCCGATCGTCGTCAGCAGCTTGCTGAAGCGGTTCGCGTGCGATTTCTCCGCGCGCGCGAGCGTCTCGAACCAGTCGGCGACCTCGACGAAGCCCTCTTCGCGCGCGGTCTTCGCGAACCCCGGGTACATCTGGGTGTATTCGTAGGTCTCGCCCTCGATCGCGCTCTTGAGGTTCAAGGACGTCGGGCCGAACGGCAGGCCCGTGGCGGGATCGCCCGCGGCCTTCAGGTAGTCCATGTGCCCATGCGCATGGCCCGTCTCGCCCTCGGCCGTATCGCGGAAGTTACCGGCGATCTCCGGGTAGCCCTCGATGTCGGCCTTGTCGGCAAAATAGAGGTAGCGGCGATTCGCCTGGCTCTCGCCGGCGAACGCATGCTTGAGGTTCTCGTGGGTCTTGGTTCCTTTGAGCTCGGTCATGGGTCCTCCTTTTGTCTCGGTCATCCTAACTTAGACTTGATATAAAAAAGAATCAAGGGCTTGACAGCAAAAAAACTAGACTTAGTCTAAACTATTCCCCCTCGTGGGGCCAGAATCCCCACCCTGGGCAAACATAAGAGCCCAGCAAGGAGAATTTCCATGCCCCAGATCGTCGGCCGCCTGGCCCCGGAGTTCGCCCTCGAGGGCGTCCTGAACGGTGGATTCCACACGTACCGCCTCTCCGACTACAAGGGAAAGTGGGTCGTCCTCTTCTTCTACCCCCTTGACTTCACTTTCGTCTGCCCGACGGAGATCCTCGCGTTCTCCGATCGCATCGCCGAGTTCCGGAAGCTGAACGCCGAGGTACTCGGCGCCTCCGTGGACTCCAGATTCAGCCACCTCGCATGGACCGAGAAGCCGCGCGAAGAGGGCGGCATCAAGGGCCTCGCGTACCCGCTCCTCGAGGATCTCGGCAAGGACCTCGCCGAGGAGTACAACGTGCTGGCCGAGAACGGCAAGATCGCGCTGCGCGGCCTGTTCATCATCGACCCCGAAGGCGTCGTCCAGCACGCGACGATCAACAACACGGCGGTCGGCCGCTCCGTCGACGAGACGCTCCGCG
Source organism: Thermoanaerobaculia bacterium (assembly GCA_041495865.1). Lineage (GTDB taxonomy): Bacteria > Acidobacteriota > Thermoanaerobaculia > UBA5066 > UBA5066 > Fen-183. The sequence continues at coordinate 22,850 of JBGQDL010000042.1, read as the reverse complement.
TCCTGCAGGCGTTCCAGTACGTGAGCGAGCACGGCGAAGTCTGCCCCGCCGACTGGAAACCCGGAACGAAGGCCATGAAGGCCGACTGGGAGAAGTCGAAGGAGTACTTCGCGCAGGCGAAGTAATCTCCCGGCCATGCCAGCAAAAGACCACTACAAAGTCGCGATCGTCGGGTCAGGGCCCGCCGGCCTGACCGCGGCGATCTACGCCTCTCGCGCGAACCTCGAGCCGCTCGTCGTCGAGGGAATCCAGCCCGGCGGCCAGCTCACGACGACGACCGACATCGAGAATTTTCCCGGCTTCGAGCACGGCATCCAGGGCCCCGCGCTCATGGACGTCACCCGCAAACAGGCCGAGCGCTTCGGCTCCGAATTCGTCATGGACACGGTCAAGGAGGTCGACGTGAAGGCGCGTCCCTTCACGCTGACCCTCGAGTCGGGCGGAAGGGTCACCGCCGACGCCGTCATCGTCGCCTCCGGGGCATCGGCGAAGTACCTCGGTCTCGAGAGCGAAAAGAGGCTCCTCGGCTACGGCGTCTCGGCCTGTGCCACGTGCGACGGTTTCTTTTTCCGCGGCATGGAGGTCGTCGTCGTGGGAGGCGGCGACACCGCGATGGAAGAGTCCGGCTTCCTCACGAAGTTCTGCTCGAAGGTGTATCTCGTCCACCGGCGAGCCGAGTTTCGAGCCTCGAAGATCATGGTTCAGCGCGCGCTTCAGAACCCGAAGATCGAAATCCTCCTCGACACGGTCGTCGAGGAGATCCTCGGCGAGCCCGCGACGGGCGTGAAGGGCGTGCGTGTGAAGAACACGCGAACCGGCGAAACGAAGACGCTGAGCGTTTCGGGCTATTTTGCCGCGATCGGCCACCAGCCGAACACCGACCTCTTCAAGGGCAAGCTCGAGATGAATGACGTCGGTTACCTCAGGATCCAGCATCCTTCGACGAGAACGTCGGTCGAGGGCATCTTCGCGGCCGGCGATGTCGCGGACTTCATCTACCGCCAGGCCGTCTCGGCCGCGGGCGAAGGCTGCAAGGCCGCGATCGACGCCGAGCGCTGGCTCGCCGGCCAAGGCATTCACTGAGGGGCAGCCCGGCCTTTGCTAGAAGGCCTGGCCCGACGCGAAAGAGAGAAGCCACCCCGTCCGCCCGAGCGGGTCGGGGTGCAATGAACGGGCCACGTCCACGCGCAGGAGGCTGTTCTTGCTCGCCCGCGAGATTCCGATCCTCAGGCCCACCCCGGCGTCCGCGAGCCTCCAGACCCCGTCGGGGTCTCCCCACGACCAGCCGACGTCGCCGAAGGCCGCGAACCCGAACGAGACGAGCTGGAGGATCTCCGGCACTGCGAGAACGCGCGCCTCGACATTCCCCACGAAGTGGCGGTTCCCCTCCACCGAATGGAGCCGGTAACCCCGGAGTCCGGTGTCCCCGTCGAGCGGAATCTGGTTCTCCGGATCGAGGCGCCATCCGACCGCGGTCGCGAGATGCCCCACGAGCGTCCAAGGGCCTTTCATGACGAAGGCCCGCGCGTCCGCCGAGAACCGCGCATTCTCCACGCCCCCCCTCACGCGGGTCGATCCTCCGACCGAGGCGACCGCGAAGCCCGAAGGAAGAGATGTGCCCAGGCTCGCCGACACGAGCGCCCGGCCGGCCGCCTGCGCCTCTCCGACGGGCGGCGAGAAGCCGAGCTCCACGCGCCCGCTCGGCGCGAGGTTGAAGTCCTCGTCGCGGTCGATGAGGTCCACGAGCCGCCGCGTGATCCAGCCCGAGCCTTCCCGCGCGAGGCCCGCGGACAGGAACAGAAAAGTCCGGTGAGATTTCTCCGCGGGCGGCGGCAGGCCGAGGCCTCCTCCGCGAAGCTTGACGTCCGTCCATTCGACGGAACCGACGACACGCACGACCGCGTCAGGATCGCGGGAAAGGAGCTGCCCGCCCGTCACGAGCACGTCGCGCTCCTCCTGCTTCCAAACGGTCGCCTCCTCGCCTCCCGCGTAAAGCTTCGTATCGAAGTCCGAGAGTCGCAAGGCGCCCTCGAGGGCCCACGGCACGTCGAGGGCGTAGAACGGGCGTCCGAGGCCCAGCCGGAAGAAACGCCCATCCGACAGCTCCGAGGCGTCCATCCGAAAGGCGATGTGCGGTGCAAAGAGGTGCGGGTCGACGTAGAAGGCGGAACGGGACGAGCGGTCCGTCTCCTTCTCCCATCCGAATCCGAACTGGCGGCCCGTGCCGAGCAGGTTGTACTCCTCGGCTCCGGCCGACCACGTCGTCACGCCGCCCTTGTTCGAGAACGAGCCGCGCAGGAGAAGCGTCCAGGCGTCGGCCGTCTCGACGACGACGCGGCTTCCCTCCGCACGCACGGAGGCCCGACGAAAAAGCCCGAACGCGCGCAGGTTGCGCTCCGTCTCGGCGAGGAGGTCCGGGTGCAGGACGTCGCCGGGCGCGAAGAGCAGCTGGTCCTGGATGAACGACGTGCGCGTCGTGTAATGGAGGGCGTTCGCCAGCCCGTACGGGAAGAACGCCTTCGCGGCCTCGTCAGGCGCGAAGACGTTCGTCGTCCGCATCTCGACCGTTTCGATGCGCGGAGCATCCTGCGCCGCGGCCCAACGGCACAGAACGACGAGAAGCGCCGCGCCCGCCGCGGGAGCCCCCGGCCGGAAGCGCGTCAGCTCTTGGCGGGATCCCAGAGAGGCTCCGTCTCCTTTCGCGTTTTCGCGGCCCAGCGGCCCAGCACGAAAAGCAGATCCGACAGGCGGTTGAGATACACGAGGGCATGCGGTCCGACGGCCTCCTGGCGGGCGAGCGTCGTCACGAGACGTTCGGCCCGGCGGCACACGGTGCGCGCCTGATGCAGAAACGCCGAGACCCAGCCCCCGCCCGGCAGGACGAAGGATCCGAGCTCCGGCAGGCCGGCGTTGAGGTCGTCGATCGTCCGCTCGAGGAACGTGACGTGACGGGCCTCGATGACGGGCTGCTTCGGCCGGCGGTCCTCCGGCAGCGTGGCGAGGTCAGATCCCAGATTGAAAAGCTCGTTCTGGATCTTATCGAGAAGGGCGTCGAGCCGGTCGCGGTCCGCTTTGCGGGCGGAGCCGTCGCGGTTCGCCGTCCGCACGAGCCCGAGGATCGCGTTGAGCTCGTCCACCGTGCCGTAGCTCTCGATGCGGATCGCGTCCTTCGGAACCCGCTGGCCCGACGCGAGGCTCGTCTCTCCGGAATCGCCTCCCCGGGTGTAGACGCGGTTGATCCGGATCGCCATGACTCCCTCTTACTCTTCGCCCCAAGACTACACTCGAAGAGCGGGAGTCCGATGATGCAGAACGCGTACCAGACCGACTATCACGTCCACACGGCCCGCTGCGGACATGCAGGCGGCGCCATGCGGGACTACGTCCTCACCGCGCTCTCGCGGGGCCTGTCCGAGATCGCTTTCACGGACCACGTCCCCCTGTACTTCCTGCCGGGAGAGGATCCGGATCCCGCGATCGCGATGACGCGCGCCGAGCTGCCCGGCTACGTCCATGAAGTGCGGGCGCTGAAGGAGGAATTCGCCGGCCGGATCGACGTGCTCCTCGGCCTCGAGGCCGACTACGCCGAAGGCCACGAGACCGCGCTCGAGGAAATCCTCCGGGCGCACGACTGGGATGTCATCCTCGGCTCGGTGCACTGGGTCGCCGGGGACTGGATCGACGCCCCCGGTTCGGGCAAACGCCACGAGACAGAAGGGAGCGCGCTTCTTTGGCGCGAGTACTACCGGCTCATCGCGAAGGCGGCCCGGACGGGGCATTTCGACGTCCTCACCCACTTCGATCTGCCGAAGAAGTTCGGCCACCGGATGCCGAGAGAAGTCGTGGACGCCGAGGCCGCGGCGGTGGATGCCGCCCGGCGGGCCGGCGTGGCCGTCGAGGTCTCGAGCGCCGGGCTCAGGAAGGACGTCAAGGAGGAGTACCCGGGGCCACCGGTTCTGAGAAAGCTCGTCGGTGCGGGCGTCCCCATCGTGCTGTCGTCAGACGCGCATGCGCCGGCCGAGGTCGCCTGGGGGCGAAGCGAGGTTCTCGCCGCCGCGCGCGCCGCAGGGGCCAGCGAACATTTGAGTTTTAGAAAGAGAAAGAGAACAGAACACCCTCTCTGAATATGCAGGCGGCCCGGCGACCGAAACGGTCTGCAAATTTCTTCGATGGGTGAATGTCGCCGAGCCGCGCGAGTGACCGCGTGACGGTCACCTGCGCCGGCGCCTCACTCACCCTTCTGAGAAAATCTCCGGTTTTCTTCCTCCGAAACCAATTCAATCGAAAAATTCGGCGTCACCGTGAGCTTCAGCGTCGCGAGGCGGCAGCGCCACTTCTCCTTCTTCACGCGCGCGTCCACGCGCTCCCAGATCCACAGCGCGAGGTTCTCGGCCGTGGGAACCAGCGCCGCGAACTCGGGGATCTCGTGGTTGAGGTTCCGGTGGTCGAGCGGCCGGTCGACCTCTTCCTTGAGGACGCGGTCGAGGTCGGTGAGATTCACGATCATGGACGAGTCGGCGTCGGCCGCGCCGGCCACGGACACTTCGAGCGTGTAGTTGTGTCCGTAACCGGCGGGGTTCGACGCGTCGCCGTATGTCGCGCGGTTCCACTCCTCGCTCTTTCCCGGGTTGAAGAGGCGATGGGCCGCGTTGAAGTGGATCGTGCGCGAAAGGAGGAGCATCGCGCACGACTATAAAGCCCGCGGCTATCTCGACGCCTCCACGCCGGCCGGGACGACCCGCGCGACTTCCTCGGCCAGGCGGCCGGGGACGACTTCCTGAAGCTCGTACCACACGCGCACGGACGGCTTGGACAGCTTCACCACGCGTGTCAGGTCGATCGGGGTTCCCACGACGACGACGTCGCAGGGAGTGCGCGCGATCGTCTCGGCGAGCTCTTTCACCTGTTCATCGCTGTATCCCATCGCGGGGAGGATCCCCGTCGCGTTGGGGTATTTCCGGAACGTCGCCGCGATCGTGCCGACCGCATAGGGCCTCGGGTCGACGATCTCCGCGGCGCCGGCCTCCTTCGCCGCGACGAGTCCGGCGCCGAAGCTCATCCCCCCGTGTGTCAGCGTGGGGCCGTCCTCGACGACGAGGGCCCGCTTCCCGCGGACGAGCTCCGGCCGCTCGCAGACGACCGGCGAGTTCGCGCGGAGTACGCGCGCTTTCGGATTCAGCTTCTCCGCCGCCTCCTCGATGGCGAGGATGTTCCCTTCGTCCGCGGTGTCGCACTTGTTGATGAGGATGACGTCGGCCCGGCGGAAGTTCGCCTCGCCCGGGTGATAGGCCGTCTCGTGGCCGGCGCGATGCGGATCGGCGACGCAGACATGGAGGTCGGGCACATAGAACGGCAGGTCGTTGTTCCCGCCGTCCCAGAGGACGACATCGGCCTCCGCCTCGGCGCGTTTCAGGATCTGGCCGTAGTCGACGCCTGCATACACGACGACGCCGTCGTCTATGTGCGGCTCGTACTCCTCGCGCTCCTCGATGGTGCACTTCTCGCGGTCGAGGTCGGCGTACGCCGCGAATCGCTGACAGGCCTGCGCGGCGAGGTCGCCGTAGGGCATCGGGTGGCGCACGGCGACGACCTTGAGCCCCTGCTCCCTCAGGAGCATCGACACGTATCGCGTCGTCTGGCTCTTGCCCGCGCCCGTCCTCACAGCCGTGACGGCGATGACGGGAACCTTCGACTTCAGCATCGTCCGGTCCGCGCCCAGGAGAAGGAAGTCCGGCCCCGCCGCGATCGCCCTAGAGGCGAGATGCATGACCTGCGTGTGCGCCACGTCCGAGTACGAGAACACGCAGAGGTCCACTTTCTCCCGGCGAATCAGGTCCTCGAGGCGGTCTTCGGCGACGATCGGGATGCCGTCCGGGTAGAGCGTTCCCGCGAGGGACGCGGGGTAACGCCGCCCGTCGATGCCTGGGATTTGCGTTGCGGTGAAGGCGACGACCCGGTGGTCGGGCTTGTCGCGGAAAACCGTGTTGAAATCGTGGAAATCGCGGCCCGCCGCGCCCAGGATGACGACACGCCTCACGGGGCTCTGCATGGAAATCCTCCGGCGGGGCGCTTTTCCCCTGCCGGGAGGCCCCACAACCCAATGTAGCGGGGCCGGCTCAAAAGGTACCTGATTAGGGTGCTTTAGCAGGGGGGAAAACCTGCCAGGTTTTCCCCCTGGCCCCCTTTCGGGGTGGCCTTCCCCCGGACCCCCTACTTGATCCCCAGCAGCTCCACCTCGAAGAGGAGCGTCGCGTTCGGCGGGATGACGCCGCCCGCCCCCCGGGCTCCGTAGCCCAAACCGGGCGGGATGAGGAGGTTGCGCTTGCCGCCGACCTTCATCGTGGCGACGCCTTCATCCCAGCCCTTGATGACCCTGCCCTGTCCGATCGGGAACTCGAACGGCTGGCCGCGGTCGACCGAGCTGTCGAATTTCTTGCCCTTCGCGCCGTTCTCCCAGAGCCAGCCCGTGTAGTGCATGACGCACGTCTGCCCGGTCTTCGGCGAGGCTCCGGCGCCTTCCACCGTGTCCTCGTACTGGAGGCCGGAGGGGGTCGAAATCATGGTCGTTGTCCTCTCCTTCTGAACGGGCGCCGTCACCTGCGCAGACCGACAGCCGGCGAATGCAAGAGCTGAAGAAAGGACTCCAGCCAATGCCGCACAGCGTTTGCGATCGAATCTGAGGGGCACTTCTCTCTTCCTTTCTAAGAAAATCTTCTTCTCTCTTCGTTCCTTTCGAATGGACTGCGGGCCGAGGGCCCACGCGAAGTCTAACCCGGTGCTTCGCAGAACTCCGCTCTAGAGATGCCTCGGAACCACCGGCGCCACGAGCCCAATCTCGGGCGCCCACACCACCGGTTTCCTTCCGAAGCAAACCCCGAGGCTCTCGAAGAGGGCCAGCTCCGCAACATCCACCCCGCGCCGCAGGATGGCCTGCGCCGTCGGCATGTACGAAAGCCGGTCGCCGACCACGGAGACGACGGTGTTCCCCGCGAACCCCTTCAGGAGAAGAACCACAGCCGCGGCGCCCGCCATGGTGCCGAAGTTCACGTCGAAGGCCGAGGACGGACCAGAGCGCACCAGATGGCCGGGCGCGATCTCGCGAACCTCCGGGGTGGTGTAGACGTCCCGAACGTACTGTCCCGTGCGTTTCATGAAGCCCGCGATGTCGGCATCGCCCTCGAGGCGCTTTTCCAGCTCCTGCCGCACGTACCTCCCCGCGCCCGCGAGGCGCTTGTGGCCGAATGCGTCCACTCCCGCCGTCTCGTCGTAGAGGTTTTCTCCGTCAGCCTTGCGAAGCCCCTCCGCCACGACAATGAGGTACGTGCCCGCCTTCACGTCGCTCTTCTCGACGCGCGCGCAGTAAGTCGCCTTCAGATGGTCGTAGACGACGTCGAAATCGACGGGGATCTCGGGGATGAGGATGCAATCGGCCTCGGCGCCGGTGCCGCCGCGAAAGGCCGTGTGGCCGACGTAGCGCCCGAACACTTCCACTACGAGGATCCGGTTATGCGAGAGCCCGGTCGTCTTCAGGTCGTTGCAGAACTGCGCGATGCGCGTCACCGCCGAGTCGCCACCCACGCTGTAGGTCTGCAGGTCGAGGTCCATCGTCTTCGGTACGTGCACGCACGGAATTCCGCGAGAGGAAAGGTCCACGGCGACGCTGCCGGTGTCGTCGCCGCCGCTGATGACGAGGGCGTCGATGCCGAACTTCTTCAGGCCCTCCTTGATACGGTCGTACTTGGCGGGATCGGCGATCTTCGAGATCTTCACGCGCGAATGGCCGGCTTCGGAACCGGCCTGCGCGGCGTCGATGCGGAGGAGCCGCTTGCCGTCCAGGACCGCCAGTTCCGGCAGGTCCACGAGGTTGTAGAGTCCCGCGTACCCGTTCGGGATGACGACCGTCTCGACGCCGTGATTCGCGGCCTCGCGCGCGACTCCCTTGATGACGGCGTTCAGGCCGCCGCCGTCGCCTCCGCTCGTGATGATGCCGATTCTCTTCACGCGGCCCCTCCGGACTCGGCTCCGAGGCGCGCCGCGCCGAGGAGCGCGCACGCGTCGTTTACCACGACCTTGATCGGAATTCTCGCAAGAAGCGGCGCGAAACGCCCCTTGTCGCGGAAGGCTCCGAAGAACGTCCCGTCGAGCAGCTTCGGCAGGATCTTCGGCGCGATCCCGCCTCCGACGAAGACGCCGCCCGTCGCGAGCACCTTGAGCGCGAGGTTCCCCGCCTCGCCGCCGTAAATCGAGACGAACCGCTCGAGCGCGCGGGCCGCGACCGGGTCCTTCCCACCGAGCGCGGCCGCCGTGACGGCGGGAGAAGGATCGCCGACCGCTGCGATCTCCTGAGAGAGCCACGCGGGCTCTCTCTCGAGAGAGCGGGAGCGCTCGAAGGCGTAGAGCGCGGCGAAGCCCGGCCCCGAGAGAACGCGCTCGAAGGAGACGTGGCTGTACGAGCGCTGAAGGTGCCTGAGGAGGTCGATTTCGAACGGATTGCGCGGCGCGAACGAGGCGTGCCCTCCCTCCGAAGCCTGCGGGACGAAACGCCCGTCGACCCTCACGAGGTAGGTCTCGCCGAGGCCCGTGCCCGCCGAGATGAGCGCGGCATTGCCCTCGGGATCCGGCGCCCCTGCGTTGACGACCGCGAGATCCTCGCCGGAAAGCTCGCTCAGGCCGAGCGCGTTCGCGAAGAGATCGTTGACGAGCGCCACGCGCGGGAGGCACAGGTTCCTCGCGAGAACCGCCGCGTCCACGACCCAGGGCAGATTCGTGGCTTCGCAGCGCCCGTTGCGCACGGGCCCGGCGACGCCGAAGCCCGCGGCGGCCGCGCGCCGGCCCGCAAGGAACTCCACGACGGGCCCCTCGAGCCCGGGGACGTCGCGGCTCCGGAACCTCCTCTCGTCTCTTGGCACGAGCATCCCGCCCTCGACCTCGAAGAGGGCGAGACGGACGTTCGTGCCGCCCACGTCGCCGGCGAGGATCATCGGGAGCCTCGCGGCGCCGGCTGCGACGACGGGTTCCGCGAATGAGAAACGGCCGCGGCGTCCGCGAGAATGGTCAACATGCCCGGCGCGGGGCGTACGCGCGCGGCCGGCACGGTCTCGTCCTCCGCGAGGACACGGGCGAGCGCGTCCGCCTTGTCCTGGCCCGTGGCGAGAAGCGCCACGTGCCGGGCCGCATTCAGGAGGGGCAACGTGAACGTGATGCGGGACGGCGGCGGCTTCGGCGAGTTGTCGATGCGCAAGACGAGGCGCTGCGTCTCGTCGAGGGAAGCGTGTCCCGGGAAGAGAGAAACCGTGTGGCCGTCCGGGCCCAGCCCCAGGAAAACGAGATCGAATCGGGGCATTCCCGAGAACGCCCCTCGCACCTCGGACTCATAGCGCTCGGCGGCATCCGGTTCGGCGACGGGAACGCGGTGGATGTTCCTCGAAGGGATGGGAACGTGGTTGAGAAGCGCGGCCGCCGCGCCCTCGTCGTTGCGGTCGGGATGGCCCTCCGGCACGCATCGCTCGTCTCCGAAGAAGACCTGGGTCCTCTCCCAATCCACCCTCGAGGAAATGGGCGGCGCCGACAGCAGCCGGTAGCAGGAATGGGGCGTCGTGCCCCCCGCGAGCGCCACGTAGAACGACCCGCGATCGCGAACCGCCTGGGCCGCGAGGTTCACGAAGAGAAAAGCCGCCGCGTCCGCGACGTCGTCCGCGGTGGCGAACGCGAGGACCTCCCTCACGGCCTCCGCCAGCGCCTCCCGTCCCGCGCGAGAAGCGCCACGGACGCGTCCGGCCCCCACGTGCCCGCCTCGTAGTTGGGGTGATCGAGCGGCGGGTTGTCGCGCCAGACGTCGAGCACCGGCGTCACATGCTCCCACGCGGCCTCGACCTCGTCGCGCCGCGCGAAAAGCGTGGAGTCGCCGTGGAAGGCGTCCATGAGGAGCCGCTCGTAGGCCTCGGGCTGCGACGCGCCGAAGAATTCGCTGTACCTGAAGTCCATCGTGACGGGATCGACCTTCGTGACGGGCCCGGGCACTTTCGCGCCGAACTTCAGGGCGATGCCCTCGTCGGGCTGGATGCGAAGGACGAGGGTGTTCGGTTCCTGCCTGAGGACGCCCACCGTCCGGAAGAGCGCGATGGGCGGCGTCTTGAACTGGATCGCGATCTCCGTGACGCGCTTGGTGAGCCGCTTGCCGGCGCGCAGGTAGAACGGCACGCCCGCCCACCGCCAGTTCTCGATCTGCACCTTCCACGCCGCGTACGTCTCGCGCAGCGACATCGCGTTGACGTCCTTCTCCTGCCGGTAGCCCACGACCGCCTGCCCATCCACTGCGCCCGCGCCGTACTGGCCGCGCGCGGTGTCGCGCAGGATCTCCTCGGCAGACTGCGGCCGGATGGACCTCAGGACCTTCACCTTCTCGTCGCGCACGGCGTTCGGGTCGAAGGCGACCGGCGGTTCCATGGCGACGAGGCACAGGAGCTGGAGGACGTGGTTCTGGATGATGTCGCGGAGGACGCCCGCTTCCTCGTAGAACTTACCGCGGTTCTCGACGCCGATCGACTCCGCGGCGGTGATCTGCACGTGGTCGACGTAGCGCCGGTTCCACATCGGCTCGAAGATGCCGTTGCCGAGCCTCAGGACGAGGATGTTCTGCGTCGTCTCCTTGCCCAGGTAATGGTCGATGCGGAAGATCTGCCGCTCGCGGAAGACCTGCGCGAGCTCCTCGTTCAGCGCGCGGGCCGTCTCGAGGTCGCGCCCGAACGGTTTCTCCACGATGACCCGCGACCAGGAGCCGCCGTCCACCCGGTAGACGAGGCCCGCCTGGCCGAGGTTGTTCACGACGGCGCCGATCGCCGAAGGCGGGATCGCCAGATAGAAGAGGCGGTTGCCCGGCAGGCCGCGCTTCTCGATCGCCTCGAGCCGCGCTTTGAGGTCGGAGAAGTACTTCGGGATCTTGAGGTCGCCCCTGAAGAAGAAGAGGCGGGACGCGAAGGTGCTCCACGCGGCCTCGTCCACGGGCTTCGTGCGCGCGAACTCGGCGACGGCGGCCTTCATCTCGGAGCGGTACGTCTCGTCCGACTCGCCCGTGCGCGCAAAACCGACGATCGCGGTCGCGGGAGGAAGCTGCCCTTCGAGGTGCAGCTCGAACAGGGCGGGCACGAGCTTCCGCTTGCTGAGGTCGCCCGAAGCGCCGAAGATGACGATCGTCGCGGGATCGGTCGGGATCGCGCTGCTCATCTCAGGACGTCTTCACGGCGTGCCCGCCAAACTCGTTGCGCACGACGTTCAGGAATCGCGCGCTATAGGAGTTGTCCTGCCGCGACCGGAATCGCACCTGAAGCGACGCCGTGATCGTCGGGGTCGGGACGGCCTTTTCGATGGATTCGATGGCGGTCCAGCGGCCCTCGCCCGAGTCCTCGACGAACGGCGCGATGCCCTCGAAGAGGGGGTTCTTCTTCAGCGCGTCGGCGGCCAGCTCGAGAAGCCACGAGCGCACGACCGAGCCCTGCGTCCAGAGCGCCGCGATCTTCGCGTTGTCGAGGCCGAAGCCGGAGGCGTTGAAGAGCTCGAACCCCTCGGCGTAGGCCTGCATCATCGCGTACTCGATCCCGTTGTGGACCATCTTCACATAGTGGCCGGAGCCGATCGGGCCCGTGTGAAGCCAGCCGTCCTTCGGCGCGAGCGTCGTCAAGGCCGGCGCGAGACGGTCGATGGCCTCCTTCTCGCCGCCGCACATGAGGCAATAGCCCACGGTGAGACCCCAGATGCCCCCGGACGTGCCCGCGTCGACGAAGAAGATGCCCTTCTCCTTCAGCCGCGCGCCTCTCCGCTGCGTGTCGTGGAAGTTGGAGTTGCCCCCGTCCACGACGAGATCTCCCGGGGACAGGAGCCCGGCGAGCTGGTCGATCATGCCTTCCGTCGGACCGCCCGACGGCACCATCACCCAGACCGCACGCGGGGCGGCGAGCGCCTTTACGAGGCCGGCGGCGTCGGCCGCGCCCACCGCGCCGTTTTTCACCGCGATGGCGATGGCCTCCGCGCCGCGGTTCGTCACGACGACGGAATGGCCGCCGCCGAGGAGCCGCTTGACCATGTTGCCGCCCATCCTGCCGAGGCCGACGAATCCGATCTGCATGACCTCTCCTTTTTCCGCGATGGCCTAGCTTCCGGACGCCGCGAGGGAGGCGCGGACGGCCGTCGCGATGGCCGGTCCGTCGAGGCCCATGAGCGCGTACAGCTCCTTCGCGGGCCCCGACGAGGAGTAGAAGGTGACCCCCAGCTTCCTCACGCGCGCCGAGAGCCCGAGGTCGTTGAGCCGCGCCTGAATCCACGTGCCGAGGCCCGTCTTCGGGCTGTGGTCCTCGACGGTGACGACGTGTCCGTGCCGCGCGATGTGCGCGAGGTCCGCGTCCTGGAGGTCGCTCCACGCCGCCACGGACACGAGGTCCACGCGGGTCCCCTCTTTCGCGAGCGCCGTCCACGCGTCCATCGCGTAGGGCAGCATGTTGCCCGCGCAGACGAGCGACGCGCCGACTCCCTGGCGGAGCCGGTCGGCCCTCGCGGGGTCGAAGACGTAGCCGCCCGAAAAGAACGGCGTCCCGTCCTCCTTCAGGGCGATCGGGAGCTTCGAGCGCCCCATGACGAGCGCATGGTTCCCGCGATGCGTCGCGATCCACCGCGTGATGCGGTCCGTCTGGTTCGGATCGGCCGGCGTGAAGACTCTCCAGCCGACCGTCGAGTTCAGCAGAGCAAAATAGTCGATCGAGTGGTGCGTCTTGCCGTCCTCGCCGACGTCGATGCCCGAGTGCGTCACGGCGAGCTTCACGTTCGCCCCGTTGATGTCGTTGAGGCGCTGCTGGTTGTAGGTCTCGGCCACGCCGAACATGGCGAACTCGCCCCACCAGGCCGCGACCCCGGCGAGCGAAAGCGCGCCCGTGACGACGGCCGCGTTGTGCTCGGCGATTCCCCCCTGGAAGAAGCTCTTCGGATGCGTCTCCTGGAACTTGTCGGTCTTCGTCGAGATCGAGAGGTCGCAGTCGAGGACGGCCATCGGCACGCCGCCCCTCTTCGCCGGCGACGACATCGCCCCGAGATCGGCGAGCGCGGCGCCGAACGCGCTCCGGTTGTCGGTCTTCGCGTCCGGGGCATAGCTCCGCGGCGGGCCGCCTTCCGGAAAGACGACCGCCTCGTCCGGCCGATGGGGCAGGACGCGGCGCCAGTCGGGCGCGGCCTTCTTCCTCTCGGCGATCCAGTGGTCGAGATCGTCCGGGACGCCCAGAATGCCGAGAGCTTCGCGGCATTTGTCGACAGGCAGCGCCGCCCCGTGCCATTTGAAGCCGTCTTTCTCCATGAAGGGGACGCCCTTCGACATGACCGTGTGGCAGGCCACGAGCGTGGAAACGGGTGCCTGGAGCGCCGCGCGCACGGCGCGATAGAGGGCCCGGACGTCGTGGCCGTCCACTTCGATGACGCCCCAGCCGTCGGCCTCCCAGTCGGCGACGATGTCCTGCGGCATGATGTCCGCGTTGCTGCCGGAGAGCTGCTCGCGGTTCCAGTCCAGGGCGACCACGAGGTTCGTCAGACCGTAGCGCGCGGCGAAGCGGCGCGCCTCCGAGGGCTGGCCCTTCTGCTGCTCCCCGTCGCCCATCCCGCAGAACACGCGCGCGCCGTTTCCCTTGATCTTCGCGGCGAGCGCGAACCCCACGGCGGCCGAGAGACCCTGTCCGAGATTGCCCGTGCCCCAGTCGATCCCCGGCACGTCGCGCTCCACGTGACCCTCGAAGGGCGAGCCGCCGCGGCGAAATCCCAGGAGCGGCAGGGACAGGTCGAAGAATCCGAGCCGGGCCAGCGCGGCGTAGGACCCGGGAGAGACGTGCCCGTGACTGACGACGACGCGGTCGCGGTCCTCCTTGAAGGGGTTCTTCGGGTCGCAGTTCCCGAATCCCCACAGGACGAGCAGAAAGTCGAGCGAGGACATCGACCCGCCCGGATGACCCGAGGCGGCGAGCGTCGTCATCTTCAGGATGTCGCCCCGGGCGGCGCGGGCCAGGTCGGCCAGCTTCTTCGCCTGTCCGTCGGTGAGCTCAGGAGCGTCGAAGTTTCCGAGGATCAAACCTTCACCCCGAGGGACGCCTTCACGGCCTCGGCGCGTCGCGTCTCGATCGTCGCGAGAAGATCCTCGTAGGACTTCGCGAAGAGGGCGACGCCGTCCCTCTGGAGCTGCTCGCCCACCGCCTCGACGTCGATCCCCGCGGCACGAAGCTCGTCGAGCTTCGTTTTCGCCTCGGCCACGCCTTCCCGCACGGTGTCTCCCGACGCCCTGCCGTGATCGAGGAGCGCCTCGAGCGTCTTCTCGGGCATGGTGTTCACCGTGTCGGTGCCGAGGAGGTTCTCGACGTAAAGGAGATCGGAGTAGGCCGGATTCTTCGTTCCCGTGGACGCCCACAGCGGCCGCTGGACGCGGGCGCCTTTCGTCCGGAGCGCGGCGAACGCCGCGGCGTTGAAAATCGACGAGAAGTCCTCGTAGACGACCTTCGAGTTCGCGAGGCCCGCCTTGCCGAGGAGACTCTCGAGGCGGGTCTTCTCCTTGCCCTGGGCCTTCTGGATCTTCTCGCCGAGGAGCTTGTCGACGAGCGTGTCGACGCGCGAGACGAAGAACGACGCGACCGAGTGGACGCGCGAGAGGTCTCCTCCTTTCGCGGCGAAGCTCGAAAGGCCGCCGAGGTAGGCATTCGCCACGTCGCGATAGTGCTTGCGATTGAACATGAGCGTGATGTTGATGGAGATCCCCTCGCCGATCAGACGGCGGATCGCGGGAACGCCGGCAGGCGTCGCGGGCACCTTGATGAAGACGTTCGGCCGGCCGAGCACGCCCGTGAGCCGCTTCGCCTCGGCCACGGTCTTCTCGGTGTCGGCGGCGAGCGAGGGCAGAACCTCGAGCGAGATCCAGCCGTCAACGGGGTCCTTCTCGTGCTGCGCCCGAAAGGCATCCGCCCCCTCGGCGATGTCCTTTCGCGTGAGCGCGTCGTAGATCGCGAAGGCGTCCTTCCCCTCGCGGGCGAGGCGCTCGATGTCCGCGTTGTAGTCGCCCTCGTTCTTCACGATGGCCTGCCCGAAGATCGTGGGGTTCGACGTCACGCCGTAGACCGAACCGGCGTCGATCAGCGCCGACAACCGCCCCGAGCGGATCATCTTCGAGGAGATGCTGTCCAGCCAGACGGCCTGCCCGCGCCGGTGATACTCGATGGGTGTGCTCATGATGTCGCCTCCCGGGCCTGACGGATCGTATTACGAAGGGGGACCGTAGAAGGGCATCCGCGCCCCGAGCGCCGCCAGCCGCGCCACGATCGCCTCGCGAAGCTCGGGAAGACCCTCCCCCGTCGTCGCGGAGATCCGGATCCCGTCCGCGCCGAGCGTGCCAACCTGCGGGCGGTCGGTCTTGTTGTACGCGAGGAGGATGCGCCGCTTTTCCACGCCGAAGCCCGCGATCACCTCCTCGGCGACGGCGCGCTGCTCTCTCGCCTGCGCGGACGACGCATCCACGACGTGGACGAGAAGATCCGCGTCCTTCACCTCCGCGAGCGTCGACTTGAACGACGCGACCAGCGTGTGCGGCAGCTTGCGGAGGAAGCCGACCGTGTCCGCGAGGACGATGGCCCGCCCGCCCACGCCATGGAGCCGCGCGTGCCGCGGGTCGAGCGTGGCGAACAGACGGTCCTCGGCGAGCTCCTTCGAGGACGTGAGCCGGTTGAAGAGCGTCGTTTTCCCCGCGTTCGTGTACCCCACGAGGGAAACGGTCGCGACGCGCTTGAGGCCCCGACCCCTCACGCCACGCTGCGTCTCGATGCGCTTGAGCTCTTCCTTGAGCCTCGCGATGCGCGTGCGCACGCGCCGTCGGTCCAGCTCGATCTTCCGCTCGCCCGCGCCCCCGCGGAACGCGCCGCCGCCGCGCTGCTGGGCGAGGCCCTGGGACGGCCCGGCGAGGCGCGGAAGCTCGTATTGCAGCCGCGCGAGCTCGACCTGCGTCATGGCTTCGCGCGAACGCGCGCGCGCCGCGAAGATGCGGAGAATGACGCCCGCGCGGTCGAGCACCTGCGTCGGAAGGTTCTTCTCGAGGTTCCGCGCCTGCGTGGGCGTGAGCTCGTCGTCGAAGACCGTCCAGCCGACGCCCTGGGCGCGCGCGGCCTCGGCGATCTCCGCGACCTTCCCCGAGCCGACATACGTCGCCGGGTCGGGCCCGCGGCGCTCCTGAAGCGCGCGCGCGACGACCTGTCCGCCCGCCGTGTCCACGAGGCGCTCGAGCTCGTCGAGCTGATCCTCGGCCATCTCTCTCGGGATCTCGCGCCCGTAGACGCCCACGAGGATCGTGCGGCTGGAATCAAGCTTTTTCTCCGGCGGGGGAGGAGGCTCCCTCTCGGGGCGTCGCGGGCTCACCGCGAGGATGCTAGCGTAGGAGGCGTGAGACGGCGCGAGCGCGGCCCCCTCGATCTCGCCCTCCTCGGCGAACGCCTCGAGGCCCTGAGGCGCGAGTGGCGCTCGCTCCGGCTCGACTCGGACCCGCTCCTCTTCGCGCACCGCTACGGCGATCCGGCGGATCGCGAGGTCGTGGCCTTTCTCGCCGCCTCCCTCGCCTTCGGGCGCGTCGCGTCGATCCAGGCTTCGATCTCGCGCGTCCTCGCCGTGCTCGGGCCCTCGCCGGCGGGATTTCTGGACGCGTGGGACGAGCGGCCGCTCGCGGGACTCGAGCGCTTTGTCCACCGGTGGGTGACGGGCAGGGACATAGAAGAGTTTCTTCGAATGGTGAAGAGGGCGCGGCACGCCCACGGCTCTCTCGGCGCGCTCTTCGCGAAGGGCGACGAGGAGAGAAAGAAGACCGAAGATTTCTTGGAAAGTGAATTGCGGCGGCCGCGAGCGCGGAGCGCATCGCGCAGCGCCAGCCCGAATCGCACAGCCGACGACGACTACGCAGCGGCTCTCTCTTCCTTTCACAGAAACCTTCACGCCCTCTCCCGACGCGCAGGCGCACCCTCACGAGGCCTGCGCTTCCTACTGCCCGACCCCGAATCCGGCTCGGCCTGCAAGCGCTCGCACCTCTTCCTGCGCTGGATGATCCGAACGGAGGGCTTCGACCTCGGCCTCTGGACGGGCGGGCGGTTTACGCCGGCGCGCCTTCTTCTCCCGATGGACGTCCACGTCCACCGTATCTCGCGCCGCATCGGCCTGACGCGCCGCAGGACGGCCGACCTCGCCGCGTCGCGCGAGGCCACCGCGTGGCTCCGGCGCATCTCGCCGGCCGATCCCGTCGCCTACGACTGGCCGCTGTCGCGTCTCGGCATCCTCCGCATGCCCGTGACGCTGCCCGAGGCACGCGCATGACGGAATCGAAACGCCTCATCGGCGTCCTCGCCTCCGCGGTGCTCGTGGCCGCGGTCCTCGCCTACCTCGCGAAGGACGCCCTGCTCCCGCCCGCGGCGCACGTGTCCGGCCCGGCCGCCGCCCCCGCGAAGGCGGCTGCGCCCGCGCGGCCCCGCGTCGTCCTCGCGCGCGACGGCGCGCGGCGCGACCTCGGCTCGAAAACCGGCAAGGGCCTGATCCTGCACTTCTGGGCCTCGTGGTGCCCGCCGTGCCGCGAGGAGATGCCCGAGCTCGTGAAGTTCGCGAAGGACACGAAGGGCGACGCCAACGTCGAGTTCCTCTCGGTCTCGGTGGACGAGGACTGGAAGATCGTGGACGCGTGGCTCAAGGAGCAGAGGATCTCGGGTCTGCCCGTCACCCTGGACCCCAAGGGCGCGACCGCGAGCCTGTACGGAATCACCGGATATCCCGAGACGTTCTTCGTCGCGCCGTCCGGCGAGATCGTCCAGCACCTCGTGGGCCCCGCCGACTGGGGCGCGGCGCCGCTCCGCGCGTTCGCGGCGGAGTTCAGCCGCGCGTCGGGGGCGCAGAGGGCAAACTAGGCGTTTTGCCGAGCGCGTGCCGTTGACATGAAGAAGTGATGAAAGTATACTTTTCACATGTCCACGATGCTGCAGATCCGCAACGTCCCGAAGGAACTTCACCGGCGTCTCAAGGCGCGCTCGGCCCTCGCCGGCATGTCCATGTCGGAATTTGTGCTCCGCGAGATCGGGAAGGAGCTCGCGCAGCCCACGCGCGAAGAGATCCTCGGAAGGCTCTCGAAGCTCCCCGGGGTCCGGCTCGACCCGCCGCCCGCTGACGTCATTCGCGCCGAACGCGACAGCCGTTGATCGTTCTCGATGCTTCGGCTGTTCTCGAGCTGCTGCTCGCGTCAAAGGCCGGAAGAAAAGTCGCCGAGAGAATTCGCTCTCCCCGGCATTCCCTCCACGTGCCGCACCTCCTGGACCTCGAAGTCCTGCAGGCTCTTCGCCGATACGTCGCAATCGGCTCCCTCAGCTCCGAGCGAGCGCTCATGGCGCTCGAGAACCTCGGAGACCTTGGCCTCGTGCGCCACGAGCACGACGTCCTGCTCCTACGGATCTGGGCGCTCCGTGAGAATCTCACGGCATACGACGCGGCTTATGTCGCCCTCGCCGAAGGCCTCAGAGCCCCCCTCCTCACGCTTGACAAGCGTCTCGCCTCCGCACCCCGTCATCGGGCTCGGATCGAACTCGTCGGCTGATCGAGGGCCGCGCTCTCAGTCCGACGCGTCGAGGAGGGAGAGCGTGACGTCCGCCTTCGCTGCACCCGACGAGGGGACCGTCACGGGCTGCGACTTTTCGCCGAAGAGCTCGTGCCACGTCTTGAGCCGATAGGTGCCGGGCGGGACGAGAGGGAACGCGAACCGCCCCTCCCTGTCCGTGACGACGGCATACGGCGTATCCGCGACGAAGATCCACGCCGTCATCCACAGGTGGACGTCGCACTTCACGCGCACGACGCCCGGCTCCTGGAAGGTCTCGGTGAACGTCTGCCCCTCGATCGGGATCGCGCGATTGAAGATCTGAGCGGCTGCCCCGGCCGTCGCGCGGACGTTGTGGAGGACGGGGTCGGAGTTTCCGATGACGACGGGCGCGCCCTTCGACACGACCTGCACGTAGGGCGCGAAGAGGCAGTTCCTCTGATCGAGGCGAAACGGCCCCTTCGGAAGCGCGCCACCACGGGCGCCCTCGAGCCAGACGACGGCGTTCGCGAGCTCCTTGTCCTTCGAGAGGACGAGCGAGGGCGAGGGCCGATCCTCCTTGCCGCACACACCGACGTCGGCCTTGACGGGCCGCGGCGCGAGCTTCGGGACGGGGCCCGAGAGGGTCACCTTGCCAAAGACGCCGCTCTTGGCCACCGCCGATGTGCCTCCTGCTGCAGGCTCGGCGAGGGTTATGGAGTTCTTCTTAGAAGGTGAATAGGGCGATTCGCTGCTTCCGTCCGGCATTGCTGCACCGCCAGCGGCTGCCAAGGCCTTTCCCTCTCTTCCCTTCAAAGAAAGTACCACCGAGACGACGAGGACGGACAACACCCGAAAACGCACGGGGCGTTCGTCCTAGTTTGCCGCGACGACCGCGGGCGCTTTCGTCCTGTTCGGCGCCTTCGGCGCCTGTGGCGCCGTGAGGAAGTCGTTCCCGAGCGACCAGACGTGGTCGCGCAGGGCTTTCGTGACGCGGTCGGGATCGCCGATGTAGGCCTTCGCTTCCTCCTCGGATCCCCAGATCGCGACGAGGTCCTTCTTGAACCCTTGGAACGCGGGCGTGTCGAGCGCGGGCGCGAGAGGCGAGATGCGCCTCGCCGGCTTGCCGGGCCCCTCGTCCATCTTCGGGAAGTTCGTGGGCATGCGCGTGCCCGGCATCCACTCCTCGGGCCGCTTGATCCAGTCCGCGATCCACTCGTACCTGAGGCGGCTGTGCGCCGCCGCGAGGATCGGCGCGAGATCCGCGGGCGTCTTGCCCGCGCGCAGCGCGAGCGCGAAAGCGTCCTGCGACGTCGGGTGGCACTGCGCGCATTTCAGCGCCTCGAACGTCTTCGCGCCGGCGGCTCGCGAGCGGGCGTCGAGAGCCTCGATGCGGTTCTCGAAGGGGTAGCGCGCCTTGTCGAGCGAGGCGAAGTACGACGTGAGGCCGTTGAGCTGGTCCGGGTTGAACTCGAAGGTCGGCATGCGGACCTTCAGCCACGGGCGGATCTGGCCCGAGCGCGGGGCGCCAAGGAACGAGAAGAGCCAGTCGCTCTGCACCTTGGCGCCTTCGCCGCGGATGATGGGCGGCGCGAGCGCGAGATCGATCTTGTTCGCCGTCATCGCCTCGCGAATCTGTCCGCCCTTGTCCTCCAGGATGTGGCAGCCCTGGCAGTTGAGGTCCTTCACGATGCGGCGCCCGGCCTCCACCGCGCCATGGGAGCCGGCGGCCTTCACGACGAGCGCGTCGGCCATGTCGTCCTTCTGCATTCCGAGGACGACCGTCTGGACGGCTTCGATCTCCGCGGGCGAGAGGGAGAACTGCGGCATCTTCAGCTTCTCCTGGAACGTCTTCACCTTGTCGCGGTCGTAAGAGCGCGGCTGCCCCGCCTTCTGGGCGAGCCAGTCGGCGCGGGTGTGCGGCACGTGCACGAATCCGAAGTCGAGGAGGTGGACCGGCTTGTTGCCCCACTCGGACAGCTCGACGCCGATCGGCTTGGCCTTCTCGAAACCGGGAATCGCGTGGCAGGCGTAGCAGCCGTAATGGCCGATGATCTTCTCGCCCACGAAAAAGTCCTTTCCCCCGGGCGTCATTCTCGCGACCTCGGCCTTCGCCTCCACGACGGACTTCGTCTGCGTGAGGTAGTCGTAGACGAGCGCGTCACGCTCCTTCTCGTCCGCCTTCGGCGCGCGGCTGCGCGCGAACTCCGGCTGCGCCGGCCGGCTCATGAGATAGGCGACGAGGTCGGCGATCTCGTCGCCGGAAAGACGCAGGTTCGGCATCCGCGTCTCCGGGTTGTAGGCCTTGGGGTTCTTCAGCCAGGCCCCGAGCCATTCCGGCGTCACTTTCTGCGAGAGACCGATCAGGTTCGGGCCGTGCTGGCGCCAGCCGTCCATCACGTGCCGTTCGGCGCCCACCTCGGAGATGTGACAGCCCTGGCAGCCCACGTTCTCGAAGAGCTGCTGGCCGCGCGCGGCGTCCCCCGGCGCGACGGCGGGCCACGTCGTCTTCCCCGACTTCTCGAAGAGATAGGCCGTGACGCCGGCGACCATCGTGTCCGTGAGCCGGTGCTCCGCCTCGCTGGCGAAGTTCTCGAGGTAGAAAAAGCGCGGCATCTTCGTGTTGTTGCGGAAAGCCCGCGGGTTCACGAGCCAGCGCGCTGTCCACTCGGGCGTCGTCTTGGACGCGACCTTCGAGAGGTTCGGCCCGATGCGGGGCAGCTCCTCGAGGCCCCTCATCCTGTGGCAGCTCCAGCAGCCAAGCTGCTCGACGAGCTTGCGGCCCTGGTCGAGCTTCGCCGCTTTCGGGTGGCCCGCATCGGCCCTGTGGCAGCGGAAACAGCCGGCCTCCACGGCCTTCATCGGGTACATGGGCAGGTCGTTGAACTTGTCGACCTCCCAGCCGTATTCCTTCATCCAGCGGCCGGCCTGAGTCGCGTCCATCTCCTCGGCCAAGGCGTCGTCGTCCGTCGGAAGGCCCTTGTCGTCGCGCCCTTCGCGGACCTCCTCGGCGAGGTGCTCGTACCGCCCGTAATCGTCCGGCATGTGGCCGGCACGCGTGAAGTCGGTCGCGCGGTCGCGCCCCCCGTGGCACGACGTGCACCCGAACGTCGCGTACGGATGCGGCGAGTTCGAGTCGACGAAGAGGTCGAGGCGGGGATGCGTCCTCAGGACCGACTGGGGGTATTTCTCCCTGTCCTCGAAGCCCCGGGTCTCGGCCGCGATGTGGCACGTCACGCACCTGTCGACGCGCTGACTTCTGAGGAAGTTCACGTCGTTGTAGAGCCCGTCGAGCTGGACCTGCTGGATCTTGAGGGAGGGAGCGAGCATGTCCGCGATGGGCGCGTTGCGAACGAAGTAGAAGGTGTCGCTCTGGCGCAAGGTCCTGAGCTTCGCCTGGAACCGGTCGTAGTCCGCGTCCAGCTTCACGAGCGCTTCCTCGGCGTCCTTCTTCGTCTTCTGGAGAGCGGCCAGCTCGGCCTTCGCCGCGTCCCACCGCGCGCGGGTCGCCTGCTCGACGATGGTGCTCGCCTCGTACGCGGCCTTGAGGCGCTCGTAGCCCTTCCGCGCCGACGCGGCGGCCGCCGATTTCGGGCTCTCCTTCTGGCGCGTCTCGAACGTGTACCGCGCCGTGTCCATCTCGGCCTTCTTGAAGCGGAAGTCCTGATCGGCGTCGTACCACGCCGCTTCGGTCTTCTTCGCGCTGTCTTCCGCTTCCGAGACCGCCGACCGGTTGCGGCGCAGCTCGCGCGCGCCCTCGCGCTTCTGCTCGAGGAACTTCTCCTCCGCCTCTGGGTCGATCTTCTCGGAGGCCGCCCGGAGAGCCGTGCGCGTCCTCCCGCGGTCGTTCTCGACGAACTTCTTCTGCCAGACCTTCCAGTCGCGTCCGTAGTCCTGCCACGTCATCCACGCGAACGCCGGCAGCACGAGAATCGACGTGATCGCGAAGACCTTCGTCAGCCGCTTGATGTCGTAGTGGTGGTCGATCGGTTCGGGCGGCGGAGCCTTGGCCATGTCAGATATTGAAGGAAAATTCCTGGATGTTGACGATGTACTTGAGGTTGAAGATCCACCTCAGGTACATCTTGATGGGCACCGCGAGCATGATGAGAAACAGGTTCACGCCCACGAAGAACCGCACCATCCCCATCTTTTCGTAGAAGCGCTTGAAGAGCGTCTTCGAGAGAAGGCCCGGCAGCGCGCCGAGATAGAAGAGGACGAGGAGGATTCCCGGCAGCTCGCGCTTCAG
>JBGQDL010000041.1:0-25582 GCA_041495865.1 Thermoanaerobaculia bacterium | reverse complement strand
GACGATGATGCCGTTCACGACCTGCCCTTCCAGCAGCTTCTTCCTCGGGGCGGCCGCATCGGCCGCGAGGGCTGCCTCGAAGGTCTTGCGGTCGGCGGATTCGGCGGTTTCGACGGACCGGGCGATGAGAGTCTGGGGCACGGGTCGTTCTCCTGGCCCGCCAAGCGAGATTCCCCCGGAGAAAAGCGTCCAGGGCTGCGGGACCGCGGATTCTATCCGAAGCGGTAAGATGAGACTTAGTCTCCGACGGGCGCCCCCCGAGCCCCGGAGAAACCCCTTTTGGAGGAGTGGTGGAATGGCCGAACCGGGTGTCCTGACAGCCACGGGCGCTTCGCCGTCCGGGGCCTCGGCCACGATCGCGCGACTCGCCCCGAGCCGGGACGAGCTGAGGCGCTGGTATGGCCTCATGCACCTCGGCCGGCTCCTCGACGACAAGGCCCCGAACTACCTCAAGCAGGGCCTCGGCTGGTCGTATCACGCCCCGAGCGCGGGGCACGACGGCATCCAGGTCGCCCTCGGGGTCACGTTCCGGCCCGGCCACGACTACCTTTTCCCATACTACCGGGACCTCACGACGTGCCTCGCCGCCGGCCTCTCGGCCGAGGAGATCCTGCTGAACGGGATGTCCAAGCGCGACGACGTCGCCTCCGGCGGCCGTCACATGTCGAACCACTTCGCGAAGCCCGAGATCCACATCCAGAACGTCTCGTCCTGTGTGTCGAACCACGCGCAGCATGCCGCGGGCCTCGGCCGCGCGCTCCGGACCTACGGGTCGGACGCGATCGTCTTCTGCTCCATGGGCGAGTCGTCCACGTCCGAGGGCTACTTCTACGAGGCCGTCAACGGCGCCTCGCGCGAGAAGCTGTCCGTGGTCTTCGTGGTGCAGGACAACGGCTACGGCATCGCCGTTCCGAAGAGCGACCAGACCGCGAACCGCTTCGCGTCGGACAACTTCTCGGGGTTCCTGAACGTCCGGATCGTTCCCTGCGACGGCACGGACCTCTTCGACTCGCTGCGCGCGGTGCGCGAGGCCGTGGCGTTCGCGAAGGCGGGCGCTGGCTGCGCCCTGGTCCACGCCGAGTGCGTGCGCATCCACTCGCACTCCAACTCCGACCGGCACGAGCTGTACCGCTCGCCCGAGGAGCTCGCCGCCGCGCGGGCGCTGGATCCCCTCCCGCGCCTGCGCCGCATCCTCGTCGAGGGCGGCGCGTTCTCAGAGGAGGAGATCGCCGCGATCGAGGACGCGAACCGGAAGACTTACGAAGAATCCGCCGACCGCGCCCGCCGCGCGCCGGACCCCGACCCCGCCTCCATCTTCGAGCACCTCGTGCCCGAGCCTTGGGCGCCCGAGGGCGACGGTCTCGCGGACACGCCGCTCACGCCCCAACTGGTCGACGGGAAACCGACGGCCGAGATGTCGCTGATTCAAGCCTTGAACGGCACGCTCAAGGAGATGTTCCGCGAGAACCCCGACACGTACCTCTGGGGGCAGGACGTGGCCTACAAGGAAAAGGGCGGCATCTTCAACGTCACGAAGGGCATGCAGCAGGAGTTCGGCGCGAAGCGGGTCTTCAACGGCCCCCTCGCGGAGGACTTCATCCTCGGCACGGCGGACGGTTTCTCGCGCTTCGACGACAAGATCCGCGTCGTCGTCGAGGGCGCCGAATTCGCCGACTACTTCTGGCCGGCGGCCGAGCAGATGGTCGAGATGTCGCACGAATTCTGGCGCACGAACGGGAAGTTCGTTCCGAACGTCACCGTGCGCATCGCCTCTGGCGGGTACATCGGCGGCGGCCTCTACCATTCGCAGAACATCGAGGGCTGGCTCACGACGCTGCCCGGCATCCGCATCGTGGTGCCCGCGTTCGCGGATGACGCCGCGGGGCTCCTGCGCACGTCGATGCGCTCGCGCGGCATCACCCTCTACCTCGAGCCCAAGTTTCTCTACAACTCCGCGCAGGCCAAGGCGCGCGTTCCCCCGGAATTCGCCGTGCCGTTCGGGGTGGCCCGGCGGCGCCGCTACGGCAGCGATCTCACGATCGTCGCGTATGG
Source organism: Thermoanaerobaculia bacterium (assembly GCA_041495865.1). Lineage (GTDB taxonomy): Bacteria > Acidobacteriota > Thermoanaerobaculia > UBA5066 > UBA5066 > Fen-183. The sequence continues at coordinate 23,530 of JBGQDL010000041.1, read as the reverse complement.
CACGCCGGTGCATTTCGCGCTGGAAGCGGCCGAGACGCTCAGGAAAGACGGGAAGAGCGTCGAGGTGCTCGACCTGCGCTCGCTCGTGCCTCTCGACTTCGAGGCCATCGCGGCCTCCGTGAAGAAAACGTCGCGCGTTCTCGTCGTCCACGAGGACAAGGTGCACGGGGGCTTCGGCGGCGAGATCGTCGCGCGAATCACGTCCGAGCTCTTCTCCTCCCTCGACGCCCCGGTCGACCGCGTGGGCTCGACGTTCACGCCCGTCGGCTTCAACCGCGTCCTCGAGCGGGTGATCCTGCCGAACACCGAGAGGGTCCTCGCGGCGGCGCGCAAGACGCTGGCGTACTGAAGCCGACGTCGGTTCGAATCGATAGGATCGCGCGGACGGTGGCAATCTCCGCCCTTCTCTACGCGGGACTCGCGCTCCTGGCGTTCGGGTGCTTTTCGCTCGTGCACCCGCCGCGCTTTCTCGGGATCGCGACGCGCGGCGCCGCGCTCGTCGTCCTCGTCGCGGGGCTCCTCGCCGCCGTCGCCGCGCTGGCCGTGCCGCCGCCCGCGGGACGAGCCAGCGCGCGCGGGGCGGCCCGCATCGACGAGTTCGTGCCGAGATTCCAGTTCGAGGAGTTCCACGAGCGTCGGGTCCGCGCGACTCCCGAACGGATCTTCCGGGCGATCCATGACGTTCCGGCTGGAGACATCCGCCTTTTCCGGCTGCTGACGTGGATTCGCAGCCCACGCCTGCCGTGGACGACGACGCCGGAAAACATCATGAATCCGAAACCGAAAGTTCCGATTCTCGACACGGCTCTCCGGTCGGGCTTCGTTCTCCTGGCCGAGGTGAAGGACCGCGAGATCGTGCTTGGGACGTTCGCCGCGCGCCCTCGTGGCTCGAGGGTCGCCTTTCCGGCCGATGCCGCCGAAATCCCGCGCCGCTTCGCCGCGCTATCCGCACCCGGCTACGCGAAGGCCGCGATGAACTTCCGCGTGGAGGCCGAAGAGAACGGCTTCTGCCGCCTGACAACGGAGACCCGGGTCTTCTCGACGGATCCGAAAACCGAGCGCGCCTTCGCCACCTACTGGCGGTTCATCTATCCGGGCAGCGCCCTCATCCGGCGGATGTGGCTCGAGGCGATCGCGGCGCGGGCGGAGAGCGAACCCTGAATCGCCGTCCTACCTCGACGACATGACGAAGCTGTTGCCTTCGGAATCCTTGAAGATGGACGAGGTGCCCCAGGGCTCCGTCTTCGGCGGCTGGACGAATTCCACGCCCCGCGCCTTCAGCTCCTCGTAGGTCTTCTGGATGTTGTCGCACGTGAAGGCGCCGTTGAAGAAGCCGCCCGCCTTGGCTCCGTCCGCCGTGAAGAGAACGACCTCGGTCTCGGCGCCGGGTATCTTCAGCTCGATCCAGCGCTGCTTGTCGTCGAACGGCTGATCGGTCGCGACCTTGAAACCCATGCGGTCGCGCCAGAAGGAAAGCGCGCGCTCCTGGTCGTCGCAGGGGATGCTGACGAACTTCAAGCGGTTGATCATGGGGACCCTCCTCGGACGGGGAATCTAGGGCCGGCGTTTCGCCTTGTAAAGGCTCCGTTCTTCCGCTATAGTTATCATTAATATAGTGAAAAGTCATCCGGTCCGTGTCGACCGCTACGTGCTCGAGACCCTCATGGTCGACCTCGTCGGCCACGACCGGTCGGCCTCGTCCTTTCTCGTCTACCTCGCGCTCTGGAGCGCCACCGGGGGCCGCAGGAAGGCGACGGCCCGCCGAAGCCACCGGCAGCTCGCCGAGGAAACGGGACTCTCGAAGAGCGCGGTGCAGGCCGGGATCCGCCGGCTGCTCCGGCGCAGGCTGGTGGCCGTCTCGCGCGCCTCGACGACGGCCACGCCGGAGTACTCGATCCTCCGGCCGTGGCAGCGGGGCGGACCGCCTTCGCGATGAGTTCCCTTTGGCATACTCCGCCCATGACGGCGCCCGCTTCCGCCCGAGACCTCCTCCGCCACTCGCTCGCGACGCTCGCTTACCGGGCCGGCAAGACGCTGCGCGGCGCGCCCCCGGGCTTCGAGAGCTTTTCGATACGGCCCGGGTCGCGCACGCCCGGCCAGATCCTGGCGCACATGGGCGATCTCTTCGACTGGGCGCTCCATCTCGCGAAGGGCGCTTCCGTCTGGAACGACGCGACGTCCCTTCCGTGGGATCAGGAAGTCGCGCGGTTCTTCGCCGTGCTCGAGGCGTTCGACCGGCATCTCGCGTCGGAGGCGCCGCTGCCCGAGGGATTCACCGAGGACAAGCTCTTCCAGGGCCCCGTGGCCGACGCGCTCACCCACACCGGCCAGATCGGGATGCTCCGCCGCCTCGCGGGCTCCCCGGTGCGCGGCGAGAGCTACTTCCAGTCCGACGTCGCGGTTGGGCGCATCGGTCTGGATCAGTCCTCGCCGCGCCGCGAGTTCGACTGACGGCGCCTCGACCGGCGCTCAGTCGAGCTTCTTGTCGGAGTGCTTCTTCTCAGCGAGAGCGCGCACGGTCGCGCCCGGCAGCGTGCCGCTGATCGAGACGCTCCCCTTGTCGCGCGAGACCGTGAACTTGCGCAGGACGGAGACCGTGTCGGGCGACTTCTCCTGCGCAGCGAGACGCCACGCCGCGAGGACGCCGCGAAGAGCGTCCTCCATGAGGCCGGCGGTCTCTTCGTCCGTGACGAGCCCGGTCGCGGCGAGCTTCAGCGCATCGCCCTTGGCCGTGACCTGGAGAGCGAGGAGCTGGACGTTCTTCATCGAGGAGACGAGCGCCGTCGCGGCGTCGTCGCCCGAAGCGCGGGCGTGGGTGTGCCGCGGCGCGGCGTCCTTCGCCGGAATGCGCGAGACGTCGACGAGCGCCCACGCCGAGGCGCCGGAGTCGATGCGGGAGAGGTGACGCCCGAGGCCCGAGCCCGAGGCGAAGCCGGTGCCGCCCGTGCTCCGCTGCGCGAGAGCGGCCACGACGGCGGACTCGGAGCCCGCGATCACGAGATGCGTGCTCGCGAAGGCGATCCCGGCCGGGCCGCTGCCGTGGCCGGACGAATCGGCGTGGCGGTCGGGGATCAGGTAGTACTCGCCCGCGGGCGTGGACTTCTTCGTCGCGCCCTTTTCCACGAGCGCCGCCGCGAGGCGCGCCGGGTCGAAGCGCCCTTCGAAGAGCACGAGGCCCCAGCCGTCGCTCCCGCCCGCGCCTTTCGGCGAGCCGGCCGCGACGACGAGATCCACGTCCTCCTTCGGGTTGAGGCGCGCCTCGTCCAGGAAATGCTGCGCGTCGCCGGCGACGCAGAGATGGTCGGTGTCCGAGAACAGGCGCGCGGCGAGCGGGCTCGTGCGGAGGTCCGCGACGTGGACGACACCCACGGACGCCGCATCGGCCGGGACGAGCGCGAGCGCGTCATCGCCGCTCCTGGCGGCGGCCGGCAGCGCGAAAGCGGTGGCGCAGGCGAGGACGAGGGCGAACGGGACGGCGGCGAATCGCTTCATGGTCAGAAGTCCTTTCTCCGAAATCGGAGGCATGCGAGCGTGAGGCAGACGGCGCCGAAAAGGCCCGTGGTGATGAAGGGTTGGAGGGTGAGGGCCTCGCGCATGCGCCTCGGCCCTTCGTCCCCCATGACGAGGGCCACGACCGCGCCGCCGAGCTGGGCCGTCTTCGGGAAGACCCAGTAGAGACCCTGGACGAGCCGGGCCGCCCACTCGGCGGACAGCGCGGCCGCGATGCGGTCGTGGTTCGAGAGAATCGCCGAGATGAAGAACACCGCGAACGTCGCCATGATCGAGACGGCCGTCGAGGATGTCAGCGTCCCGACGAGGAACGCGAAGGCCATGAGCGCCGCGATCCCGAAGAGGATGATCCCGGCCGCGAAAAAGAAGCGCGGATGGACGAGATGCGTCTTCCAGATGACGAGGAGCCACATCGCGCCGAGGAGGTAGACGACGTTCGCTGCCGCGAGCAGCATTCCCCCGAGATAGCGCGAGAGGAGCAGCGGGACGCGGCCCACGGGGCGCGAGAGGTAGAGGTCCACCGTGCCTTTCTCCTGGAGGCGCGGCACGAGATGCGCCGTCGCGAAGATGGCGAGGAACGTCCCGACGACGTAGAGAAAGGCCGCGAAGCCCGACTCGAACCCGAGGACGAGCCTGTCGAGATCCACGCTCTGATGCCCCATGTGGACGCTCTGGCCGAAGATCTTCGCGCCGGCGAACGCGCCGTTCACGACATCGAGATTCACGGCGACCGCGAAGAGGACGACGAAGAGCGACGACAGCGCGAAGTACGCGACGAGCGTCCAGCGCGCGGCCGCTTCGCGGAAGACTTCTTCGATGTTCGCGGCGAGGGCTCTCATCTCTCTTCCTGTTTGCTCAGCGGCTCAGGTCGGGCTGTTTTTCTTAGAAGGTGAATAGGGCGGATCCGCATCGGGCATCGCCTTGACGAGATCCACGAACACGTCTTCGAGAGTGTTCTTTTCCGGCGTCAATTCCGTGAGCAGCGCGCCGCGGGAGCGCACCGCGTCGAGGAGCTCGTTGACGTGCGCGACGTCGCGCGTGAGGAGTCGCACATGCCCGTTGACGCGCTCCGCGCTGGCCCCGCTGGCCCGGAAAACGCCGAGCAGCTCCTCGGTCATGGGCGACGCCACCATCCGATACACCTTCGGAGAATCTCTCTCCCCTCTTCCTCCCCGGGCAATCAGGTCCTCGATGCGCCCTTCCGCCGCGAGCGCGCCGTTGCGCAGCACCGCGACGCGGTCGCACGTGAGCTCGATCTCGGAGAGGAGGTGCGAGTTCAGGAGAATCGCGCGTCCTTTCGCCGCCTCGGCCTTCAGGAGGTCGCGGATCTCGCGCCGGCCCACGGGGTCGACGCCGTCCGTCGGCTCGTCGAGGAGAAGGACCTCGGGCTCGTGCACGAGCGCGGCCGCGAGGCCGAGGCGCTGCGTCATGCCCTTCGAGAACTTCTTCACTCTCACGTCGATCCACTCCGAGAGCTTCACGCGCGACAGCAGGTCCGGGATCCTCGCCGCGAGATCGCGCCGCGAAACGCCCGACATCCGCCCGAAGATGGACAGTGTCTGGCGCGCCGTGAGGTAACCGGGGAAGCGGTGGCCCTCGGGCAGGTAGCCCACGCGGCGGCGGCTCTCCGGATCCGAGACCGGCCTCCCGAGGAGAGCCGCGCTTCCGGCGGTCGCGCGCGTGAGGCCCAGCAGGATCTTCACGGCCGTGGTTTTGCCCGCCCCGTTCGGGCCGAGGAGGCCGAACAGCTCTCCCGGCTCCACGGCGAAGTCGATGCCCGAGAGCGCTTTCACCTCGCGGCCTCCCAGTCCCGCGCGGTAGTCTTTCCGGAGCCCCCGGACCTCGATTGCGGCGCTCATGCCAACATCCTCACCCTCACGTTACGAGAGGAAGACCCGCAAGGTTCCCGACCCGGAGCGACATGGACCCGAAGTTCGTCGAAACGACCCTCTTCATCCGCATTCCCGTGCGCCTCCTCGCGGCCGAGGCGGTGGAGAGCCGGGGCGCCGCCGCCCCGATCCTGATCGGCATGCACGGTTACGGGCAGGACGCCGATTCGCTCCTCCCCGTTCTCCTCCGCGTCGCACCGCCCGGGTGCCTCGTTCTCTCGCTGGAAGGGCCCGAATCGGCGTACCTCGAAGGCACGGACGTCTCCGGGGCGCGGCGCGGTTTCCACTGGGGCGTCTCGACGCGCGCCGGGGACAATCGCGCCGTCCACCGCGCCTGCGTCGCCGAAGCGATCTCGTGGGCCGGCGCGCACGGCGGCGACCCGGAGCGCGTCCTTCTCTTCGGGTTCAGCCAGCCGTGCTCCTTCAACTACCGCCTCGCCCTCGCCCCGCCTCACGGCGCTCCCTTCCGCGCGATCGCGTCGGTCTGCGGCGGCATTCCCGGCGAGTGGAAGTCGAACGACCCGGGCACCGGAGCCTCGCGCGAAACGGACGTCCTCCACGTCTCGACGCGCGAGGACGAAATCTACTCTCTCGACAAGATCGCCGATTACCGCGAGCGCCTGGCGTCGCGCTTCCGCTCGGCGGCGCACAGCCTCTACGACGGCGGGCATCGCGTGCCCTCCGCCGCCGCCGGCGAGGTGCGCGCGTTCCTCGCGGCGCACGCGTGAGGGCGGGAGCGCGCCTTTCGCACCGTGAAACCGGGGACCTGCTCCCCGATCATTCGGCCGCGACGGACTTGATCTCGCCCTGGGTGGCGACGATCTCGACGCGGCGGTTCTTCGCGCGGCCTTCTTTCGTGGCGTTGTCGGCCACGGGCCTCGCCTGGCCGAGGCCCTGATACGCGAGCCGCGACTCCACGACTCCCTCCTCCTTCAGGAACTCGTACACGGACCGGGCGCGAGCCTCGGAGAGCTTTCTGTTCGCCTCGGGCTTGCCCGTCGAGTCCGTGTAGCCCTCGATGCGCGTGTTCACGTTCGGAAAGACCAGCAAGACGCCGGCGAGCTTGGCAAGCGTGATCCGGGCGGACGGCGTGAGCGTGGCCTTGCCGGGGTCGAACGAGATGCCGGGGAGGCTCATCACGGCGCCGCGCGCGCTCTCGGTGGTCTCCATGATCTGGGCCATCGAGCCGACGAGGCGCTTGGCGAGCGCGTCGCGCTCGGCCTGAAGCGCGGCCTTGTTCTGGAGGAGCTGGGCCTTGTCCTTCTCGAGCTGGGCCTTTTCCGAGGCGAGCGCCTGGCGCGCGGCCTCGACCTGCGCGAGCGTCTGCTCGACCTGCACGCGGGCCGCCTCGGCCGTGGAGGCCTTTCCGGCAAGCGCGTCGAGCTCGGCCTTGCGGCGGGCTGCGTCAGCGGCGGCGGCTTCGGCCTCGCGCTTGCGGCCGACGTCGCGCAGGGACTCGGCCACGAGCGTGATCGCGCGGCGGGAGTAGTCGGTCACGGCCTTGGAGCTGCCTCCCGACTTCGTGGAGTTCGTGGCCTGCGCGAAGGCGATCTTCGCGTCCTGCATGGCCTGCGGGTTGACGGCGGAGGCCCCGTTCGCTTCGGCGAGGGCAAGGGCCTTTTCGGCCTGCCTGAGGGCGACCGGTGCCCTGTCCCTGTAAGCGAGGCCCGCGATCGAGGGAACGTTGGGATTCGGGCCGGGACGGAACCCGCCGAACGTGAACGGCGAGCTCTGCGCTCTGGCGGCGGGAACGGCCAGGGACGTGAAGATCACGAGCGCCGCGGGCGTGCCGACGAGGTAGTACGGCTCGGCGGTGAGCATGAGCGCGAACTGCTTCGTTCCCGTCGAGTACTCCTGCGATCCCGAGTCGTGAGGTTCGCTGACGATGAGCTCTCCGAGGTTCTCGGCGACACCGTCGCGGGTGACGGCCCACACGACGTAGGAAGAGACGTCGCCGCCGAACAGGATCGCGGGCTCCATCGACTTGAACGACATCCTGATCCGGGCCTGGCCGCCGGCGAACTTCACCGAGGCCTCGGCCGTCGCCCGGGCGGGCGCCGCGGACGTTCGCGCAAGCGGCACGTCGATCGACGCCCGATCGGGGAATTGGACGGCGGTGAGTTTGACGTCGCCGGCGAGCGCGATGCCCGCCGCGAGCGCGACGGCGAGAGCGAGGAAGGTTTGAACACGCCGCTGCATGGCGAAGCACCTTCAGGCCGGGGAGTTTATCGCGGCCGCCGGAGGTGAAGGTGCCGCATGCGCGGCCATGCCCGCCGCTCCTATACTGAAACGGCTTCGAGAAGCGCCGATAAGGGAGCGGGACGTGGCGGATCTGGCGCCGGGATCGCGGCTGGGGCCATACGAAATCCTGGGCCCGCTCGGCTCGGGCGGAATGGGGCAGGTCTACCGGGCTCGCGACATCCGCCTCCAGCGCGACGTCGCCGTCAAGGTGCTCTCGTCGTCGCTTCTTTCGGACGAGTCGGCGCGGGCGCGCTTTAGCAAGGAAGCGCTTGCGCTCGCGAAGCTCAAGCACCCGAACGTCGCGCACATTTACGACGTGATCGCGACCGAAAAAGTGGGCGCGCTCGTCATGGAGCTGGTCGAAGGGCCCTCCCTCGGCGAGCGGCTTCGCGAGGGGCCGCTCCCGGAAGCCGAGGTGCTCCGGCTCGGTGCGCAGCTCGCCGACGGCCTCTCGGTGGCGCACGCCGAGGGCGTCGTTCACTGCGACCTCAAACCGGCGAACCTGAAGCTGACGAAGAGCGGCGACCTCAAGATTCTCGACTTCGGCATCGCGCAGCTGAGCCTCGCTCCCGCCGGAGACGCGTCGGGCCTCGACACGTTCACGTCGACGCAGCGGGAGGTCGTGGGGACGCTTCCTTACATGGCGCCCGAGCAGCTCCGGGCCGAGCGCGTGGACGGGCGGACGGACATCTGGGCCGCGGGCGTCGTGCTCTGCGAGATGGCGACCGGGAACCGGCCGTTCAACGAGTCGACTCTGGCCCGCCTCACGGACGCGATTCTCCACTCGGAGCCGGATCTTTCGGGAGGGGCCACGGCTTCGGAAGGCCTGCGGGAAGTCCTCCGCACGTGCCTGCGAAAGAGCCCGGAGCTGCGCTACGCGACGGCCGGGGAGCTGAAGGCCGGCCTCGAGGGGGTGCGAACGGGGACGTCCACGGTCGTGGCCGCGGGGCCGCCGCCGGCGCGCCCGCGCGGATTGCCGCTCGCCGCGAGCCTCCTGGGGGCGCTCGCCGTGCTCGCGCTTCTCTTTGCCGCCGACGTGGGCAGGCTGAGGAGCCGCTGGTCGACAGGGAGCGGGCGGATCGACTCGCTCGCCGTCCTGCCGCTCGCGAATCTCTCGAAGGATCCCGAGCAGGAGTACTTCGCGGACGGGATGACCGAGGCCGTGATCACCGAGCTGTCGCGCATCCGCGCGCTGAAGGTGATCTCGCGGACGTCGGTGATGCCGTACAAGAACGCGACGAAATCGCTTCCCGAGATCGCCCGCGCGCTCGGCGTCCAGGGCGTCGTGGAAGGCTCGGTGCTCATGGACGGCGGAAACGTGAGGATCACGGTCCAGCTCATCGAGGCCGATTCGGACCGGCACCTCTGGGCGGAGAGCTACACGCGCGACGCGCGAAACGTCCTGGCCCTCCAGAGCGAGGTCGCGATGGCCATCGCCCGCGAAGTGCGCGTCGCCGTGAGCCCCGAGGAAGCGGGACGCCTCGGCGGGGGCCGGACGGTCGATCCCGAGGCGCACCGGCTCGTCCTCCTCGGCACGTACGCGATCACGCAATCTCTCACGCAGCGCCAGGGGATCGAGAAGGGCGTCGCGCTGTTCCGAAAGGCGGTCGAGGCCGACCCCGGGTTCGCGCTCGCGCACACGCGCCTCTCCGAAGCGCTCCAGTGGGGCGGTTTCGCGGGGTACCGCCCGATGTCCGAGTCGTGCGCGGAGGCGCGCGCCGAAGCGGAGCGCGCCATCCAGCTCGACCCCCGGCAGGGGGAAGCGGTCGCGCTGCTCGCGGGTCTCCGGCGGTCCTGCGATTTCGACTGGGCCGGGGCTGAGCAGGACACCCGGCGCGCCCTCGAGCTGTCGCCCGGCTCGGCCGCCGTTCACACGGCGGCCTCGTACCTCATGTCCGTCCTCTCACGCCACGAGGAAGCGATCCGGGAAAGCCGGATGGCCGAGGAGCTCGACCCCCTCTCGGAGCCGGCCGGCGTCTATTGCGGCATGCGCTTCCATTTTGCCCGCCGGTTCGAGGAAGCCGTGCAGCAGCTCCGGAAGGTGCTCGTCGTCCATCCCGATTCGGTCTTCGCGAAATTCGCTCTCGCGAACACGCTCACGAGCCTCAGGCGCTACGACGAGGCGATCACGGTCTACCTTTCGCGCAACGTGCCGGATCCGGGGGCCAACTTCGCGCTCGGGGTCACGTACGGCCTCGCGGGACGAAAAGAGGACGCGCGGAAGGTGCTCACGAAACTACTCGAAAAGCGCAAGACCCAGTTTCTACCGCCCACGCAGATCGCGATGATCTACGGCGGCCTCGGGGAGCGCGACACGGCATTCGCCTGGCTCGAACGCGCGTTCGAGGACAAAGCGTGGCTCATCGACGAGATGAACGTCGACCCGCTCTTCGACGTCTTCAAGGGAGACCCCCGCTTCGCCGACCTGATCCGCAGAATGAACTACCCTCGCGAACCCGAGGGAGCAAAGGCCGCCCGACCCTGAAGGTTCCGCACCGTCGCGGCCCATCCGGCACGGACTACAATCCCACGCCGCCTTGTTGGAGGGCTCATGACCGACAGCTTCAAGACCAGGACCCGCCTCGCCGCGGGCGGGAAGACATACGACATCTTCAGCCTCAGGGCTCTCGAGAAGACGGCGCCGAACGCCGCGCGCCTCCCCTTCTCCCTCAGGATCCTGCTCGAAAACCTCCTGCGCAACGAGGACGGGCGCTCGGTCACGAAAGACGACATCCTCGCGCTCGCGAACCGCGACGCGAAGGTCGCCTCCGAGAAGGAGATCTCCTTCTCCCCGGCACGCGTCCTCCTCCAGGACTTCACGGGCGTGCCCGCCGTCGTCGACCTCGCCGCGATGCGCGAAGCGCTGGCGGGCCTCGGCGGCAACCCCGAGCGGATCAATCCGCTCGCTCCCGCCGACCTCGTCATCGACCACTCCGTGCAGGTGGACGAGTTTGCGAGCCCCGGCGCGTTCGCGAAGAACGCGGCGCTGGAGTTTCAGCGCAACGAGGAGCGCTATGCGTTCCTGCGCTGGGGCCAGGGCGCGTTTCGCAACTTCCGCGTCGTGCCTCCGGATACGGGCATCTGCCATCAGGTGAACCTCGAGTACCTCGCGAGCGTCGTCTTCCGCTCCGAAGACGGCCTCGCGTACCCCGACACGCTCGTGGGCACCGACAGCCACACGACGATGATCAACGGGCTCGGCGTCCTCGGCTGGGGCGTGGGAGGGATCGAGGCCGAGGCGGCGCTCCTCGGCCAGCCGCAGTCGATGCTCATCCCCGACGTCATCGGATTCCGCCTCCACGGCCAGCTCCCCGCCGGCGCGACCGCGACGGACCTCGTCCTCACCGTGACCCAGATGCTTCGCAAGAAGGGCGTCGTCGGGAAGTTCGTGGAGTTCTACGGGCCCGGAATCTCCGCGCTCGCCCTGACGGACCGCGCCACGATCGCGAACATGGCGCCCGAGTACGGCGCCACGATGGGCTTCTTCCCCGTGGATCAGGAGACGCTCTCGTACCTGCGCTTCACCGGACGGCCGCCCGATCTCGTCGCCCTCGTCGAGGCTTACGTGAAGGAGCAGGGTCTCTTCCGCACGGACGCCACACCGGTGCCCGAGTTCACGAGCACGATCGAGCTCGACCTCGCGACCGTGGAGCCCTCGCTGGCGGGCCCGCGCCGCCCGCAGGACCGGGTTCCGCTCAAGAACAGCAAGAGGATCTTCCGAGAGAACCTGAGGATCTTCTTGGAAAAGGAATGCGGAAACATCGACCCGAAAGTGATTGCGGAGTGGATCGAGGAGGGCGGCGACGGAGGCATGACGGCACCGGCCGGGGGGACCGCGCCGGCGGCGCCCGCGGCCTCGACATCCCCCTCTTCCCCCTCTAAGAAATCTCTCGGCGCTCTTTCGCGAACTGTATCCGTGAAGCATGGAGAGGGGTCTTACGACCTCCCCCACGGCGCCGTCGTCATCGCGGCGATCACGTCCTGCACGAACACGTCGAACCCTTCCGTCATGCTCGCCGCGGGCCTCCTCGCGAGAAAAGCGGTCGAAAAGGGACTCAGGACCCGGCCGTGGGTGAAGACGTCGCTCGCGCCCGGCTCGAAGGTCGTGACGGACTACTTGAAGCAGGCCGGCGTGACGCCCGCCCTCGACGCCCTCGGCTTCCATCTCGTCGGCTACGGGTGCACGACCTGCATCGGCAACTCGGGATTGCTGCCGGAAGCCGTCTCCGAAGCCGTACGGTCGGGCGACCTCGTCGCGGCGGCCGTCCTCTCGGGGAACCGCAACTTCGAGGGCCGCATCAACCCGCAGGTCAAGATGAACTACCTCGCGTCGCCGCCTCTCGTCGTCGCGTACGCGCTCGCGGGGCGGATGGACATCGACCTGACGAAAGAGCCGCTCGGGGTCGGCAAGGACGGTCGCCCCGTCATGCTCCGGGACATCTGGCCGACTCCCCAGGAAGTCAGCGACACGATCGCGAGCTCCGTCAAGGCCGAGCAATTCCGGACGGCGTACGGGTCGGTGTTCGAGGGCGACGAGCCCTGGCGGAAGCTGAAGGTGCCCAAGGGGCGGACGTACGCCTGGGACGAGACGTCCACGTACGTGCGGAAGCCCCCGTTCTTCGACGCCATCCCGAAGGCGCCGAAGGCCCTCGCGGACATCTCGGGCGCGCGGGTCCTCGCGGTGCTCGGCGACTCCGTCACGACCGACCACATCTCGCCCGCCGGCTCCATCGCGAAGGGGTCGCCCGCCGCGAAGTACCTCGTCGCGCACGGCGTCGAGCCCAGGGACTTCAACTCCTACGGCGCACGCCGCGGAAACCACGAAGTCATGATGCGCGGCACGTTCGGGAACATCCGGCTCAGGAACCTGCTGGTCCCCGGCGGCGAGGGCAACGTGACCGTGCATCTCGGCAGCGGGCAGCAGATGTCGATCTACGACGCGTCGATGAAGTACCAGGCCGAAAAGACCCCGCTCGTCGTCCTCGCGGGCGCCGAGTACGGCACGGGCTCCTCGCGGGACTGGGCCGCCAAAGGCACGATGCTCCTCGGCGTCAGGGCCGTCATCGCCAAGAGCTTCGAGCGCATCCACCGCGCGAACCTCGCGGGCATGGGCGTCCTGCCGCTCCAGTTCGAGGCGGGACAGGACGCGCAGACCCTCGGCCTCACGGGCCGCGAGACCTTCGGCGTCGCGGGCATCGCGAATGGCCTCAAGCCCCGCAAGAAGGCCACGGTCACGGCGACCTCGGAGGACGGGAAGAAGACGACGTTCACCGTCACGGTCCGCCTGGACACGCCGAACGAGGTCGACTATTACCGCCACGGCGGCATCCTGACTTACGTGTTGAGGCAGCTCGCGGCGGCCTGACGTCGCCTCGCCGTCCCGATCTCATGTCTGGACGTACAGCGCCGTGCTGAGGTACTTCATACCGGAATCCACCGCCACGGTGACCACTGTTCGGCCAGGTCCCAGACGATCGGCGACCCGCAACGCCACCGCTACGTTTCCTCCCGTGGAGGTGCCGGCAAAGATGCCTTCATGCCGGGCGAGGCGCCGGGCGGTCGCCATCGCTTCCTGAGTCGATACCGTCTGGATCTCGTCAGCGAGTGTCACGGTCCATAACGGTACGATGAAACCGGCGCCGGTGCCTTCGATCTTGTGAGACCCGCTCGGTCCGCCCGACAACACAGCCGACTCCTCGGGCTCGACCGCGACGATGTGCACGGCTCCGTCATGGGCCCGAAGGCGTGTCGAGATTCCCCGCAATGATCCTGCAGTGCCGACGCTCTGGACGAAGGCGCTCACCTGCCCATTGGTCTCTTCCCAGATCTCCTCACCCATCCGCTCGTAGCTGGAGAGTTGATCCGTATTGTTCAACTGATCCGTCCAGTAGCTCCCGGGAGCGGAGGCGAGTCTTCTCGCCGTCTCGATCATCTCCAGAGTGAGTGCCTTCGTCGTCCCGCCGGTTGGGCTTGCGACAAGTGTGAGGCGAGCACCCAACGCCGTCATGTGGTCCCGTTTCTCCTTGCTGAATGCGTCCGACGTCACGATCTGAAGAGGGATGCGCTTCGCGGCGCACACGAAGGCGAGCGACACGCCCGTGCTTCCACCCGTGTACTCGACCACCGAACCACCCGGCCGCAGCCGTCCATCCGACTCCGCCGCCTCGACCATTGCGAGCGCCATGCGGTCCTTCATGCTCCCCGTCGGGTTCTCGTATTCCAGCTTGAGGAGAATCCTGGCGCTCGCCTCCGGGACCATGTGCTGGAGCGGAATGAGCCTCGTTCGGCCGATGGTGTCGAGCACCGTCACGCTTCGTTCTCCCTTTCCACGATGATCATGGACTCTGGCTCGGTTGGGGGGCGGCCGATTTTGCGCGATCCGCTCACCTCGACAAAGCGATCAGGAACACGCCCAGCTCTCTGCCGCCCTTCCAGGCCTCGCGCAGCGTCGGAGACGTTTCGATCCGGATCCGAACGATCCCGTCGGGGCCGAGGTCCCCAGGTTCGACGGCGAGCGGCATTTCCCGCAGGCGATCGACACGCATCGACGTCTCCCGCCCGGCCCCCCAGCGCACGGTGACGACGGGAGCGGTCTCGACCGGCGCCGCGAGGCGCAGCCGGTAGTCGCCCGGGGAAAGCGATGCGAAAAGCGTCACGTCCGCCCGGCTCCAGCATCCGGACTCCTCGCGGCCCTCGAAAGGAAGCGTCTCGGGCCCGTGGAGACCCTCGGCGAAGATCCCGCTCCGCATCGCCTCGAACGGGTGCGCCGCGAGCTCGTGAAAGTCGACGCGCGAAACCGGCGGAAGCGGGTCCTCGGGGACGCGGAAAACGACCGCGAGATCGCCGCGAGCGCTGCGCGCGACCTCCGGAAACCCGAGCGCCCGCGTCTTCGATTCGAACCGAGGGAACGAAGGGCTGACGACGAACGCGATGTTCCAGCGGTGGCGGAGCCAAGCGGCGGAGACGGCCGGCGGGAGGTCCGGCGCCGGCCGATCTGCGTCCAGAAACACCCCGAGGATCGGATCCTCGAAGCGCTTCCGAAGCGCGTCGGGAGGATTCCGCGAAAGGCAGCCGAAGACCTGCGGCCGCCCGTGCTGGAGCTGATGGATCATGTCGAGGTTGCCCGGGTCGACGTCGAGCACGCTCCCGGGAGTTTTCGAAGACGCGATCGCCGCCATCGCCGGGTCGGGAGGGTCGAACGGCCACACCTGCCTTCCCGGGTCGGCTGGCGCGAACTCGACGGCGAGGAGGAGCGTCGCCCCCGCGACCAGGTGCCGGCCGCCGGGTCTCGAGAGGAACCGTGTGGCGGCGAACGCCGTGCCGAGGGCCAGCGGCAGGAACGCGAGCGCCTGGAAGCGCGCGACGACGCCGCCGAGCCTGAGCGCGGGCAGAGCCTTCTCGAGAAGCGCGTACGGGAGCGGCACCGAAAGCGGCCGGGAGAAGATCCAAAGCACGGGCCCGAGCGAGAGGAGGAGCGAGGCCGCACCGGCGGCCACGGCGAAGTCCAGCTCGCGCTCGCGCCTTCGACCGAAGCCGACGGCGAGGAGGGCCGCGAGAGGCACGAGGCCGAGAGCGTTCGACCCCTCTTCGGCCGTCAGCCGCTCGCGCGCGGTCAGCGACGGCGTGAGCCGCGAGAGAAGCTGCACGCGCGACGGCACGAAAAGCGACGTGAGGGAGGCGGAGTACGCGCGCGCCTCGTGCCCGACGACACGACCCGCGCGCGTCTCTCTCGCGACGGCCAGAGCCGCGGGGGCGACGGCCGCGAGGGCGAGGAGCCCCGAGGCCGAGAGAGCGGCGGCCGTCCCCGCGCGGCGCGTCCCTTCCGCGCGCGCGATCTCGAAGAGCGCGAACGACGACGCGGCCAGGACGCCCATGAAGGCGAGATACCACTCCGAGTAGGCGAGCGCCGCCAGGGAGAAGGCTCCCAGCAGGATGCCGCCCGCGCGCCTCAGGCCCGCTTTGCGCGAGGCGACGAGGAGCCCTTCCAGCGCGAGCGGCAGCCAGCCGATCGCGAGGAGGTTCAAATGCCCGAGCGCCCGCGCCATTCGCTGCGGGGCGAACGCGAAGACGAACGCGCCGAGAGCGGCTCCCGTCGCGGAGGCTCCGAGGCGTCGCGCGAGGCGGTAACTCGCGCCCGCCGCGAGCAGGAAGGACAGCAAGACCATCGTGTTGTAGGCGGTGAAGAGCCCGAAGCGGGAGGCGAGGAAGGCGGCGGGAAGGGTGTTCGCGGGCGAGAGCGAGTGGGCGCGCAGGCTGGCCCCCTCCGGCGAAAAGACGCGCGCCGAGAAGTAGAACGGCTCCTCTCCGCGCAGCGCCCGCTGCACGTGGTCGATGTTCCACAGCATATTCCACGCGTCGCCGCCGCCCACGACGCCGCGATTCCACCAGGCGCCGGCGCGCAGGACGAGAAGCGTCAGGAGGAGCGCCGCGCCGCACACCGCCAGGGTCTCGACTGCGAGCCGACGCGGCTTCGAGGTCGCGGGCATCTGAGCGCAAACGATAGCAGCTAATATGCGGCCACTTTGAGCGCGCGCGCGGCGCAATGTCCGAACTGCGGGGGTGAGATTCGGTTCCGGACCGGGGCCTCGCTCGTCTCGATCTGCCCGCAGTGCAAGTCCGCCGTCGCGCGCAAGGGCGCAGACCTCGAAGCGATCGGGACGGTCGCCGAGCTCGTTCCGACGTCCTCCCCCTTCAAGGTCGGGATGGACGCGCGCCCGCGTAAGGGCACGCGCCCGTTCCACATCGCCGGGCGGCTCCAGCTCTCGACCGGCGAGGGGACGTGGGACGAGTGGTACGTCGGATTCACCGACGGGACGTGGGGATGGCTCGCGGAGGCGCAGGGCGGGTTCTGGCTCATGACGCCCGTCGCGCCTCCTCAGGTGCCCGCGTACGAGCAGCTCCAGCCCGGCGAGACGCTCGACCTGGGCGCCCCGGGAAGCTTCGCCGTCGTCGAGGCCCGGGAGGCCACGTACACCTCCGCCGAAGGCGAGCTGCCGTTCGCGGCTCCGCCGGGATCCGTCTTCCGTTACGCCGACCTTTCTGGCGCGGACGGCAGTCTCGCGACGCTCGATTACGGCGACGGTCCCGGCCTCGACGGCTTCTACGTGGGCACGCCGGTCGCGCTCGAGAGCCTCGGCATCGCGGAGCTCGTCGCATGGTCCGATCGCACGGTCTCAGTCAAGGCGCTCGCCCTGAATTGCCCGAATTGCGGCGGCGCGCTCCAGCTCAAGGACCCCGCGAACACGGTGCGCATCGCCTGCCCGTTCTGCGGGTCGCTGCTCGGCTCCGCCGACCGGAAGGACCAGGGCCCGCCTTCGAAGTTCGCGGTCCTCGAAAAGCTCGCCGCGGTCCCGTGGAAGGCGGTACTTCCGCTCGGGGCCGAGGGCCTGCTCCGCGGCCACAGGTACGCGATCCTCGGAGCCGTCCGGAAGACGACCTCCGCGGACGGCGAGGACTATTTCTGGACGGAGTACCTGCTGAAGGAAGGAAAGTCCGAAGGCTACCACTGGCTCGCGGAATCGAACGGCCACTACACGCTCCTCGAGCCCGTGCCCGCGGGCGCGGTCAAGGACGGGCCGCGCGTCGCCGTCTTCCGCGGCAACTCCTACCGCATCTTTTCACGCAGCCAGGCGCACGTCGCCGGCGTCCTCGGCGAGTTCTACTGGGCCGTCAAGACCGGCGAGACCACCGAGGCGACGGACTTCATCAAGCCGCCGCGCATGCTCTCGAAGGAGAAGGCGAAGAAGGAGATCGCCTGGACTGAAGGCTCGTACGTTCCGTCCGGGGAGATCGCCGCGGCGTTCGCGCTCAAGGATCCGCTTCCGCCGCCGGAGGGCGTCGGCGCCTGCCAGCCGTGGCCCCACGCGGACACGAGCCACCTCTGGTGGAAGACGGCATGGCTCCTGTCGCTCGCCTCGATCGTCGTCTTCTTCCTCGCGCGTCTTTTCACGCCGCACGCCGTCGTGTACGACCAGACGTTCGACCTCGTCGATGCCTCGCGCGGAATCTACGCGGCGCGCGGCTCGGCGACGTCGACCTCGGTCGACTGGGCGCAGGGCGGCACGGCCGCGCCGGGGAATCCGGCGAACCCCATCGCGGCGCGCGAGGCCGCAGAAGCCGCTCTTGCAGCTGCGCGCGTCCTCCTTTCGGAGCCGTTCGAGACCAGGCGCGGCGCGAATCTCGCCGTCGACCTCTGGGCACCGACGAGCAACACCTGGGTCCAGGTGGGGTTCGACCTCATCTCCGAAGCCACCGGCGAGGTCCGCTCCTTCGACCTGATCTCGGACCGCTATTCGGGTGTCGACGGCGGCGAGAGCTGGAGCGAAGGCAGCCAGAACCGCCGCATCTTCGTGCCGCGCATTCCCGCCGGGCGCTGGATCCTGCGCCTCGAGCCCGAGTCCGACGCCGGGAAGGCGCCGCCCTCGTTCCGCGTGCGGGCGACGAGCGGTGTGCCGCACGTCTCGCATCTCGTCCTCGTGATCCTCTTCCTGTTCCTCGTTCCGATGCTCCTCGTGTTCTCCAGATTCGCGTTCGAGGGCCGGCGTTGGTCCGGGAGCGACTTCACGAGCGCCGGTGGGGAACGGGAATCGGACGATTCGGATGACTCGGACGACAAATGAAGGAGGCCCGATGAGACGCATCTTCCAGGTCTTCGGCGGCACGCTTCTCCTCACGTACGCTCTCGCGGCGTTCTCGGGGTGGGAGATGGCCGGAAACACGAAACGCAACACGCTGCCTCCGGGAGCCCGCAACGCGGGCGGTTACCGGACGTGGCACTTCTGGAGCGGAGGCAAGTGATGGACTGGTGGGCGCTGCACGGGCATCAGGTGACGTCGACCGTCGTGTTCTCGGTCCTGGGGATGGTCCTGTTCGGCATTTTCTTCGCGATCCTGCCGAAGCTCCTCCCGTTCTCGCTGAAGAAGGAGATGGAAGAGGACCAGAACACCGCGCTCGGCATCGTCCTCGGGTCGATCATCATCGCGATGGCGATCATCATCGCGGCTGCCGTCATGGGAGGCTGACCGCATGGGCGACCGTGAGGGAAGCGCCGGCCCTCATGCGGCGCCCGCCCTCCGGCCGGGGCCCGTCTACCTCACGGTTCTCGCCATCGCCTCGTGCGGCCTCGTCTACGAGCTCGTCGCCGGCGCCCTCGCGAGCTATCTCCTTGGCGACTCGGTCACGCAGTTCTCCCTCGTCATCGGCGTCTACCTGACCTCTCTCGGGCTCGGCGCGTTCCTTACGCGCTTCGTCGTGCGCGGCGTCGCCCGGCGCTTCGTCGAGGCCGAGATCGCCGTTGCGTTCGTGGGCGGGCTCTCGGCGCCGATGCTTTTCTTCGCCTTCTCCTCGCCGCGCTGGTTTCCGCCCGTCTTCTACGGCGTCGTCGTCGGGATCGGGACGCTCGTCGGCCTCGAGATTCCGCTCCTCATGCGCCTTCTCAAGGACACGGTCGTCTTCCGCGATCTCGTGGCGCAGGTCCTCACGTTCGACTACCTCGGCTCGCTCGCGGCTTCGATCCTCTTTCCGCTCGTCTTCCTCCCGCGCCTCGGGCTCACGCGCACGTCGGTTCTCTTCGGCCTTCTGAACGCCGCCGTGGCGTTCTGGTCGATCAGCCTCTTCCGGGACCGGGTCGGGCCGCCGGGCGGCCTCTACGCGCGGGCCTCTCTCGTCACGGCGATCCTCCTCGCCGCCTTCGTCGCGGCGGATCGCCTCACGGCCGTCGCCGAGGAGAACCAGTACGCCGACGAAGTCGTCGTGGCCGAGACGACGCCGTACCAGCGCATCGTCGTGACGCGAAACCGCGCGGGCTTCCAGCTTTTTCTGAACGGGCACCTGCAGTTCTCGTCCGTGGACGAGTACCGGTATCACGAGGCGCTCGTGCACCCCGCGTTCGCGGCCGCGCCGCGTGCCCGGCGAGTCGCCGTGCTCGGGGGCGGCGACGGCCTCGCCGTCCGCGAGATCCTGAAGCACCCCGAGGTCGAGAGCGTCACGCTCGTGGACCTCGACCCGGCGATGACGCGCCTCGCGACGGCGCATCCCCTCTTTCTCGCCTTGAACGGCGGCTCGCTGAGATCGCCGAAGGTGCGCGTCGTGAACGAAGACGCCATGATCTGGATCGAGAAGGAGCTCGATCTCTTCGACGTCGTCGTCATCGACTTTCCCGACCCGTCGAGCTATGCCGTGGGCAAGCTCTATACGTCGCGCTTCTATTCGCTCGTGAAGAAAAAGCTCGATCCCGAGGGCGTCGTCGCCGTGCAGTCCACGTCTCCTCTCTTCGCGCGCCGCAGCTTCTGGATCGTGGACGCGACTCTCCGGGCCGCCGGCTTTTCGACGCGCCCGTATCACATCGCCGTGCCGTCGTTCGGCGACTGGGGCTTCGTGCTCGCGTCGGGGACGGCCGTGAACGTCTCCTCGCGCCTGCCCGAAGGCCTGCGCGCGCTGTCGAAGGAGCTTCTCCCGTCGCTCTTCGTCTTCGGCCCCGACGTGGCACGCATCGACGACGTCCCCGTGAACCGGCTCAACGACCAGGTCCTCGTGAGGACCTACGAGGGAGAGTGGAAGCGCTTCGACTGAGCCGGCGTGACGCGATCGCGTCGCTCGTCGGCCTTCCCGCGCTCTCGGCCCTCGCCGCCGCTCTGACAGCGTGTGGAAAGAAGGACGTCCGCGGCCTTCCGTTCGGCGGGAGGATCGTGGGCCCCGACGCCGCGAGGGGGCATCTCCTTCGGGCGGGAGACCTCCTGTCCCGCCCCGCCGTCCGCACGGAGCGGGTCGGCACCGCGATCGTGGGCGCGGGTGTGTCGGGTCTTTCCGCCGCGTGGCGCCTCGCGCGAGAGAGCGACACGGATTTCCGCGTCTTCGACCTCGAGGACGCGGCGGGAGGCACCGCCATCTCGGGCGCGAACGACGTGTCCGCGTTCCCGTGGGGCGCGCACTACGTGCCCGTGCCCGCTTCTCCGAACCGCGCGCTCGAGGCCGTCCTCGAGGAGGCCGGCGCGCTGGTCGGCCGCGACGCGGACGGCGCCCCCGAGTGGGCCGAAGAGATGCTCTGCCGCGAGCCCGAGGAACGGCTCTTCTTCGGATACGCGTGGCGTCCCGGCCTCTATCCGCGTGACGGCGCCTCGCCGGACGACCTTGCGCAGCTCGCGCGGTTCCGGCGCGAGATGAACGTTCTCGCGGCCCGAAGGGACTCGAAAGGCCGGCGCGCCTTCGCGATACCGACGCGCCTCTCGTCTGAGGACTCCGAGTTCACCGGCCTCGACCGCATCACGATGGCCGAGTGGATGCGCGCCCGCGGCTACACGTCGCCGCGCCTCCTCTGGCTCACGGAGTACGGGTGCCGCGACGACTTCGGGATGAATCTCGCCGGGACTTCCGCGTGGGCGGGGGTCCACTACAACGCCGCCCGCCTGCCAGGCGAGGACGACGACGAGGACCCGTCGGACTTCCTCACGTGGCCGGAAGGCAACGGCCGCCTCGTCGCCCTCCTCGCGAAGAGCGCCGCTGGGCGCCTCGCGGCCTCCTCTCTCGCCTTCGACGTCGTGCCGGCGCCGAGACCCGGCGCGCCCGTCGTGCTGCGCGTCCTGGACGTCGCCCGAAACGAGGTCGTCGCGGTCGAGGCCGCGCACGCGATCCTCGCGCTGCCGAAGTTCGTGGCCGCGCGGGTCCTCGCGCCGTGGCGCGCCGCGCCTCCCGCCTTCCTCGCGGAAATGTCGTGGGCTCCCTGGCTCGTCGCGAACCTCACGCTCCGGGCGCGGCCGAAGGAGACGGGCTTTCCGCTCGCGTGGGACAACGTCCTTCACGATTCGCGCTCGCTCGGCTACGTCGTCGCGACGCATCAGGCCGGGCGGGAGAACGGGCCGACCGTCTTTACCTACTACCTGCCTTTCACGGACGAGGCCCCCGCCGCCACGCGCGCGAAGCTCCTCGCCGCGTCGTGGGACGACCTCGCGTCGGCCGTTCTCGCGGACCTTTCCATTGCGCACCACGACCTTCCGGATCTCGTGGCGCGACTAGACGTGGTCCGCTGGGGCCACGCGATGGCGCGCCCGACGCCGGGATTTCTTTCGAGCGAGGTCCGGCATCTCGCGCCCGTGGGCGGCGTCCATTTCGCCCATGCGGACTCCGCGGGGCTTCCGCTTTTCGAGGAGGCGCAGGACGCCGGCGTGCGAGCCGCCGAGGCGGTCCTATCCTCGCGCGGCAAGCGGTTCGCGACCCTGGCCGCGGGCTAACATGGAGGCCCCCGTGATCTCCCCGTGGCTTTTCGGCCGGCGCGCGGACCTGCTCCTCTTCGGAGGCTCGACGGCTCTCGCGCTGCTCTTCCTCGGCATCGGCCATGCGACGGGCCTCCTCGACGGCGACGCCCCGCCCTGGCTGTTCCTCGTCGCGGTCGTGGGCGTGGACGTGGCGCACGTGTGGGCGACGGGATGGCGCGTCCTCGCGGACGGGACCGCCGCGCGCGCACGCCTCGCGCTCTATCTGGGCGTGCCGATCGCCGCCTGGGCCGCGGGCGTCGCGGCGTATTCGGTCTCGGCGCTGGTTTTCTGGCGCGTCCTCGCGTATCTCGCGGTCTTTCATTTCATGCGGCAGCAGTACGGCTGGGTGGCTCTCTACCGCCGGAAGAACGGAGAGGGAGCGGACGGACGCCTCCTCGACGCCGCGGCAATCTACGGCGCCACGCTCACGCCGCTGCTCTTCTGGCACGCACACCTGCCGCGGAAGTTCCAGTGGTTCCTGAGGGGAGACTTCGTGAACGGCCTGCCCGAGGGTGTCAGCCGGATCGCGTTCATCCTCTATGCCGGGATCTTCGCCGCGTGGGTCGTTAAGGGTGTCGCGCAGGCGCGCGCCGGCCGGCCGGTGTCGTGGGGGAAGGTCCTGATCGTGCTCTCGACGGCGGCGACGTGGTTCCTCGGCATCGTCGTCTTCGACTCGGATTACGCCTTCACGGTGACGAACGTCTTCGTCCACGGCATTCCGTACATGGGGCTCGTGTGGTTCACGTCGAAATCGCGCGCCCAGGCACGCCGCGACGCGGGCGACGCTCCGTCCTTCGCGGACCGGATGGCGCCGAAGCTCGCCTTCTTCCTCGCGCCGCTTCTCCTCGTCGCATTCGCCGAGGAATGGGGCTGGGATCGCCTCGTCTGGCACGATCACGCCATGTTTTTTCCGGGGCCCGCGCTCGACCCGGGAGCGCTCCTTCTCGCGCTGATCGTGCCTCTTCTCGCCCTTCCGCAGGCCACGCACTACGTGTGGGACGCGTTCCTCTGGAAGGTGCGGCCCGAGAACCGGGGTACAGTCGAAGCGCTCGGAATCCGATGAGTCTCGGCCTTCACCTTCTCCTCGACGTCGCGGGCGCGCCGTTCGCGACGCTGGACGATGCCGTGCTTGTCGAGCGAGTTCTCGTCGACGCCGTTGGGGCGATGGGCGCGAAGGTCCTCGGAATCCACATCCACCGCCTGAGCCCGCAGGGCGTCAGCGGCGTCGTCGTCATCTCCGAGTCGCACCTGACGATTCACACCTGGCCCGAGCGCGGCGAGGCGGCCGTGGACCTCTTCACGTGCGGCGACGCGTCGCGCGCGAGAGACGCCGTCCGCGCGCTCGCGGTGGCGCTCGGGGCGGCGACGGCAGCCGTCGAGGAGCGTGTCCGCGGAGTCGGCGCGCGTTGAGCGTTCGCGGGCCGGCCTGAGGATAAGATCAGGGTCGAGGTAGTCAGTGATTTCGGCACTCTTGGAAGGGAATCGCCGCTTCGTGGCGGAGACCTTCGAGAAGGAACGGGAGTTCTTCCTGTCCCTCTCGAAGGGACAGCAGCCGACGGTGCTCTGGATCAGCTGCTCCGATTCCCGCGCGCCCGTCAACAGCATCACGTCGACCCGCCCGGGGGAGGTCTTCGTCCACCG
>JBGQDL010000040.1:0-25916 GCA_041495865.1 Thermoanaerobaculia bacterium | reverse complement strand
CATGTCCGACAGCACCGGTCCCACGGCCTGCGAGGCCAGGCTCGCTTTCTCGATCCGGATGATCTGCTTCTGAAGAGTGCCACCGGCTTGGACGAAGATGCCGGAGTTCATGTCGAGCGGGCCAAACGGGTTGTTTCCGTTGAAATAGGTGTTCGCCCGGCCGTCCCAGAAGTTGTGGACGTTGAACACGGCGTTGATCACGCTCGGGGTATTGCGGGGCGGGACCCTGCGGACGTTGACGCCGTTCACGTTGAAGTCCGGGTCGGCCATCGGAGTGCCCGAGTCGCGCGCCTGGCCGGGGTTGACGTGCGTAAACAGCGTGAAGTAGTTCCCCATCGACGACACCACGTCGTTCGTGTCAAACAGCACCGTGGAATGACGGTTCTCGGGGTCGGTCAGCTTGTGAAACGGGAAGTGCGACGGCAGGAGCTGGAAATTGGGCCCGCCGAGCTGGTACGTGTCATCGGCATGGACGCTGCGCAGTCCCGGATCGAGCTGGCCCGTGGCCCGGTCGTCGGCACCGGCGTGGAAGTGGCACGAGGCGCAGGCCTGGTTGTCGCTCCCGACCTGCATGTCCCAGAACAGAGCCTTGCCGAGCTGGATCAGCGCCGTCTTGTTCCTTACGTAGGTGGAAAGGTCCGGGGGCTCCGGGATCGGGACGGTCTTGAGCGAGCGCGGAACCCCGGGTACCGGCTCCTGCCGCTGGCCGAGCGCCAGTCCCGAGCACGACAGCGCGAGGAAGAGCCCCATCCGGCCGGCGGCAAGCAGCGTGTTCCAGCCATACCTTTTCATCGTTCGCCACCGTTCCGGGGATCGGCCCCTAAACCTCTAACTGTCTCTCCTCACACATGATGCTTCCGTGCCCCCAGAGGAGAATTCATGCGCATTGCGTATGCACAGGAGAGCCTACTCGGTCTCGTCCTACCTATATAGTGCTGGACTTCTCGGAAAAGTTAGTTCTCGGCGATTGACGAGAGATGAATCGCTCTCCAGGATGGTGCCGGGAACGGAAAAGCCGGCTGAACCGCCCGGCTCTCTCAGTTCTGAAGGCCGCCGGGCCTGCTGTCCTTCGCTGCCGGGGCGGCGTCGGTCGCGGCCCGTGCCCGCAGTTCACTCGTTTCCGTCGCGTGACTTGGAACACCCTTCGCCTCGAGGAACTTGATCAGAGCTTCCACGTCTTTCTCGCCCAGACGGAGGTTCGGCATCCGCAGTTTCTTGAACTTGTTGAAGAGGGCCGTGGCGATGGGGTCGCCGGAGGCCAGCACCTCGTCGGGGGCTGCCACGTAACGGGTGAGCCAGGCGTGGTCGCGGACAGAGGCGACCCCGAGGAGGTCCGGCCCGAGCCCATCTCCATGGCCGACCGTATGGCAGGCGGAGCATCGCGTCTTGAACAGATACGCCCCCCTGTCGGAGGTGGTCTCGTCGGAGGGCGGCGCCTTCACGTAGCTCTCGCCCTTCTTGTGGTTCTTCCACGAGGAGAGCCAATCGCCGACCATGACGGCGATGAACCGGGGGTCGTCCGTGGCGCTGTCCCGCATCCACTGGCCGGTCGACACGTTGCCCATCATGAGCGTCGTGGCGTGATCGGTCAGCTCGTTCTGGCCGGGGCCGACGGCCTGCCCCAGTTTCTTGCGCACCAGCTCGATATCCGACTTCTTGCCGGTGAGGAACAGCCACCCCGGACCGGCATGGAATTTTTCGGCATAGGCCTTCAGGGCCGCCGGCGTGTCGCGCTTTGGATCGAGGCTGATCGAATAAAAGAAGATTTCCTTCCCCATCCTGTCCCCGAGGATCTGTTGAACCTGGGCCAGCTTGGCGGTCTCGAGCGGGCAGGAGGCGCCGCATTCGGTGTAGATGAAGTTGATCAGGACCTTCTTGTCCTTGAGGAGGTCGTCCCAGACATGAACTCTCGTCCCGTCCTGCGTGGTCAGGACGACGTTGGGGAAGTAGCTCGCCCCCCAGGGGGACTCCGGACCCGCGGCCAGGCCAGGACCGGAAGAAAGGAGGGTCGCGGCCGCCAGGAACAGCGCGGCAACCGGCGCGGCGGTGGTACGGCTCTTCTTGCGCATGGCGCTCCTGTCCTTCCGTCCGAAATTCGGGGTCCTCGACGGTGAGAAGGCCGGCGAGCCGCCGCTGTGGGCGGCCCGCCGGCCCGATTGAGTCG
Source organism: Thermoanaerobaculia bacterium (assembly GCA_041495865.1). Lineage (GTDB taxonomy): Bacteria > Acidobacteriota > Thermoanaerobaculia > UBA5066 > UBA5066 > Fen-183. The sequence continues at coordinate 23,752 of JBGQDL010000040.1, read as the reverse complement.
CGTTCGACCTCAGAAAGCTGTCGGGAGGGCGCTCCCGGCCAGCCACTCGACACCCTGGGGCGTCGGGTTCGGAGACGGCATGGGAACCATCCCGCGATTGATCTCCCAGCGGATGAGCATCGCGTTGTCCTCGTGCACCGTGTTGTGGCAGTGCTCCATGTACGTCCCCATGAACTCGCGGAACTGCATGGTGATGGTCACGCTTCCACCCGGCCTGAGGCGATAGACGTCCTTGCGGCCCCGCTCCCACGCCGGAACGTTCGAGAGGCTGCCGTTGCGGGCGAGGACCTGACCCTCTTCGAAGTGGATGTGGATCGGGTGATCCCAGCCGCCGCCGCCGTTGACGAGATGCCAGACCTCACGCGTGTTCGGACGGGGCGCCGCCGCGAGCACGGTGTAGTCGGCGGGGAGGCCCTGCCCGCCGTCCGTCTTCACGGTCCAGGGCGCGGCGTCCGTTCCGCCGCTGCGCCCGAACTCGAACGTGCGCTCCCGCGCGACGGGAATCTGCGACAGGTCGGGGTTCGGGATCATGGTGCTGGGCACCTTGCTGAGGTCGGGCCCGGTCCTCGGGATGACCCGGAATTCCAGGAACTTGCCGACAACGGGATCCGGCGACTTGCCCGAGAGGGCGTCCGACAGCTTGAGATCCTGCGAGGGCTTCTTGCCGTTCGAGTGCTCGCAGAGGTTGACGAACGAGACCTTGTCGCCCGGCTTGTAGCGCGAGAAGTCGATCACGACGTCGTAGCGCTCGGCGATGCCCTGCTCGTCGAGCTGCGTGAGGGTCACGGGGTTCGGCAGCAGGTTCCCGTCGTTGGCGATCTGGACCATCGGCGAGCCGTCCGAGAGGGCCAGCTTGAAGAAGCGCGAAACGCTCGCGTTGAGGATGCGGAAACGGTACTTGCGGGCCTCGACCTCGAAGTACGGCTTGTAGCTGAAGTTCACCGTCATCGAGTCGCCGAGAAACCCGTCGAGGTTGAAGATGTCGAAGTAGAGCTGCCCGTTCTGATCCCAGGCCTTGTCGGCCAGCATCAGGTTGACGTCGTAGTCCAGGTTGCCCCACGACTTGGCCGTGCCGCTCGGCAGCCGCAGGTTCACGCCGTCGTTGATCTCCTCGTTGCCCCGGTCCAGCGCGCTGTAGATGTTGAACATCCCGGCGTTGCCCTTGTAGACGTTCTGCGCCGTGAAGCTGAACATGTGGTCGTGGAACCAGTGCGTCGACATCGTCTCGCGCCAGTCGCCCGGCACCTTGTTGATGCCGCCGCTGTCGTCCGGGCTCCCGGCCCTTATGTCCGTGGCGTCGGGGTTGATCGTGTCGTGCCCGGCCAGAACGATGGGCCAGTGGTAGTCGTAGAACTGGCCCGGGAAAAAGAACGCCCCCGTGAAGCCGTCGTTCTCGGCCCCGTGGTGGCCGTTGTGCTCGTGGGTCGTGATCGTGTGCCGCCCGAAGCCCCCGTTCTTGGCGACGTTGGCCGGGAGCTTGTTGTGGTGGCGAAAAAGGATGGGCTCGCCGTACCGGCCCTGGATCAGCGCCGGCGGAACCGTCCCGTTGAAGGTCCACATCGTGTGCGGGCCCTGCGTCGCCAGCTTGGGGTGGAACTTGAAGCGGAGGTTCCCCTTGGGGTTCGTCCTGGCCCCCTCCTGCGTGACCTCGACGGCCACCTGAGGCGGCATGGTGTCCCACCGCTGGTGCGCCCAGTCCGGCCCCGGCGGACGTCCCTCGATGGGTCCCATGCCTCCGCCCAGCGCCTGGTCGACCGGCTGCAGCGTATCGTTGCACTCGGCCTTCGGCAAAGGACTCAGGCTCGAGACCGGCTTTCTCGGCTGGACCTCCATGCGCAGCATCGGCTGCGTGAAGGCCAGGCCGTTGGTCCCCGGACTGAACAAGGTACCCGTCGCCCCGCCGTCGGCTCGGGCGCTGCCACCCACGAACGGGCTCAGGCCCCCGATCGGCGCAATCAGCCCTCCCGCCGTCACGAGACCCCACCGGATCAGGTCCCGCCGGTGAATCTGGCCGTGCGAAAGAGCCTTCACGATCTCCAGACGGTTATTCCGCGCGTTCTCCGCTTCCCTGAGCCGCCGCTTCGATGCTTTTTCGGTGAGGTACACTTTTCTTCCCCCCATTGGTCTTGAGAGCGCGCCGGTATGGATCGACTGCTTCTTCCGCTCTCCTACAAGTTGTCGCAAGTGGTTCTCCGAAGCGATGATTCAGGCGCTCCAGCACGTCCTACCGCAACAACTTAGGCGCGACATCGCCCTCCCCGGTATGACAGGCGTCATCGCGAACCGGTGAAAGAACCGATCTCCTGATCGCTAAACGCTTTGAACACCGTGCGACGAGGACGTCCGAGAGCTGGGTGCAAGGGCCTTCGCCTCGCCGGACCCGCCCATAACCCGGAGGGAGTACTGGCGTCGGGCCGACCCTACCTCGTGATTTCGAGCGTAGCCTCGGTCCGACCGGCGACGTTCACGGCCTTGTGCGCCGGCTTCAGCTTCTCGTGCCATATCTTGACCGTGTACGCGCCATCGGGAACGTCCGGAATCCGGTAAGAGCCGTCCGGCTTCACCATGGCGAAGTAGGGCGTCGGGACGACGACGATGAAGCCCACCATGTCGTGGTGCACTTTGCAGAGGAGAGTCACCACGCATTCGTTCTTGTACGTGTAGCTCCGGACCTCGCCCTTCGGCCAGAGGCCGAGGTCGAATTTCTCGGCGCAGGCGTCCGGCGTGAAAACGTTGTGGAGCACCGGGTCCGAATTGAGAAAGTCGATGGTCGAGCCCTGCTGCACGGCAATGACGTGCGGCCTGAACAGGAGGCCCTTCTGGTCGATCTTCATGTGCTCCGCGGGCGCGGGAAAAGTCTTCCCGGCGATCGCGCCGAGGTAGACGATGGCGTTCGTGCAGTCCGCGGCCCCCTTGCAGGCGACCTTGCCGTGGAGATCGCCGGCTGCGAGCGGCAAGCACGCGGCGAGGAGCGAAAGAGCAGCGAGCATCTTCTTCATCGGTGGTACTCCTTGAGAACGCCGCGCGTTGGGCGCCGGCGATCGCGTCAGTTCCGTTCGCGGACAAGTGATCCGGGTCTCTTCCTCACTCAAAATGGTAGCTCATATCTTATCAGTAATCTGGCGCCCTGACTCCAACTGTGTCCTGCTCCCGGCGCGTGGGCCTGGTTGGCGGAAGCGTGTGGGAGTCGAACCCACCCGCCGCCCCTCTCGGAGCGGGCACGCTGGTTTTGAAGACCAGGAGGGCCGCCGGGCCCCTTGCGCTTCCGCGGCGGATTCTACCGGCACGCCTCAGGCACACGGCGAGCGCGAATGCCGGTCATCCAGCCTCATCGAACGCTCCGTACAAGGCTCTGATGTCACGCGCGTAAGCCGTCTCACTCGCTCAACCGATCGGCGAACGGACCAGATCACATTCATTCAAGGAGACTTCATGTTCAGAACGAGAGAACTGCGCCTTCGCGGCCTCGCGGCAGCCGGAATTCTCGCGGCAGCCGGGCTTCTCGCACCGGCGCCCGCGCAGGCGTCCAGTCACAACGAAGCCCCCTTCACGTCAAAGAATCCGAGCCTCGACGACACGGATTTCTACATGTTCCGGGACCCGAACGACACGTCGATGGTGAACCTCATCGCGTGTCGCTACGGGCTCATCGAGCCGCAGGGGGGCCCGAACTACGCGGGTTTCCAGGATGGCGCCTGGTACGACATCAAGATCGATAACAACGGCGACGCCGTGGAGGAGGTGACGTTCCGCTTCACGTTCAAGACGACGTACAAGCAGCCGAACACCTTCCTGTACGCGCTTCCCGGCCTCACGTCCATCACGGATCCGAACCTGCTCGTCACCCAGACCTACAACCTGGACCGGATCGCAGGCCCGGCCGGCAACCCTTCGGCCGATCAGATCACGAGCATCCTGAAGGATCAGCCGGTGTTCCCGCCGAACATCGGATCCAAGACGTTTCCGGACTACGTCAGCCTGCCGAACGGAATCCAGAAGAGCGCCGACGGCAAGATCTCCGTCTTCGTCGGGCCTCGCCAGGATCCCTTCTTCGTCGACCTCGGCATGGTTTTCGACGGCATCCACCTCGAGACGGGTCCCGGCCTCGGACGTCCCGGCGTGGGCATCGGCGCGACCGGTGGCGGCCGCGACACGCTGTTTGGCTATACCGTCCTCGCCACGGCGCTCCAGGTCCCCATCGCGTTGCTGACGTCGGTGGGCTTCCAGGTAAACGACCCGCAGAACTCGGTCGCGATCGTCGGCGGCTGGGCATCGGTCAGCATCCCGGCGACGCGGACGATCAACGCGGACAGCAGCGTGACGAGCTCGTCCAACTACGTGCAGGTCTCGCGACTCGGAAACCCGCTCGTGAACGAAGTCCTCGTCGGCGTCGGCCGCAAGGACAGGTGGAATTCCGTCGGCCCGGACAAGGAAGCCTTTTTCCAGGGGGACGCCTCCACCCCCGGGGAGCTCTTCCCCATCCTCGCCACGTACTTCAACGCCCTCTTCGGCATCAAAGTGCCTGCCGGCCCGCGCACCGACATCGAGCTCGCGCTGTTCCTGGGCCTTCCCGACAAGACGGCAAGGACTCTCGGCGTTTCCCCGACCTCGCGCCCCGGCGAGGTCTACTCCGACCAGCTCCGTCTCAACACGGCCGTCACGCCCACTCCTTTCTCGTCGGCGAACCGCCTCGGCTATCTCGGCGGCGACAAGGCCGGCTTCCCGAACGGCCGCCGGCCCTGCGACGACGTCGTGGATATCGAGCTGCGCGTCGTGGCGGGCGTCCTCCAGGGCGGTGACTTCGGCCCCGGCTCGCCGAACAGCCTCCTCGGCGACGGCGTGGACTTCCCCGAGCGCGGCTGCCGCTTCTTCTTCCCCTTCATGTGGGCGCCCACGAGTGGTTTCGCGGCTCTTCACGCGGGCCCGGGGCAGCCGGTGCACAACGCGGAGGTGAAGACGATCCGCGACGCCAAATTCAAGGGCTTTCCCGAGGGCATCTCCGACGAGGAGTTCGCCGAACGCGTGCGCATCGCCAAGGACCGCGACGACCTCGTGAACATCCGGACCGCGAACGTCAAGTAATCTGCGTCCGTGCTCTCCTTGCGGCGGCGGCCTCTGCTCTCCCTCCTCGCGAGAGCGGCGGCCGCCGCCTTTCTTCTCTCCCCGGCTCCTGACACCGAGGCCGGGCCCGGCGCAGAGCCCGATCCGGCAACCGGCCCGCTCGCCGTCGCCGAGGCGCGCTACGCGCGCTACCGCCGCACGCTCGACCCGGGAGATCTCGCCGCCTCCGACGCCGCCGTGGCGAAGGGCCTTGCCGATGCGCCCGGCGACTTTGCTCTCCGCAGGTTCCGGCTGAGGCTTCTCCTTCCCCATCACCGGTTCGAAGAGCTGGCGCGGGAAGCGGCGGCCCTCAAGGTCGAGCAGCCGGACGACGCGGAGCTGGACGGCGCTCTCGGCGATGCCTTCCTCGAGACGGGACGCTACCCGGAGGCCTTCGCGTCCTACGACCGCTTCGTCGCCGCGAGGCCGTGTGCCGCTTCGTACAGCCGCGCCGCGCTCGCGAAGGACGTGGCCGGCGATCTGCCCGGCGCGCTCGCGGCATTCGACCTCGCCGCGAACGCCGCTCTTCCGGCCGACCTCGAAGGCTATGCGTGGTGCAAGGCGCGCGCCGCGCGGATTCTCCTGAAGATGAACCGATACGAGGACGCGGAAGGGCGTCTCGTCGAGGCGCTCCTCCGCCTTCCAAATCACGCGCCTGCGCTCGCCGCCGCCGCCGAGATCGCGGCGCGCAAGGGCCTCTGGGAGCCCGCCACACGCCTGGCCGAGCGGTCGTTCGGGCTGGTGCCGAAGTTCTCCGTCGCCGCCGCGCTCGTCGACTATCGTCGTGCCATGGGCGATGTCGCCGGGGAGGACCGCGCGAAGGCGACGGTGAAGACGCTCGAGGCGCTTCTGCCTGCCGATGAGAAGAAGATCCACCGGCTTCTCGCGCTCTACCTCGCCGAGCACGGTGACGCGCAGCGAGCCGTCGAGATGATCGCGCGCGAGCTCGAGACCCGCAGGGACGTCGGCGGATTCGACGCTTACGCCTGGTGCCTGTACCGGGCCGGCCGCGCCAGGGACGCGGCCGAGCCGATGGCGAAGGCGCTCGCCATGGGCACGATCGACCCCCTCTTCGAGTTCCACGCGGGCGCGATCGCTTACGCCGCGGGCGATCGCCAGGCCTCAGCGCGGCACCTCGCGCGCGCCCTCGAGATCGACCCGAGGTTCCACGTTCTCCACGCGGACGAGGCGAGGAAGATGAAGAAAGAGATCGAGGAAGAAATCAAGAAAGAGATTTCTGCGAGTGAGTAAGAGCAATCGGGACCGTATTCCCCGAATGACCGATGTCAAGGGTCTACGACCGCTGCGCGGCGCGCGAAGCGCGCCCTTGACATCGGCCATTCGGGAAGAAGATTTTCAACTATCGGCGGCTGCCTCAGCAGCCGCCGCATATAAGAAAAAAACAATCTCTGTATTCCTCTTCCTCTTTCTTCTCCTCTCTTCGGCAAAATCCTTCTCTCATCCCATGGGCAATTTCTCCGTGAACCGCTGGACGCGGCTTTCGCCGCGCGCGGGGGGCATCGACGTGACGCACGTGATCGACCTCGCGGAGATTCCGACGCAGAAGGCCCTCTCCGAGTCCTCGCTGGCGAAGGCGCCGCAGGGAGAAGCTCTCGCGAACCTCAGGGACGCCTTCGCAGCGCGGTTCCTTCCCGGCCTCGTCCTCACCGTCGCGGGAGCGCGCGTCCCGCTCAAGGTCGTCAGGAGCGCGCTGGAGTTCGCGCCGGGCGTGGCCGACCTCCCCACGGCCCGCCTGACGCTGGACCTCGAGGCGGACGTCCAGAGGCCGGGCGAAACGGCCATCGCGTTCTCGGACATGAACTTCGAGGGCCGGGTCGGCTGGAAGGAGGTCGTGGCAGCAGCCGGAGAAGGCGCGACGCTTCTCGCGACGAACGTGCCGGCCTCCGACCGAAGCCGGAGGCTCACCGAGTACCCGTCCGACCCGGCCGAGCCTCCGTCCGAAGTCACGAGCGCGGCGCTCAGGGTTCGATTCGGAGCGGCGCGAAGCCGCTGATGCGTATCGTGGAAGAGGCCGTTCGCACCGTCCGTCCGCCAAGCGCCGCGCGGGAGGCCGCGGGCGCCGGCGCCGCGGTTGCCGCCGTGCTGATCGCCGGGGCGCTGCGCGTCCTGACGCTGGATCGGTCAGGCGCATCCTCGGCCGCCCCGGCGACGAGCGTTCTCGCGGGCGCCGACCAGACGCTCTATCAGGCGCTTCTGGTTTCGGTCGACGCGATCTTCGGCCTGAGGAGAAGGACCGGAGCCTGGCCGGAGGTCGCGGCGCTCGCGAGGGAGGAGCTTCCGCCCTTCGCTCCGGCTCTCCTGCCCCGAGAGGCGCGCGGCCTCGACTGGAAGCGGCGCGCGGACGGCGCGTCGGCGGATTACGCGGGTCTCGACTCCACGGGGCGCCGCACGGCGTTCCTCCTGCGCCTCTCGGAGAAGAGCACTGCCGGCCTCGACCAGAGCAGTCCCGCGCGAGCCGCCCGCGCGGGGCCGCGTCTCGCCGCCGAGGTCTGGATCCTGAAGGGCGGCAGGGCGCTGCCCGGGGCCTTCCCCGCGGCCGAAGGCTGGTATCAGCTCGTGGCCCTGGACGGCGAGACGGGGCCTTCAGGCCCGCGATGACGAAGATGAGATGGCTCGCCTCACTCTTTGCGGCCGCGGCCCTCGCGTCCTTCTCCGCCGCCGGTTCGCAAGCACATCCGCTGCGCATCGGCGTCACGCTCAACCCTTACTACTCGTGGGTCGCGAACGTGGGTGGAAGCGCCGTCACCGTCGTGCCCGTGGTGCCCTCCGGCGCCGACCCGCACTCGTACCAGCCGCGCCCCGAGGACCTCGCCGCGCTCACATCCCTGGATGCCGTGGTCATGAACGGCCTCGGGCACGACGCCTTCCTCGAGCCGATGCTCGAGGCCGCGGGGAAAAGCGACCTGAGGCGCCTCGATCTGAACCGCGGCGTGCCGCTCCTTCCGGGCGCGTCGAGCGGAGCGAACAGTCACTCCTTCCTCTCGGTGCTCGCCGCCTCGCAACAGGTCCAGACGCTCGCGAAAGAGCTCGCGAGCCTCGACCCTCAGGACGCCCGGCTCTTCGAGGAGAACGCACGCGCCTACACGAAGAGGCTGCGGCACCTCCTCGCTGAAGCGCTCGCGCGGCTCGAGGGCCTCGATCTTTCCGCAGTCCGCATCGCCACGGTCCACGACGGCTACGCCTACCTGTTCTCGGACCTCGGGCTGACCGTGCGCGCCGTCGTCCAGCCTCGGCACGGCCTCGAGCCCTCGGCGCGGCAGCTCGCCGACACGATCGAGCGCATCCGGGCCGCGCGCGTCAACGTGCTCTTCACGGAGATGGCCCTCGACCACCGCACCGTCGAGGCGATCGAGCGGGAGACCGGCTGCCGCCTTTTCCGGCTGACCCACATGGCGGGCGGCGACGACACGGCCGATCGCTTCGAGCGCGACACGAAGGCGAACCTCGAGGCGATCGTCGCGGGCGTCACGGCCGCCGCGGGGCGCCGTTGAGGCCCCTCGCCGACCCGATCGTCTCCATCCGGGGCCTCTCCGCGGCGCGCGGCGGGGAGCTGTCGCTCGACGGCGTCGATCTCGACGTGTTTTCGGGCGAGGTCCACGGACTCGCCGGGCCGAACGGCGCCGGGAAGACGACGCTGCTCGATTGCCTCCTCGGCGGCTTGCCGTTCACGGGCACGATCCGCCTCGCGCTGCGGCCTGGCGAGCCGATCGGCTACGTGCCGCAGAGCCTCGATCTCGACCCCGCGCTGCCCGTCTCCGTCTCCGACTTCCTGGCCCTCGCGCTCCGGCGCGCCCCCGCCTTCGGACGGCGCCCCGCCGCGCTCCGCGCCCGCATCGCCTCCGCGCTCGCCGAGACGGGCACCGAGGTCCTGGCCCCGCGCCGCCTCGCCGAGCTTTCCGGCGGCGAGCTGCGGCGCGTCCTCCTCGCTCAGGCGCTCGTCCCCACGCCGAAGCTCCTCGTCCTCGACGAGCCGGCCAGCCACGTGGACGAAGGCGGAACGCGCCTCCTCGAGGCTCTCCTCGCGCGTCTCGCGCGGGAAGGCGCGGCCGTCCTCCTCGTCGAGCACGATCTCCGCCTCCTGACGCGCCTGTGCGCGCGCGTCACTGTCCTGAACCGCCGCGTCGTGTCGACGGGCGATCCGCGCCTCCTGTCGGAGGCGGACGTCCTCGCGGAGAGCGTCGGGCGATGAACGGCGTCTACGAGATCGTGGCCGGCTGGGCGCGCGCGGGCCTCCTGCCCGCCGTTTTCGTTCACACCTTCATGATCCGCGGCCTTTTCGGCGCGCTCCTCCTCGGGCCTCTCTTCGGCGGGCTCGGCACGCTCGTCGTGGCGCGTCGGATGTCGTTCTTCGTGCAGGCCATCGGGAACGCGGCCATGACCGGAACCGCCCTCGGACTCCTCCTCGGCGAGCCGCCGGGGTCGACGTGGGCCGGCCTCTACGGGTTCTGCTTCGCCTCGGCGATTCTCGTCACGTTCGTGCAGCACCGCGGCCGCGTGCCGTCGGACACCCTCACGGGCCTCTTCCTCGCGCAGACCCTCGGCCTCGGCGTTCTCATGGTTGCGCTCGTCTCGAAGAGATTCGACATTCACCAGATCGAAGGCACCCTTTTCGGAAGCCTCCTGACGCTGCGCGACCAAGACCTCGCGATCCTCCTCGGGACGGCCCTCCTCGCGGCGTTCGTCGGCGGCCTCCTCTACAACGACTTGATGCTCGCGAGCCTGAGCCCAAAGGTCGCGGCCGCGCGCGGGAAACGGCCCGCCCTTCTCGACTACGTCTTCGTGGCGCTCGCCACGGCGGTCGTCGTCTCCGGCCTCAAGCTGGTGGGCGCGCTTCTCGTCCTCGTCATGATCGTCGTCCCCGCCGCCGCGGCGCAGAACGTGGCCGGAAACCTGCGCCAGTTCTTCTTCGCGAGCGTCGCGCTGTCCACGCTCGCGGCGGTGGGCGGTCTCCTTCTCTCGGGCTTCCTCCCCGTTCCGACGGGCGGCGCCATCGCGCTCGTGTCGACGGCTCTCTTCTACTTCACGCTCGCGTGGCGTCCGCTCAGGCGGCGCCGGGAGGTCCCCCCATGAGACGCGTCCTCGCGCTCGCGCTGCTTCTGGCGTTCTCCCGGACCGTCCTCGCGCACGACGTCGCGGTGTGGGCCGAGGTCGTGAAGGGCAAGGTCCACGTCGAGGCGTACTTCAGCGACGGCTCGCCCGTCGGCGACGCGCCCGTCGAGGTCACGAACGCAGGTGGCAAGGTCCTCCTGACGGGCCATACGAACGCGAAAGGCGTTTTCGACTTCGCGCCCCCCGCGAAGACGGGGCTCACGATCTCCGTGGCGGCGGGCGGAGGGCACACCGCGACCGCGCACGTGAAGGCCGAGGACCTCGAGGGCGGCGGGAAGTAGCCGGAGCCGGGAGGCCAGGTGATCCGGAGGCAGCCGGGCCGCGTATTCCCCGTATGGGCGGTGTCGTGCCGATGTTCCTCGCGCGCCTCGGCGGGCATAATCCCCGCCAGCGTGCGAGAACGCCCATGAGCCTGGTGCCCCCGCCGCGCGACATCCGCCCGGATAGTGCGGGCCTCATGCGCCGGATCGCCTCCGGGGACGCGGCCGCGCTGTCGGACCTGTACGACCTCTCGAGCCGGCACGTCTACGGCATCTGCCTCAAGGTCCTGCGTAACTCCGCGGACGCCGAGGAGGTCACGCTGGACGTCTACACGCAGGCGTGGCGTCAGGCGTCCCGGTTCGACGCGGACCGCGGCGAGCCGCTCGCCTGGCTTCTCATGCTCGCGCGCTCGCGCGCCATCGACCGGCTTCGCTCCCGCGGCGGAATGCGGCGGCACGAGGAGGAGCTCGAGCAGGCGCGGGATCTCGCGTCGCCCGGCATCGATCCGGAGACGAGCTCGTCACTCGCGCAGCGCGCCGCCACCGTGCGCGCCGCGCTCGCTTGTCTGTCGGTCGAGCAGCGCGAGGTCATCGAGCTCGCCTATTTCGAGGGCCTGACCCACACCGAAATCGCCGAGAAGCTCGCGCAGCCGCTCGGCACGACGAAGTCGCGAATCCGTCTCGCCCTGCACCACCTGAGGAGTGCGCTCGACGAAGGACTGCCGGGCGCGGCGCCGGGAGCCATCGCATGAGGAACGAAAGACCCTTCGCCGGGAACGCGGACGAGCGCCGCCGCAGCCTCGAAGCGCTGGCCGCGTGCGACGCGCTGGAAGGCAAGCCGATGCCGGAGGGAGACGAGCTCCTGCGCATGGACCCGGAATGGGTCGAGCTGCGGGGCGCCTTTCGCGACGCCGTCGAGTCGCTCGGTTTCTCGGCGCCCGCGACACCCCCGCCGGGCCTGAAGGAACGCCTCCTGAACCGGCTCGAGGCCGAGACGACCGGGCCGGAGGGCCCGCAGGCGCACGCGCTGCCGCCCGGCGGCCGCGCCGTGCTGCCCGGCGTCTCCGCGGTTCTCGTCGCCGGCGCCGAGTGGAAGTCGGCCTCGCTGCCCGGCCTCGACTTCAAGCTCCTGCACCGGGACGACGCGCGCGGCTACACGACGCGCCTCCTGCGCTTCGCGCCCGGCTCGACGTATCCCGCGCACCGGCACGGCGCGACCGAGGAAGTCTTCATCGTCGCCGGCTCCGTGGTCCTTAACGGCGTCACGCTTTGCGCGGGCGACTACTGCCGCTCCGAGGCCGGAACCACCGAAACCGCCGCGTTCAGCGCGGAAGGCGGCCTCGCGATCATCGTCTCCTCGGACTCCGACCAGTTCGTGAGCGCGGACGCCTGAGGCCGGCTGCCTGAGGGACTTGTAGCCCGTCGCGGCGGGCGCTCTCCCGCAGCGCCTATCGAACGCCGGAGAGACGGGCGCCAGGTGCCGCGATGCAGGCCCAGGGCGGATCGATCGTCGTGATCCTGGTGGTCTCGCCGGGACCGAGATGCCGGAGCGTTCCAAGAGGATCACCGGCGATGTTCCCGCCGAGATCCTGATTGTTGCGCCGGTAGGTGAGACTGTGCGGGCCGGGGCCGATCTGCATCGTGATCTCACCGGGAGTGGGCAGTGTCGGGTACGGGCCCGCGAGCCCGTCGAGTACGAGCTCGACGCCTCCGCCGAGGTCGCACCGGGTGACCGTGATCTTGAGCGTGGTGAGGTTCGCCGGCTCCGTCGCCGTGTACACGCCGCAGGAGGAAAGAATCAGGGTCGCAGCCGCGAGTCCCGGGAGCACGTGCATGCGTTTCATTCGGACCTCCTGTCAGCCAACCGAGCCTAAGGCCGAATGGAGCGCATAGAGCGCCCGAAGGGACAAAAGGCTCCTCGGGAGGGACCAGGTACCGTGTACTTGGTTTGAACTCGTGAATGGAGACACACCTTCAGGACTATCGCCGGGTGAGCGTGAACGCGCCCGACACGTTTCCGCAACAGGTCGTCCCGCCTCCCGTCGCCTGCCCTCTGTAGCTTCCCGTGAGACCTCCGGACGACGTGAGCGCCGCGGTGCCGCTGGCCGAGCCGCCGCAGGGTGAGAACCCGGCGAAGCCGATCGCGAAGACGAGCGTCCCGCCGGAAACCGTGCCCGACACGCTGCCCACGCCCGGGAATTCCGCGACGAGCGTGCAGCCCGACTGGAAGAGCGTGACGTCCTCGGTCTTCGAAAGTCCGCACGAGTCGGTGAAGACTCCGGCGTACACGCCCGTGAGCGGAATGCAGGACCGGGGCGACGTCGGGGACGAGTCCGGGCCGCAGCTCCCGAGGGCGAGAAGACCCGCGAGCGCGAGCGAGCGAGCCGGCGCCCTCACGCCGTCCCTCCGCGGGCGCGCGCGAGACGCTCGACGCTGCCGACGCAATCCTTCGCCTTGTAGGCCCGCCCGCCGCACGCGAGGAGAAGCCCGTCGAACGCGCGGGCGAGCGCGGCGAGCGGGCTCGCGTTCTTCCGGGTGACCGGGAAGTCCAGCGCGAGAGAAAAGCCGTCGAGGGCGTAGCCGCGCGGGAACCGATCCGCGCGGTGACGCTTGATGACGGCGAGGGTGGAGATGACCCCCGATTCGTGCTGGAGGCGCAGCGCCTTCGCGAACGCCGCCTCGGCCGCGGCAGTCGGCACGAAGAGCTGGTACTGGATGAAGCCGCCGGGCCGGTAGGCCTCGTTCCAGCCGGGCAGGTAGTCGAGGAGAAACGAGAACGCGACGAGCGACTGCCGGTAACGCCGCCGGCCGTGAAGGACCGACGCCAGGTACTTCCCGAGATTCACGAGGCGCATCTGGGGCCCGCCCGCCGTCAGCTTGAGGCCGAGCAGGAGGATCGGCGCGGGCAGCGGCCCCATGTGGATGTCCGCGACCTGCTCCTCGACGCTCAACCCGCGCGGCTCGCCCGCCTTCGCGGCATGTTCGTTCGCGAGGTGGAGAACGCTTCGGCCGAGACTCCTGCCCGAGCTCCAGCAGTCCATCCAGCCCACGGCGTAATCCCGGTCGTCCTTGGCGCCGTCGAGTCCGGCGAGCGTCGCCGCCAGGTTGGGGGTCACGAAGGCCTCCACGTCGAGGTAGCCTGTCGCGACCTTCTTCAGTTTCAACGCGACCTCCACGATCGGGTCGGGTCGGCGCCAGTTGCCGACGGCGTCGTCGAAGGCGCTCGTGCCGTGCGCGATCTCCTCGACGCGGCCTCCGTCCCGCAGGATCGAGACGCTCTCGACATGGTCCCCGAACGTGCCCTCCTTCCAGCCGTTCTTGCCGTGTACGTTCATCGCGACGGCGCCGCCGAGCGTGACGTGCATCGTGCCCGTCACGACGGGCGGCCAGAACCCGCGCGGGATCGACCACTTCCACAGCTCGCCGAGCGTGAGGCCCGCCCCGGCCCGCACGACTCCCGACGTCTCGTCGAAGCCGGCGACCGCGTTCAGGCCCGTCATCTCCACCACCGGTCCCGCGGGGTTCGTCGCGGCGTCGCCGTAGGAGCGTCCCGCGCCGCGAAAGACCGGCCTCGACCCGCTCGAGGCGCAGGCGGCGAGCGCGTCGCGGAGCGCGGGGAGCGACGCGGGGCGGAAGACGGGCGACACCGAAACGTTGTAGAGGCCGAAACCCTCGATGCGCTCCGGCACGGGACTCGCGCTCACGGCGGTCCGAACCTCTTGAAGAGGAACCGGGGCACGAGTCGCATCGCGAAAGAGACGAGCGCCCAGCGCCGGTAGACGTAGAAGACCTCGTGGCGCTTTTCGAGGCGGTCCGCGATGATGCGGGCGGCCTCTCCGGCGGGCGCCACCCAGAAGAGTCCCGGCTTCCCCGCGGTCATGCGCGTCCCGACGTAACCGGGTTTCACGGTCGAGACCGTGACCCCGAAGGGTGCGAGCCGATTGCGAAGCCCCTCGAGAAACGTCGTGAGAGCCGCCTTCGAGGCGTTGTACGCGGGGTTTCCCTTGCGCCCGCGGTCGCCCGCGATGGACGAGATCCCCGCGATCTGCCCGCGCGCGGCGATGCGAAACCAGTTCGCCGCGAGGCCGAGCAGCCTCATGGCCGCCACGGCATTGACCTCCATCGTCTCGGCGTCTTGCGCGGGCACGCTCGTCACGCCGTCGCCGCCGCGCATGAGGCCCGCGTTGTAGAGGAAGAGGTCGCAGTGCCCGGTCGCCGCGAGCGCCTCGTGGAACGCGGGCTCGAGCCGCGCCGCGTCCGCGAGGTCGCACACGACTCCCTTCACCGTCGCGACCGGGAAGCGCCGCTCGAGGTCGGCGACGAGGGCGTCGAGCTTCTCCTTCGAGCGCCCGAGGATCGTCACCCAGAAGCCGCGCGCGGCGTACACCTCGGCGAGGGCCTTCCCGAGGCCGTCCGTCGCGCCGACGAGGATCACCCGCTTCACGCCGCGCCTCTCTCCCCGAGGATCTTCAACCCCTCCTTCTCCTCGTGCCAGTCGCGCGTCACGTCGAGCCAGAACGCGAGGCCCGCGTGCTGGCCGAACGGCGCATAGAGGCGCGCGACGCGCGCGTCCTTCACGGCACGGCCCTTGAACCGCAGGGCGGCGACCTTCTTCCGCGACCACGAGTCGAGGCCGAGCTTGCGGTGCCGGCCCAGAAGCCGCCCCAACGTGTCCGCCGCATAGGGGCCGAAGCCCTTCTCGGCGCGAATCTCTCTTTCGATGTCCTCGCTCGCGCGGGAGGCGTCCTCCCAGCGCGCGAGGTCCAGTTTTCCCGACGCGACGCGTGCGGCGAACGCGGCGAGATACGGCGCGCGATAGCCCCACTTCGCTGCCACGAGGGCGCGCGCGGGAAGGCTCGCCACGAATCGGGCATCCGGAAAAGCTCCTCCGCGATCGAAGCGCTCGATGAGGTTCCTCACCATGACCTTCGTCAGGCCCCACGTGCAGTTCGTCGTCGCGAGGATCTTCACGGCATCCTCGAACACCGTCGGCGCGCGCAGGATCCGCCCCGCCCCGCGCCGCGCGACCCACGCGAAGCGCGGGTCGCCGGCGCAAAGGGTATGGAAGGAAGAAAGATCTGCTTTCAGATCGAGGACCCGTTCGAGCACACGACCGACGGCATGGCGAGTGGTCGCCGTGGCGGTTGCGACCAGTCGCCCCGCCTCGCACCGGACTCGCACCCGCACGGGGTCTTCTCCTTCTAAGAAAATCAATCCCAGGGTCTTCTCCTCCGGCCGCCATTCGAACGGGGGCAGGTCGTACCACCCGTGGCTCCTGACGACGAGCCCGAGGTCCATCGCAGGCAGCGTGAGCTTCACGGACTTCCGCCTGTGACGCCGGGTCCCGGTCCACCGCCCCCGCCGCCGTGGACCGTGCAGCGCTCCTTCGGCGCAGTGCCCTCGAGGAAGACCTCGTTGAACGATTTCGGACACTCCTCGGTGACGAGCATGCCGGTCGTCGGATCGATGGACGCCGAGACGACGCCGGGGGTCGTGGGGAACGGCGCCTCGAAATACTGCGAGGGCAGGCGCCGGACGAAGTCGGCGAAGATCGGCAGCGCCGCCGAGGAGCCGGAGAGGTTCAGGCCGCGGTTGTCGTCGAAGCCGACCCAGACCGCGACGAGGAGGCGCGGCGAGAAGCCGATGAACCAGGCGTCGCGTCCGTCGTTCGTCGTGCCGGTCTTGCCTGCGAAGATGCCCTGCGCCCCGAGCCGGCGGGCCGAGCCGCCGGTGCCCCGATCCACGACCCCCTGAAGGACCGAGTCGAGGATCGAGACCGCGTCCGCGTCGGCCCCCCGCACCACGGGCTCGTCCTTCGTCTCGATGCGCCGGGCATTCGGGCCCACGATGCCGAGAAGCGCATTCGGCCGGACGCGGAAGCCCCCGTTCGCGAACGTGCAATAGGCCGCCGCGATCTCCATGGGGCTCGTTTCGAACGACCCGAGCGCGAGCGACGGGTACGGCCGCAGGGGCGACGAAATGCCCGCATGCCGCGCCGTGTCCACGATGTCCGAGAGCAGCGTGCGGCCCGGCGCGGTCTCGGTGACGGCGATGCGCACCGTGGGAATGTTGATCGACTGCTCGAGCGCCTGCCGCGCCGTCATGGGCCCGCGAAAATCGCCGTCATAGTTTTTCGGAGACCACGTCTCGTCCTCGCCCTTGCCCCAGACGAGCGCGATCGGCGAGTCGACGAAGATCGACGCGGTCGTGATGGGCTTCGGCAGATTCCGCTTCCCGAACGCCGTCAGGTACACGAACGGCTTGAACAGCGAGCCCGGCTGGCGGCGCGCCTGCACGACGCGGTTGAACTGGCTGACCTGATAGTCGCGCCCGCCCACGAGCGCGCGGACGGATCCCGTCGCGGGGTCGAGCGCGATGACGGCCGCCTGGAGCGCGTCGTCCTCGCTCCGCGGCCGGAGGCGTTTGTAGCGCTTCTCGAGCTCCTCGAGCCCCCTGAGGACCGCCGCCTGCGCGGCCTGCTGCATGTCGGGGTCGAGCGTCGTGTACACCGAAAGCCCGTCCTCCTTCACGAAGCCGGGCGCCTCCTTCACCTGCGAGAGGACGAAGTCCACGAAGTGCGGCGCGACGATGCCGATGGGCGGCCCCTTCGCCTTCGTCAGGGGCGCGGCGAGCGCGGCCTCGCAGGCGGCCTTGTCGATCTTCTTCTGCTCGAGCATCCCCTTGAGGACGACGGCCCGGCGGGCGCGCGCATTCTCGGGGTTTCGGAACGGCGAGTACTTGCCGGGCGACGAGATGAGGCCCGCGAGCATCGCCGCCTCCGGAAGATCGAGCGAGGAGACGCCCTTTCCGAAGTAGAACCGCGCGGCTTCCTCGACCCCCGTCACGGAGACGGATCCGCGCTGACCGAGGTAGATCTCGTTCAGGTACGCCTCGAGGATCTCCCTCTTGCTGTACTTGGCCTCCAGGATGACGGCCATCAGAGCCTCGACGACCTTGCGCTTCAGCTTGCGCTGGGGCGAGAGAAACATGTTCTTCACGAGCTGCTGCGTGAGCGTGGAGGTGCCGCGCACGGCCGCGCCTCGCGCCGCGCCCTGGAGAACGGCGCCCACGAGCCGGCGGAACGAGATTCCCCCGTGCGTGAAGAAGTCGCGATCCTCGGTGGTGAGAATCGCGTCGAGGACCACGGGAGGGACCTGGTCGAGGGTGACGAGCGTTCGATCCTGCATCTTTTCGTCGTAGACCGAGCCCACGACCTCCGGCTCGAACACGACGTACGGCAGCCGCGTTCCGTCGTCAGCGCGTTTCAGCGCCGCGACGCGCCGGCCCGAAAACTCCATCTCGGCCGGAAAACCCGGCGTGCGGCCCCAGGCGGTCTCGCGCGGATTCAAGGTGACGGCGATGCGCCCCCTGACGAGCGCGTACTGGCCCGCGGCGACCGGGGCTTTCGGGACCTCGACGTAGCGTAGGCGCGCGAGCCGCCGCACGACGTCCTCGGCCGAAAGCGTGTCCCCGGGCCGCACCGCCCACACGTCCGAGTAGAGGCGCGTCGGGAGCGACCACCGCCGTCCGTCCATCGTCTTCGACACCACCCGCGCGAAATAGAGGACGATGACGACCGCCGCGACGAGGAAGAGCATTCCGGTGGCTCCGATGAAGAAAAGGGCCGGCCTCGGGATTCGATGCAGGCGGTCCCACGCCTCTCGCGCGACGCGCGACACGAGGCTCCGTGCCGCCCGAAGGGCCCTCTCAAAGTCCACGTCCGGAGTCTAGCGAAGCATCAGGCCGATGCTAGGATTGCCTCAGGCGGCCCATGACGTCCTCTCTCGGCAGGATCCTCGAGGACCTCGACACGTGGCGCGAACGCATCCCGCTGTCCGAGCTGGAGCGCACGCTCGGCGGGCTCTCGGTCACGCTCGACGACGTGCGGCCCTTCCTGAAGTTCGGAGACGAGAGCTATCGCCGCAATCTCCTGCACGCCGGGCCGGCTTACCAGGCGCTCGTCCTGTGCTGGCGGAACGGGCAGCGGAGCCCGATCCACGACCACAGCGGCTCGAGCTGCGGCGTGCGCGTTCTCTCCGGCACGGCGCTCGAAACCGTCTTCGAGCGCGCCCACAACCGGATGATTTACGCGGTGAGGTCGAGGGAGATGGCGCCCGGATTCATCTGCGCGACGCAGGACGGCGACATCCACCAGGTCTCGAACCTCGCGGACGACGGCGGCGACCTCGTCACGCTCCACATCTATTCTCCCGCTCTCCTCCGGATGGGCACGTACTCGCTCTCCGACGCGGACGTGCGGCCTTGGGCCGAGCCCGTGCACGAGGACATGCTCGTGGACGGCGGCGGAATCTGACGGTCAGGAAATCCAGCCCGCCCTCAGCGCCGCGAGCGTGGAACCGGCCGCGAGGACCCAGAGGGCGATGCCGAGAGCGACGGGCCTGAGGCCCACGCGCCCGACGGCGTCGCGCGTCAGGGACGTGCCGATGAGGAAGAGCGTCATGACGAGGACGCGCTTGGCGCCGGCCGCGACGGCGAGCCCGGCGGGGCGTAGCGCGGGCAGCCACGTGACGAGCGCGGCCATGGCGACGAAACCCACGAGAAACCACGGCAGCGTCGCGGCGGAAGCTCCGCGCTCGCCCGTGCGGCGCGCGCGCGCCCAGCCGATGACGAGCGCCACGGGGACGATCCAGAGCGCCCGGGCGAGCTTCACGGTCGTGGCGATCTCCACGGCCTTCGGTCCGTAGGCCGTCGCCGCACCCACGACCGAGCTCGTGTCGTGGATCGCGAGCGCCGCGAAGAGGCCGAAGCGAGCCTCGTCGAGCCCCAGGAGATGCCCGAGCGGCGGGAAGACCACGAGAGCGACGGCGTTGAGAAGAAACACCGTCGCGAGCGCCACGGAGATCGCCTCGGACTTCGCCTTGATCACGGGCGCCACGGCGGCGATCGCGCTGCCCCCGCAGATCGCGGTCCCCGTCGTCACGAGGAGAGCGGTGTCCTCCTCGACACCGAACAGGCGCGCGAGGAGAAGCCCGGCGAGAAATGTCAGCCCGATTCCCGCGGCCGTGTACCCGATTCCCCGCGCTCCCACGCGCCCGACGACGCCCAGATCCGCGGCGGCGCCGAGGCCCAGGACCGCGAAGCCCAGCGTGAGGTGCGCGAGCTTCCGCGTCCTTTGAGGCCACGGGTTTCCCGTGGCGAGCGCCACCAGAACGCCCGTGACGAGCGCGGCCGCGGGCGGCACGAAGGGCAGGAGGGCAACTGCCGCGAAGAGCGGCACGAGGACGTGTCCGGGCGTCAAGGAGCGGAGTGTAGGCTAGCCGCGTGACGGACACGCATCACGCGGCCTCGGTGTCCACTCTCGTCTTCCGGCGCGACGCCCACGGCACGCGCTGGGAGAAGGACTTCCTCGTCGCCGAGGAGCCCCTCGAGATCCGGCTTCGCGAGGGCGGCGGGAGACCCGAGCGATTCGTCGTCACGATGCGGACTCCGGGAGACGACGACGACCTCGCCGCCGGCCTTCTCTACGGAGAGGGCGTCATCGAGAGCATCGAAGAGATCGCGGGAATCGAGCCGCCCGAAGATCCCGGCGTCGCGCCCGAGCTGGCGAAGAACGTCCGCGTCGTCACGCTCGTCCCGCGCGCGGATCGTTCGCCGGCGCGCCGGGCCACGGTCATGGGCTCGGCATGCGGCGTCTGCGGCCGGACGTCGGTCGACGACGTCGCCGCCCTCGCCGCGGCCGCGCGCCGCGGAAGGATCGCGCCGGGCGAAGGCACCTCGAGAGACCTGACGATCTCCGCGTCTCTTCTCACCTCGCTTCCCGACGCGCTCCGCGCCCGCCAGTCCGTGTTCGCCTCCACGGGCGGCCTTCACGCGGCGGGTCTGTTCGAAGCGGACGGGAGCCTCCTCCTCTCGCGCGAGGACGTCGGGCGCCACAACGCGACCGACAAGGCCGTCGGCGCCGTCCTCCTGAGCCGGCGCCCGTGCCCTCCGATCCTTCTCGTCTCGGGCCGGCTCGGCTTCGAGATCGCGCAGAAGGCGGCGCTCGCCGGCGCGCGCATCGTGGCCGCCGTATCGGCGCCGACGAGCCTCGCGGTGGATCTCGCCGAGGAGACGGGACTCACTCTCGTCGGCTTCCTGCGTGGCGAGCGTTTCAACGTCTATACTCACCCGGAGCGCATCACGAGACAGGCAGGCGGAACATGACCTCGACGGCCCTCGTTCTGCCTCTCGTCCTCTTCCAGATCCAGGCCCTGAAGTCGAACGAGAAGGCATGCCCCTATGTCCTCGTGACGACGGCGGGCGCGCGCATCGGGGCCCTGGATCTTCCCAAGCGCGACGGAAAGTCCGTGAAGTTCAGGATGTGCGTGAACGGGACGCTCGCCATGCTTTCCCTTGCCGACGTGGACTGGGGAGCCACCGAGAAAGCCAACGCCGCAGGCCCTGCCCCTACGCCCGCCTCCGGCCTCGCGCCGACGCCGATGCGCCCATCGCTCTCGGGCTTCGCGGGCCGGGCGAGACTGCGCGACCCGGACGAAGTCGCGAAGCCGAGCGGCCCGGACCTCCCCAAGACGCCTGCGCCGCGAAAGTCCGCGACGCCCACGCGAACACCTTCCCACTCGGACACACCGGTGAGCCCGCGCTGACATTCCCGAATTTTTCAGGTGATCGTCGGCGGAAGGCCGCTCACTTCATCCCTGCGGCCCTCGGCCGGTTCCGGTAGCGCTCCCAGAGCCGTTTGTGGCGGTCCGTCAGGTCGAGACTCACGCCCTTGTCGTAGAGCGCGACGACATTCGACTCGGTGAGGAGCGGGTCGCCGGTGAAGACCGCGAGCGACGCGTCCTTGCCTTTCTCCAGAGAGCCGATGCGCGCGTCGACGCCGTAGATCCTCGCCGGGTTGAGCGTGATGGCGCGGAGCGCCTCGAGGCGGTCGAGGCCGAAGGCCGCGGACATCGCCGCATGGTTCGGCAGGTCGCGCGTCGTGGCGGCCGCCATGGCGGTCTGGCCGCTCCCGATCGCCGTGACGACACCGGCCTTCGCGAGCTCGGCCGCCTTCGTGAACGGGGCGTCGTAGGGGTCGTCTTCGCGGAGCGGAAGCTCGAGGACGGTGTCGAGGATGACGGGGATCTTCCGCGCGGCGAGAGAGGCGGCGACTTTCGGCGCGTCGGTGCCGCCGAGGATGACCGGGCGCACGTTCTCTCCCTTCAGCTCCTCGTCGAGAAAGCGGAGCGCCGCGTCGATCTGCGTCTTCCGTTCGGCCCGGATGACGAGCGGAAGCGAGCCGTCGAGGACGCCGAGCATCGCCGAGAGCGGCGCGACGTCGTCGTGGCCCGGCACGCCGGCCCTGCCTTCGGCCGCCTTCGCGGCGCGATACGCGGCCGCGTGGTGAAACGTCCTGCGGATCAGCTCGAGAGCCTCGTCGCGCCGGCGCTCCTGCACGCGAGCGGAGGGGCGCGCGTCGGTCCGCCGGTCGATGAACATCTCCGGCCACTCGAGGAGCACGGCCGCGGGACATTTCAGGCACGCGTCCTCGCGCGTCCAGCCGTTCAGCGTCACGACCGAGACCGCGCCCGGGAACGTCGACCCGCGCGGCGCGAGGGCGGCGAAGAGCACACCGCCGCTGCGCGTGACGGGAAGCGATTCGGAGTCGAAGTTCATCGCGACGTCGGGCCGCGCCTCGGGGTTGATCTCGCCGATCTCGGCCACGTCGTTCGTGGCGCGCACGGCCTGGATCTCGACGAGCCCGACGAGCGAGACCGGCGCGAAGAACGCCGGCGCCAAGTGTCTGCCCGTGAGGTCGACGACCTCGGCGCCGGCGGGAACGGCCGTCTCCGGCCCGCCCACGGCCGCGATCTTCCCGTCCGCGATCACCACGACGCCGTTCGGGATCGCGGGAGAGACGGCCGTGTGCACGGTCGCGCCCTTGAAGACGAGGAGGGAGGCGAAAAGGAGCGGGCTCATCGCGTCACCTCCGCCCCGGCCGCCGCCTCGTCGTCGTGGCCGTCCGCGTCGTCGAGATGGGCGGGAGGCCGCCGCGCGGGCTCGGCTGGAGTGGTCGGCGTTCCCCGGGCGGCCGCCAGCCGCGACTTCGCGACGAGCTCGGCCTTTTCGGCTGCGAGCGCCGCGCGGCCCTTCACGTCGGCCGCGCGGTCGAAGTACCGGCGCCCCTCGATCCAGGTCTCGTTGCAATGGCTCGTCGGATCGAGCGGGTCGCCGGACCAGATCGCGAAGTCGCCGTCCTTGCCCGGCTCGAGAGAGCCGATGCGCTTGTCGAGCCGGAGCTGCTTCGCGGGATTCAGCGTCACGAACTTCAGCGCCTCCTCGCGCGGGACGCCGCCGTACTTCGCGGCCTTGGCCGCCTCGACGTTCATCCGGCGGGCGAGCTCGTCCGAATCCGAGTTGAAGGACACGAGCACGCCGCGCTCCCTCATGAGCGCGCCGTTGTAGGGGATCGCGTCGTAGACCTCGAACTTGTAGGCCCACCAGTCACTGAACGAGGAAGCACCGGCTCCGTGCGCCGCGATCTCGTCCGCCACCTTGTACCCCTCGAGAATGTGCTGGAGCGTGCCGACCCTGACGCCGAATTCCTCACAGACGCGCAGGAGGTCGAGCACCTCCTGCTTCACGTAGCTGTGCGCGTGGATGATCCGCTTGCCCTCGAGGATTTCCGCGATCGCCTCGAGCTGGAGATCGGGCCGCGGCGGGATCGGGATTTCGCCGCGCTTCTTCGCGGCCTCGACCTCCTTCTGCCTGCGCCGGTAGTCGCGCGCCGCGAGGAAGCGCTCGCGGATGAGGGCCGAGACGCCCATGCGCGTCTGCGGATAGCGGGTGCCCGGCGTTGGACGGTTCGAGCCCTTCGGGTTCTCGCCGAGCGCGAACTTGATGCCGAGCGGCGCGTCCTTGAGCTTGAGCCCTTCCGGGCCCTCGCCGCGGCGCAGCTTGAGGATCTCCACCTGACCGCCGATCGCGTTAGCCGAGCCATGGAGGACGTGCATCGTCGTGAGTCCGCCCGCCAGCTCGCGATAGATGGCGGGCGAGAAAGGATCGATCACGTCGCCGATGCGCACTTCGGCCGACACGTTGCGCGTGCCTTCGTTGACTCCGCCGTCGATCGCCGTGTGGCTGTGGCAATCGATGAGGCCCGGCGTGACGGAGCGGCCCTGCGCGTCGATCTCGACGGTCGCACCCGCGAGGGCGGCGGGTGCCGTGACGCCTTCGCCGACGGCGGCCACCTTTCCATCCACGACGAGCAGGTTCGCGTTTTTCAGCGTTCCCTGCGGGCCCGAGGTCCAGACCGTCGCGTT
>JBGQDL010000039.1:0-26091 GCA_041495865.1 Thermoanaerobaculia bacterium | reverse complement strand
GGAGGGGATGAGGGAAGCGCGCCACGCGAAGATCTTACCGGCTCGCGCCCTGAACCGGCTTTTCCGCCGCCACGAAGACGCTCACGCCGAACGGCAGACGCGCGCGCGCCACGATGCGGGCCTCGAGGGAAAGAAGGGAGAAGAGAATTCCTTCGAATGGGGCGGGCGCGAGGCCGAACTCCGACGAGACGTCCTCGCTCGGCCGCCGCCGCGAGAGCGCTCCTGTGGCCTTTCTGAGGACCCAGATCGGACCCGCCAGGAAGAAGTTCGCGTACGTCGTCCGCGCGACGCGGAGGCCGGCTTCGCGAAGGAGCGTCCGGAGGTCCGGCGCCGTGTGCCTTCGCAGCCCGCCCACGGCCCGGTCGTGCGCGCCCGCGAGCGCACGAAAGGCCGGCGACGAGAGCACGAACGTCCCTCCCGGAGCGAGCACCCGCGCGATCTCCCGAACGGCCGCCTTCTCGTCGTCCACCATGTAGAGGACGTCGCGAGAGAGGGCGCCCGAGAACGCCTGGCGGCGAAACGGGAGCGCCTCGACGGAGCCGCAGACGAGCAGGGCGCGGCCTCTCCGGCGCGCGAATCCGAGGGCGCGCATCGACCTGTCGACGCCCACGGCGCGCCCTCCCCCGGCCTCCAGCTCCTCGAGGTTGCGCCCCGTGCCGCAGCCCGCGTCGAGCAGCCACGAGCCGGCGGGACGCGAGAAAAGGCCCGGCGCGAACGCCCGTGCGATGCGCCGCATGCCTCGGTACCACCAGTACCCATCCTCGCGGGCGAACATGATCTCGTATTCGCGCGGGTTCATGGGCTCTTCCTATAATCCGCCCCGTCGTGACGACACGCCAGCGGGTGTTCGGGCTGGGCCTCCTGTGGCTCGCCGGCGTCTGGATCGTCGCGGGGGTATCGGGTTCGATTCTGCCCGGCATGACGGCCGGGAGCCCGTGGACGTACGACGTCGCGCGCCGCGTGACGCCGCTCGCCCGCTGGGACTCCGGCTGGTACGTGAACCTCGCCGAGGCCGGCTACTTCTGGGAACCGCCTTCCCGCGTGGGGCAGGAGACGAACCACGCCTTTTTCCCGCTGTATCCCGGACTCATGCGGCTCGTCGTGCGCACGACGGGAATCGAGACGTCGCTCGCCGGGAACCTCGTCTCGGCCGCGGCGCTCCTCGCCGCGCTCCTTCTCTTCGCCAGATGGACGGAGCGTCACTACGGGGAAGCCCGCGTCCTTCCGGCCGCCCTCGTCCTCCTTCTCTTCCCGACGTCGTTCTTCTTCGCCGCCGTGTACACGGAGGCGCTCCTCCTCGCGCTCTCCCTCGCGGCCGTGGAGGCGTTCGAGAGGCGCCGGCGCGCCCTCGGTGTGCTAGCGGGCGTTCTCGCCGGCCTCACGCGCGTCTCGGGGCTCGTCCTTGCGCCCTACCTCGCCCTCTTGGCCTTCCGGGCGTCCCGCGACGCGGGCGCCCCTCCCGCGCGCGCCTTCGGGGAAGCCGCCCTCGCCGCGGCCTCCCCGTTGGCGGGATTCGGCCTCTTCTGTCTCTACTTCTGGCGGCGCTTCTCGGACCCGTTTCTCTTCGTGAAGGCGCAGCACAACTGGAGCGGGCAGACCAAGTCGATCCTGGACGGGCCGTCCCTCATCTGGAAGGGCGTCGTCGAGGACCTCCAGGGCGGCCGGATCCTCGGGGACGCGCACGCCCGGACGCTGGAGGGGCTCTACCTGCTCGTCTTCCTCGTCCTCGCGGCGGCGCTCTTCCGGCAGCGCCGGCGCGCCGAGGCGCTGTACGTCGTTCTGACGGTGGCCATCGTCTTCACGTCCGGCACGTTCGAGAGCGCGGGCCGGTACGTTCTGCCCGCATTCCCGGCGTTCGCGGCGCTCGCGGGGCTCGCGCGGCGCCCGGGCCTTTTCCGATCGCTCCTCGTGCTTTCGGGTCTCGCCGAGGCGGCTTACGTCTGGGCGTTCGTCCATTGGTACTGGGCCGGATGAAGAGGGCCTTTCCGTTCGTCGCGGCGGTGCTCGCCACCGCGTGCCACCGGCCGCCCGCGCCCTACGGCGCCGACACGGCGTTCGTTCCGGTCGCGTTCCGCGCGAACAACCCCGGCCGGCCGATCTGGACGCCGAAGGTGACGCTCACGAACACCTCGGGGGCTCCCTCCTCCGTGCGCCTGACGCGCTGGCCCCCCGACGCGGCCGACGCGGAGGAAAGCGTTTTCGACCTCGCGCCCGGCCAGGCGCGGTCCGTGCCGGCGCGCATCCCGCCGGGCACGGCGTCGTCGCTCTTCTTCGAAAGCCGGGCGCCGTTCCGCGTCGAGGCCGAGATCGTCGACCGGCGCCACGTCGCCCCGCCGCTCGCCGTGCCGGTCCTCTCGTCCCCGGACCTCGCGCGCCCCGGCGACCGCCTGCGCACGGGACCCCTCGTCGACACCGCGTCGGAGCGCAGCCATTTCTGCTTCACGTACCCCGGCGTCGAGCGCGACGCCGTGCCCTTCCGCGTGCACCTGAGGCTCCTTTCTCCCGGCGGCGAAACGGTCGTGCACGAGTCCACGTTCGTCCTCACGGGCCTGCCGCTCGTGATCGACGACCCCTGGAAGAGGTTCCACGTCGAGCCGGGAACGCCCTTCGACGTAGAGGTCACGTTCCTCGGCAGCGCCCGGGCCCGTCCGGTCGCGCACGGCCTCTGGGTCTACGGCATCACCGCGACAAGGGCGACGGGCGCCTCGCGCTTCCTCGAGACCCGGGTCACGCGCCCTTCAGCGCGCTGACGTCACGGCCTCGATCACCCGCCCGACCTCCTCGTCGGAGAGCTGCGGGTAGAGCGGGAGCGAGACGACCTCGCGCGCGGCGCGCTCCGTCTCGGGAAGCGGCCCGCGCGGCTGCGAGGCGAAGGCGGGCTGCTCATGGACGGCGCGGGGGTAGTGAACGTCCGTCCCGACACCCGCCGCCGCGAGGCGCCCGCGAAACGCATCGCGGTCCCCGACGCGCACGACGTAGAGGTGATGCGCGAGCGTCTCGCCGGCTCGCGCGGGCGGCGGCGTCGACACGCGGGCCGCCAGGGCCGCGTCGTACCGGGCGGCGATCCGCGCCCGGCGCGCGTTCCCCGCGGCGAGCCGCAGGAGGCGCACGCGCAAGGCGGCCGCCTGCACTTCGTCCAGCCGGCTGTTCCAACCCGCCTCGTCCGCGTCGTTCCGCGCGGCATACCCGTAGACGCGCAGCCTCCGGACCCTCGCGTCGACGTCCGGCCGGGCCGTCGTCACCGCACCTCCGTCGCCGAGGGCGCCGAGGTTCTTCGTGGGATAGAAGCTCCACGCGGCGGCGTCGCCGAAAGACCCCGCCGGCCTGCCCCCCCGCGCCGCGCCGTGCGCCTGCGCACAGTCCTCGACGAGAAAGAGCCCCTTCGCTCTCCCGAACGCGGCGATCCCGGCCATGTCCGCGAGGCGCCCGTACAGATGCACCGGCACGATCGCCTTCGTCCGGGGCGTGAGGGCGGCGTCGAGACGCGACGGATCCATCGTGAGGCGGTCGGCGTCCACATCCACGAAGACGGGCATCGCGCCGGCGCGCAGGATTCCCACGGCCGTCGGGGCGCAGGTCATCGAGACCGTGAGCACCTCGTCGCCGCTCCCGACTCCCAGGGCGGCGAGCGCGAGCGTGATCGCATCGGTGCCGCTCGCGCACGAGACGGCGAACGGGGCTCCGCAGAAGGCCGCCCACTCTCTTTCGAACGCCGCGACCTCCTCGCCGAGGACGTAGCGCCCGCGGCGCACGCACGCGAGGAGCGCCGCCTCGAGCCCCCCACGCTCTTCCGCGGCCGCTCGCGCGAGATCGAGGAACGGCACGGCGTTCCCGGTCACGGGCGCGGCGTTCCCCAGTGCGCCCCTGCCGGGACCTTCGAGGACAGGTGCGCCACCCCGCGCGGCGTATCGCGCGTGACGTGGATCTCCCACCAGAGTCTGAGGATGTTCACGCCCGTCGCCAGGAGCCGCCGGAAGTTGAAGAACTGCGACCGGCCCGCCACCCGGTGGTAGTGGTGCACCGGAAAGT
The DNA here is from genome assembly GCA_041495865.1 of Thermoanaerobaculia bacterium. Lineage (GTDB taxonomy): Bacteria > Acidobacteriota > Thermoanaerobaculia > UBA5066 > UBA5066 > Fen-183. The sequence goes on along the minus strand of JBGQDL010000039.1, from coordinate 22,062 downwards.
CCACGAAGCGAAAGCCCGCCAGCTCGAGCTTCTTCACGAGCTCGAGGCAGATGACGCCGCTCGAATGCTTCAGCGCGATGGCCGAGAGCGCTTCGCGCCGCATGAGCCGGAAGTCGCAGTCGACGTCGCGCACGTGGAACCGGAAGAGAAGCCGCATGAGAACGAGGTAGACCTTCCCGACGACGACGCGGTGAAGCGGGTCCGAGCGCGAGATCTTGTAGCCGTTGACGACGTCCACGCCTTCCTGAAGGACCGGCAGGAATTTCCTCAGCTCGAGGACATCGTACTGGCCGTCGCCGTCCGTATAGAAGACGAGGTCCTTCGTGGCGTTCGAGAAGCCGGACCTCAGGGCCGCGCCGTAACCGCGATTCACGCCGTGATACACCACGTTGAGCTCGGGATACGGCTCCTTGAGGGCCTCGAGAATCGCCGCGCTGTTGTCGTTCGAGCCGTCGTCCACGACGAGGATCTCGAAATCGCGGCCGGACTCCCGCCCGACGACGTGCGCTCCCGCCACGAGGGAGCCGATCGTGGCGGCGTCGTTGAAGCACGGAAAGAAGACCGTGAGGCTTGGGGGAGCATCCGCCACCCTCGCATTCTATCGAGGCCGACGTAGACTTCCCGGCCATGAAGATCGCCCTCGGGTGCGACCACGCCGGCTTCGCGTACAAAGAGAGAATCAAGGCCCTGCTCCTCGGGATGGGGCACGAGGTGAAGGACTGCGGCACGTTTTCCCCCGACATGGTGGACTACCCCGTGTATGTCCGGCCCGCGGCCGAGGCCGTCGCGCGGGGCGACTGCGAGCGCGGCATCGTCCTCGGCGGCTCGGGAAACGGCGAGGCGATGGTCGCGAACAAGGTGAAGGGCGTGCGCTGCGCGCTGTGCTGGAACGAGGCCACCGCGAAGGCCTGCCGCGAGCACAACGACGCGAACGTCCTCTCGCTCGGCGAGCGGATGATCACGCCGGAAATGGCGCTCTCGATCGTGCGGATCTTCCTCGCGACGCCGTTCGACCCCGCCGCCGGCGGCGGCCGCCACGCCCGCCGCGTCGCGATGATCGAATGATCCGTCTCGCGCGCGGCCCTGCTATCGTCCGCCGCCCGTGATCGCGCTTTCCGGAATCAACAAGCAGTACGGCCGGCAGGTCCTCTTCGTCGACGCCTCCTTCCAGCTCAACCCTGGCGAGAAGATCGGCCTCGTCGGCCCGAACGGGTCGGGCAAGACGACGATTTTCCGGCTCATCGCGGGCGAGGAGCACGCCGACGACGGCGACGTCGCCGTGCCGAAAAGACTGTCGATCGGCTACTTCAAACAGGAGATCGACGAGATGGCCGGTTGGCCCGTTCTCGACGAGGCGATCGCGGGCAGCGGACGCCTCGGCGACCTCCATCACGAGCTGATCGGTCTCGAGCACGCGCTCGCGGACGCAGCTCGAGCCGACGACTCGGAAACCCTGCTCGCCCGTTTTGGCGACGTGCAGTCCGAATACCAGACGCGCGGCGGCTACGAGCTGGAGGCCAACGCCCGCGAGGTTCTTCACGGCCTCGGCTTCGACGACGCGCGCATCGACGGCGACGTCGGCGCCCTGTCCGGCGGCTGGAAGATGCGCGTCGCGATGGCGAAGGTCCTCCTCGGAAGGCCCGACGCCCTCCTCATGGACGAGCCCACGAACCATCTCGACATCGAGTCGATCATCTGGCTGGAGGAATACCTCGAGAGCTTCGCGGGCTCGCTTCTCATGACGTGCCACGACCGCGACTTCATGAACCGCGTCGTCTCGAAGGTCGTCGAGATCGACGCCGGAGAGCTCGTGACATATTCGGGCAACTACGACTTCTACGAGAAGGAAAGGGCTCAGCGCGACACGCATCGGGAAGCGGCCTTCGCCCGGCAGCAGGCGATGCTCGCGAAAGAGCAGCGCTTCATCGAGCGCTTCCAGACGCACGCCTCGAAGGCCGCCCAGGTGCAAAGCCGCGTCAAGAAGCTCGAGAAGATCGAGACGATCGAGCTGCCGAAAAAGCGCGCCGTCGTGAGTTTCGACTTCAAGCCGCCGCCGCGCTCCGGCGATGACGTGGCGATCCTCGAGAAACTGTCGAAGGGCTACGGCGAACGCCGCCTCTACACGGCCTTCGATTTCCTCATCCGCCGCGGCGAGCGCTGGTGCGTCATGGGCGTCAACGGCGCCGGAAAGACCACGCTCCTCAAGATGGTCGCGGGCGTCCTCCCTCCCGACGGCGGAACGGTGCGCCTCGGCGCGAGCGTGAAGCTCGGCTACTTCTCGCAGCAGGCGCTGGATCTCCTCGACCCCGAGCTGACCGTGCTCGAGCAGGTCCAGAAGGACTTCTCCGGCGCGGGCATGGGCATCCTGCGCTCCCTCCTCGGCGCCTTCCAGTTCTCCGGCGACGACGTGGACAAAAAGGTCCGCTTCCTCTCGGGCGGCGAAAAGTCGCGCCTCGTCATGGCCCGCATGCTTTTCGACCCGCCGAATTTTCTCGTCCTCGACGAGCCCACGAACCACCTCGATCTCGCCACCAAGGAGATGCTCGTCGAGGCCCTCTCGAAGTTCGACGGCACGATGCTCTTCGTGTCGCACGACCGCGTCTTCCTGCGCGGCCTGAGTAATCGCGTTCTCGAGCTCACGGGCGAGGACGGCACGGCGGCTCCGCGCCCGTACGGCGGCTCGTACGTCGAGTGGGTCGCGCGCACCGGCCACGAGGCTCCGGGCGTCCATACGTGAGCGGGGCGATAATCGCGCCGTGAAGCTCGGCGTCTTCGCGGGGGCGCTCGCAGCCGCGACCCTCCTCGCCCTTCTCGGCGCCGAAAGCGCGCGCTTCTCGCTCTGGACGACCTCGGACGAGCCGGCTCACCTCGCCGCCGCGCGCGAGTGGCGCTACGGGCCCGGCATGGTCTCGAACTTCGAGCACCCCGTCCTCATGAAGGTGCTCGCCGGCCTGACCCTCCCACGCGAGAAGCCCCCGATGGAGATCGAGGAAACACGCGCGGGTCGCGCGGCGATGCCGTTCCTCTTCGCGGGGCTCGCCCTCGCCACCGGGCTCCTGACGCGCGTCCGCGCGGGAGATGCCGCAGGCCTCGCCGCCGCCGCTCTCGTCGCCGTCGAGCCCACCTTGCGGGGGCACGGAGCGCTCGTCCAGAGCGACGTCCTCGTCACGCTCTTCTTCGTGGCGGCGGCGCTCGCCCTGGAGCACGCGGCGCGGTTCGCGATCGGCACGCTCGCGTCCCGCGTGTGGCTCGGCACGGCAGGCGTCCTCTACGGCTTCGCGATGGCCTCGAAATACTCGGCATTTCCCTTCCTCACTGTTTTCGCCACAATTGCAGCGATTCGGCTCGCGTCAGGCAGTTTTTCTTCGAAGGTGAACGGGGAGGACGCGGCGGGGCGCGCCAAACGCCATGGCGAGACGCTCGAAGTCTCCTCGACGCAGACCGAAGCTGGCCATGGCCCTCTTCACCTTCTAAGAGATTCTCTTCGGGCCCTTCCTTCCATACTGGCATTCCTCGTCGGGCCCGCCCTCATCGCCCTCTTTCTCATTCAAGTCCTCACATTCGCCGGCACGAGCGACGCCGCCTTCCGCTCCGGAATCGCGCACGAGTTCGCCCGGCTGCCGCAGGAGCGCGCCGCCGTCGCGCTGGCGCGTACGTTTCCGAAGTCGATCGCCGCCTATGGGGCTGGGCTGCTCTTCGTGCAGGGTGTCGCGGGCCCCGGCGAACGTTTCAACTACTTCTTCGGCGAGGTCTCCGGCAAGGGCCACGCGCTCTATTTCCCGGTCGCGCTCTCGATCAAGCTCACGACGGCGACCGTCCTCCTCGTCCTCGCGGCTTTCGTCGCGGCGGGCGTCCTCGCGGCGCGGGGGGCGGGCGTTCGCCGCCTTCTCGTCGCGCGCGCGGTCCTGCCCGCCGCGCTCGGCGGCGCCTATCTCCTCGCGGCATGCGCCTCGAACGTGAACATCGGCGTCCGCCACGCCCTGCCCGCCGTTCCTTTCGCCATCGCCGCGGCCGCGGGAACCCTTCGGACGCTCGTTCTCCGGGACCGAACGCTCGCGATCGCGCTCGCTGCCGTCGTGCTCGCCGCGACGTCCGAGGCCGCGCTGCGGCACGGCCGCGAGATCTCGTTCGGAAACCTCCTCTCGGGAGGTCCCGCCGGCGTCCCGGCGATTCTTTCGGACTCGAACGTGGACTGGGGCCAGGAGGAGGGGAAGATCTTCGAGCGCGTAAGGCGCGGCGACCTGGGGCGCGTCGGCCTCGCCTCCCTCATGGTGGACGAGTCCGGAGCGCGCGCCGTGGGCATCGCCGGCCAGGTCACGGCCCCCGATGCGCCGGTCGACACGGTCTTCTTCTCCCGATTCCTCTGGGACAACGCCGCCGCCATCGAGAGGAATACCGAGAGCTTCACGAAGTTCGTCTGGCTCCGCGGCTGGCTTCCGCCTCTCAGAAACGGGCTCGAGGCGCGCGCCCTCTCGATCGAGCCGTTCGGCGACACGCAGCTCCTGATGCGCCTTCGCCCGGCGGCGACGGCCGGGGCGGAAAGGAACTAGAGCTCCGACCGGATGGGGGTCACGAGCCACTCCATCACCCTTTTCTTCAGGGGGCGTTTCCTCCACATCGTGTACGTGTAGGGACGGCATCGTGACTGGTCCCGCTGGTACCTCTCCTTCATCTGCCCTGCGAACGCGCCGTCGTACACGAAGAGATTGATCTCCTCGTTCAGATGGAAGGATCGGTCGTCGAAGTTCGCCGATCCCACCGTGGAGAAAACCCCGTCGACGACCATCGTCTTCAGGTGGAACATCGTCGGCTGATACTCGAAAATCTTCACGCCCCCCTCGAGAAGCGGCCCGAAGGACGAGCGTCCCGCCGCCTTCGTCGCGGGCACGTCGTTCTCCTCATCCGACGGAACGATCACCCGCACGTCCACCCCCCTCTTCACGGCAGCGACCAGGAGACCGGCCGTCGCGTCGTCCGGAAGAAAATAGGAATTCGCGATCCAGATCTCCTTCGAGGCGGCGGCGAGCGAGATCGCGTAGACGCGGCCCGCTCCCGACATCGCCGCGAGCGGTGACGACGGCACGACGGCGACGGCGCTCGTGCCGGTCTGCGGGAGCGCGGGAAAGAACTCGTCACCGACGAGCGCTTCGCCCGTCACCTCCGACCAGTTCTCCTGGAACGCGCGCTGGAGGCCGCGGACGGCGGGCCCTTCCACCCGCAGCTGCGTGTCGCGCCAGTGCTCCTTCGAATCGGCGTTGCCTCGCCACGGATCGGCGAAGCCCACGCCGCCGGTGAAGCCGAGCGTGCCGTCCACGACGAGAACGCGCCGGTGATTGCGATGGTTGAACACCCAGAGCATCCACGGCTTCATCGAGTGGAAGAACTCCACCCGGCAGCCGGCGCGGCGCAGGACGTCGACGTCGCCCGCCTTCATGCGCTTGCCCGGGGAACCGATCGCGTCGAGGAGGACGCGGACCGCGACGCCGTGCGCGGCCCGTTCGGCGAGCGCGTCGCGGAAGAGCGTACCGACCTCGTCCGACCAGAAGATGTAGGCCTCGAAGTTCACGGTCTTCCGGGCGGAGGAGATGGCGGCGAGCATGGCGGGAAAGATCGCGTCGCCGTTCTCGAGAAGCTCGAGCCTGTTTCCGGACGTCATCGCCGCGCCGGGCAGCGCCGACGGCAGAAACGTCGGCGCGTTCACGGTGAAATCGTGAGGCAGTTCGTAGACGGTCTGCTTCGGGGCGCCCGCCTTCGCGACGGTGATGGCGACCGCGTAGCCCGCTGCGACCGAAACGAGGATGATCGCGAGGACGTGCCGCGCCTTCGGGCGCCGGGGGACGGGGGCTGTCACGATCTCAAGGGTACCTTTTCCCGCCTGACGGCGGCCTGGGGGGCGGGCCTCTCACCGCGGCCAGAGCGGAGACGCCAGCTCGATCCGCCAAAGGGGGCCGCCCTGGTACATCGGTCCCTCCGACTTCACGAAGCCGGGAGCCTCGCCGCCGAGAATCCAGACGGATGTGTCGCGCGGCTGCTTGCCGAGAATCGGCGCGATCAGACCGACGAGGCCGCCGAGCGCGACCTTGACGTTGAAGCGGACCGCTTTGTGCGCGGCGCCGCCGGCGGAGAACGAGTCCTCCCCCGCCGGCGTGATCACGAGCTTCACCAGCCGCGGCTTCGGCGTCGCCGCGAGCATCGAGACCTCGGTCGACGCGGCGTCGGGAGCGATGTTCTTCAGCAGCGTCAACACGATTCCGTTGGCCAGGTCCGCGGGCAGAGACATCTGCTCCTCGGCGGTCTTCTCCTTGCCGTCGTCTTCCCGATATCGGACGGTCACCTGCCCGCCCACCGCGTCGATCGAGACCTCCATCGGGTGCGGAAAGGTCGGGCCGCGCTGAATCATGTGATCGGTCAGAAGCCGGAACCGTTCGCTCTGAGTGAAGACCGCCGTCTCGTCCTGGACCGAGCCGTCCTTGAAGTGAAAGAACAGGCGGCTCGTCACGCGGTCGCCGCGGGACGTCTGGATGAGGTCCCCGCTCGCCAGGAAGGCGCCGTCGAGCGACCGGAGAACGAGGAAGCCGCGGACGAGCCCTTCCGCGTGGCGCACGGCGACCGGTTCGGCCTGCAGAGCGCCGGAGACAAAGAGACCGGCCAGCAGGATTGCCGCAACCGCGCGCCGCATCACTCGGGAAATCGTGTCAGCGAGACCGGTCCGTCTCGCACACGGACTCACGACTCGCGCGTGACGAGGTGGCCCACGAGGAGGCCGACTCCGAACGCGGCGACGGCCACGAGCGCGGTGTTGTTGTCCGCGTAGTCGCTCACTTTCCCGGCCGCCCGGCCGAGATTACGGCGCGCCGCGTCGGAGTATTCGCGCGCGCGGTCCGACAGGTGTCGGGCTGCATCCCTCGCGTCGTCCCTGAGGCCGCTCGCGATGTCCTTGCCGTGCGAGACCGCGTCGTCCAAGTCCTTCTTTACCTCTTTGCCGAGCTTCTGGGCCTCGCGGGCAGTCTTCTTTGCCTGGTCCTCGAGGACTGGGCTGTAAATGTTCTCCATTTGAATCCTCCGGCCCAAGGCTCCGCAACGCGTGTGCCATCGGGCGCCAGCCAGGCGCCGGCGGCGATCTTGCTTCGGGGCGGTTCGCCGGTTTCTTCAGGAAGGAGTTACACGATGAAGAAGAACGCTTTCGACCCGATCATCTCCGCGTTCCGGGGGGGAGCCCCGGACCTCGGCAACCGAACGAAGGAGACCGTGACGCAGGTCGCGAACTCCGTCGGCCGTATCCTCGACGAGGCGGGGACGGAAGGCGCGAAGATCAAGAAAGCCCTCGTCCGCAACTGGTCCTCGCTCGGGAGGCCACGGCGGAGCAACGCGGTGCCCGTCCTCCTCGGCATCCTCGCGCTCGGCGCCGCGACGGCCTACCTGCTGGGACGAACAGTCCCCTTCGAGCCCCGGGGCTGATCAGTCCGGAGTCCCCCGGGTCGGCCTTCGTCCGCGAACCAGGCGGCGGCACCCACGAGGTGCAGCGACGTCCCGTTCTCTCCGAGGCCGAGCCCGAGGGAGAGGGCGCCTTTGCGGACGAGAAGGGCTCCCCATGCGTGACCGCGGGCCTCGCGCCAGTCCGCGTCGATCGAAAACGTCCCGGCTTCCGCGCGGGCCGGCGAGAGCGCGAGGAACCCCCGGGACGAGCGCAAGCGGCCCGACGCCTCGAAGTCCCGGAGATCGAGAAGGCCCGCGATCCACTTCGGCGGGCCGGACGGCACCAGGGCCACGAGCGGCCGGCCGTCTCCCAGCCGCGCCGAGAGATGCGCGTCGAGAGACCCGCCCTCGAGATCGAGGCGGGCCTGTCGTGTCTCGAGCGCGCCGCTCCACGGCGCGCCGGCGGCGCCTTCCAGGGAGACGCCCTGCAGCCTGACGCGCGTGTCGTCGAACGCCACGCTCCCGCCGGGGAAGTCGATCCGGCGCGCGAAGACGTTTGCGCGGACCGCGCCCCGCACCGTCCGCTCCCCGAGCCTCACGACGACGGCCGTGGCCTCCGCGTCGAGCCGCGCGCTTCCTCGCCCGCTTCGCAGGGCGACCCGCGCGCGAAGGGTCCCCGCCCCGCCGGGCGCGAGGTGCGGCCCCCCGGCCGGCGGCGCGAGAAACGCGAGTCCGTCGAGCGTGCCGCGGAGGGACGCCCCCCCCGACATGATCTTCCAGACCTCGTTGCCCGGGTACGCCTGCGTGTCGAACCGAGGAAGCGCGGCGCTCACGCTCCCCGCCGTTACCCTCGAGACCGTTTCCCCTCCCCAGTGCAGCGTGCCCTGCCCGACGGCGAGCTCGCTCGGAAACACCTCGGCCTCTAGGCCGGGACGGAGGAAGAATCCCCCCGTCACGCGAGCCGTTCCCGTCCACCGCCAGGAGTCGATCCAGATCTCGCGTACGAGCCCGACGCTCAGGTCGTCGATGACGACCTTCCAGGGGTCTCCCGGCGGGGCGGGAGGGGCCGGAGGATCGCGGAGGGGCAGCTCGCCGAATCCCACGATGCCGGGAAATCGCGCGAGGCGGGCGGGTGTCGCCTCGGGCCGCTCGAGACGCTCCCGAAGGCGGAACGAGAGGGCGTCCGCCCGCACCGAACCTGCCCGGAAACGGCGCCTCAGGAGATCGAACAGGCGCACGCGAATCGACACTCCCTCGAGCCGGGCCTCCCATTCGATGTTCGAGTCCCGGCTTCGGAGAAGGAGCGTGTCGAATCGAAGGCGCCCGGGCACGAGCGATCGCGCGCCGGTATACGTGATGAAGAGCGTCGCGGGGTCCGAGTTCATCTGCCCGGAGAGCCAATCCGAACGCAGAACGAGGTTCGTCGCTCCCACGAAGAAGACAAGAGAGATACAAAGGGCCCCGACGAGCCCGAGCACGACCTGACGCGGGCTCGGGCGCCTCATCGGGGACGACGAGTCTCAGCTCTCAGGGTTGACCGTGAGCGTCCTGATGCCATTCGCGTCCTTGGACTCCACCACCTTCACCTTCGAGCCGACCGCGACCGACGGGTCGACCGTCGTCTTCACGGACTTCGAGTCGAGCATGAACGAACGGGTCTTCTTCCCGACGAGGACCTTGACGTTCTTGCCGGCGTCGAATTCCCTGACCGTGCCGACGACCGTGTGGTCCATGGACTTCATCGTGCCGCCCGCCGCGGTGACCTTCTTCTCGTCGGTCCTCTCCATCGGCTTGTCCTGCGGCGTCGCCCGCGCCCGGATGGCTATGACTGAAACGAGAAGCAGGACGATCCACGCGACCGACGCGATCGAGATCCATCGACGGGCCCACGCGGAGTAGTTGTGTCGGATGCTCATGTCCTTTGTAACCTCACGCCGCGCGCCAAACCCGATGAGGAGTTCCTCAGCCTTCGATCTTGACCGTGACCCGGCGCGTCTTGTCGTCGCCGGTCTGCTCGGTGAGGCGCACGCGGGACCCGACGGCGACAGTCGCGTCGATCGCGAGGGTGGTGTCCTTCGTATCGAGCGAGAAGGTGTGCGTCTTCTTCTCGCCGGTCATGACTTCGATCTTCTTGCCGGGCTCGTAGATCGTGACGGTGCCCACGTACGTTTCGACCTTGCCCTTGACGGTGCCGGCCGCGGTGTCCGTCTTCGTCTCCGTCTTGGCCTCCAGCGTGTTGCCGACCTGCTTCGACTCCTGGGTCGTCTTCACCTCGCCCTGGGCGGTTTGTGTCGTCGACTCCGACTTACGCTCGACCGTGCCCGGCTCTTTCGAGCAGGCGCCGGCCGTCGCGAGCAGGACGGCCGCCAAGGCGCTCGGGAAAAAGGAATACCTGCGGTATTGCATGACGTTCCAGCGATCCTCGCCTGACAGACGGCGTGCAAGTCGCGCGCCACGGCAAGTGCGGCGTGCTCGACGGTTCCGGCGCCTCGTGCCGGCAGGGTGTGCCGATCGGTCGGAAAAGCGTACCGGCCGGCGAGGGCGTCCGGGATCTTCCCGAAACGGGCTCGGTTTCGTTCTCTTCGAGGGTCAGGCGCCGCCGGCCGCGGCCTGGACGGCCGGGAGCAGGGTGGCCAGGCCGAAAGCGCTCCGGTGCCGCCGCGCGTTGATGAAGAACGCAGGGGCCTCGACGACGCCCATCCGAACGCCTTCTCGTCGCCGGGCATGAATCCCGGCCAGGTGCGTGTGTCTTCGCATCTCGCTCCGGAACCGCTTCAGGTCGAGGCCCGCGTCCGCCGCGAACGTGGACAGGCTGACCTCGTCCGACGCCCCGTGGTTCTCGAACAAGCGGTCGTGCATCTGCCAGAACTTTCCCTGGGACGACGCGCACTCGGCCGCCTCTGCCGTGGCCTCGGAACGCGGGTTCTCCCGCGGCTGCGGGAAGCTCCGAAACACATAGCGGAGCCGCGAGCCCATCTTTGCCTGGATTTTCTTGACCGTGCAATACGTTTTCGCGCACTCGGGGCAGGCGAAGTCCCCGTAGGCGACAAGGGTGACGGTGGCGCCGGGCGAGCCCCGGACGTGGTCTTCCTCGGAAATCCGTGCCGTGAGCCTGCGCATCGCCTTACTCACGCGACTGCCTCGGCGACGCGCGCCTCGACGGGCCCGGCCGCCCTCGGCAGATCGATGGTGAAGACGCAGCCCTTGCCCGGTAGGTTGCGCACCTTGAGCACACCGCCGCTGGCCTCGACTCCGCGGCGGCTGATCGCGAGGCCCAGGCCCAGGCCGGTCCGGTCGCCGCCCCGCTGCTCGAACGGAAGGAACAGGGCTCGCGGGTCTCCCGGAGGAAGGCCGCCGCACTCGTCCTCGACTTCCATCCGGACGCGATCCAGGTCCGCCGACGACCGCAGCGACACATGCCCCTCGGGGCGGGTGAACTTGAACGCGTTCTGAAGGAGGTTCGCGACGACCGAAGAGAGAATCTGGCGGTCGGCCGCGACGGCCACGTCGCCGTCCAAGCCAACGACCGTGAGGCGCAGGCCGCGCTCCCGGGCTTCCATCGCGGCGGCGACCTCGACTTCCTCGATGAACTCGGACATGACGATGCGCTCGCGGTTCTGAATGCCGGCAATGAGGCGGGCGTCCGCCAGCGAGCGGTCGACGAGGTCGCGCAGCCCGGAGAGACTCCGCCCGAGAACCGCGCCGGTCGCCCCGCCGACTCCCACGCTGCCCGTCTGCAGAACCTCGAAGGAGAGCATCGCGGTATTGAGAAGATTGCGAAGCTCGTGCGTGAAAACTCCGAGCCGCTCTTTTCCCTCCGCCGAAATCCGATGGTCGCGTTGCTTGCCGTACTCGGTGACGGCGTTGGCGATGGCGTCGTCGAGGCATCGGTTCAGGGTGCGGAACTCGGCTGTCGAGATCGGCGCCTTCCTTTCGAGAGCGAGCTCGGTGATGGACTGGCAGATATCGCCGTAGTCGTGAACGACCTGCCCGACGGTGAACCCCAGGTGGAGCAGCTCGCCGCCGTGAAGGGCCGCGCTGTCCCGGATCAAGCGGCTCGAGGGGGCCTGCAGACGCAGGGTCTCGGCGAGCTGGTCCAGGAAGCGCGGGACGCCGTGCCTGAGCTCCTCCAGCGTGGGCCGGGGGGCCGGTCTCGCACCGACTTTGACGCGGCAAAGGTCGATGATCTCGTCGCGGTTTTCGGTTATGAAATCGTGCAGCATAAGGTTCCCCGGATTCGGGCCTCCGAATTCAAGATGGTCCTGCCGCATGGGGACGTCCAATACCTTCTTTCACTCACCGCAAGACGTGGGAACGATCACGGCGGGCCCGGGCCGGCGTAAAATCCGGCGTTGAACCATGGAGCTTCGCCACCTTCGATATTTCGTCGCCGTCGCCGACGCGCTCCACTTCGGCCACGCGGCGGCACGGCTCAACACCTCCCAGCCGTCGCTTTCCCAGCAGATCCGCAATCTCGAGAAGGAGCTCAGGGTCGACCTTTTCGTCCGTTCGAAACACCGGGTCGAGCTGACGAAGGCCGGCGACCGATTCCTGAAGGAAGCGCGGTCGATCCTCGTGTCCGCCGACCGCGCCGCGGAGCTGGCCCGCCAGGCCGAGCACCGCGATGATCTCCGGCTCGTCATCGGCATTTCCCCCGAGACGAGCTGGCAGTTTCTCCGGCCGGTTCTGCGGGAATTCGCCGAGAACCTTCCCTCGATAGACGTCGTCTTCCGGGTCATCGCGACGGGGGCCCAGCCGGAAGCGCTGCGCGACGGGAGGATCGACGTCGGCTTCGTGAGCCTTCCCGTGTCGGGTGAGGGCTTCGAGTCGGAGCGCATCGAGCGCGCTCCTCTCCGGGTCGCTCTCTCCGAAGGACATCCTCTGGCCGGACGACGCCGGATCGCCCTGGAGGGGCTCGCCGGCGAGCACTTCACACTCTGGCCCCGCGACCTCGCTCCCGGGCTTCGCGACGAGATCGAGGAGATCTTCGCCCGGGCGGGTTTCGGTCCCCCCCTGGAGCTGGAAGGAGGGCTGCCATCCGTTCGAACGACGCTCGGGATGGTCGCCGCCGGGCTGACGATCGCGCTGGTGGAACCCGAATCCCAGTTGACCACGCCGGGGGTCGTGTTCCGGGAGCTTCTCGAGCCGATCTTCATCGAGCTGGGCGTGATCTACCGCGCGGGCGAATCCTCGCCCGTTCTCGCGAGCTTCCTCGGCCTCGTCCGCGAGACCGCGAGCAGGCTTTCGGGAGCGAAACCGGAGAGCCGTTCCCGGTCTTCCCGGCGGGCCGCCCCTCCGGGCCGGGCGACGAGTCGAAAGCGGGCGAGATGAAGACGACTCGGCACGTCTTACCGACTGCATCGGGCAAACGTACCGATCTTGAACGGAGAGGGCGGCAGGAAAGCGGCGACTAGCAACGACACTCGGCAACCGGGACTGGCATGCGGTGTGCTCCTCACAACTTCGTGATCGAACGCCTCAACTCCCTCCTTCGTGTCGAGCTCGCCACGGTCGCCGGATACCAGAAGGCCCTCCGTGCCCTGAAGAAGAAGGCTGTCGGCGACAGCGACCACATCCTGCGGCTCGCCTCCGATCACCAGCGGACTGTTTCGGCTCTTCAGGGATCCGTTCAGGCCCGGGGCGGAGCGCCTGTGGTCGCGGCGGAACCCTGGGAGGGGTCGAGCCAAGCCGCGCTCACAGCCGATGGCGCGTCGATGAGGCTGGAAAACAAGGATTTCGTGAGCGCGCTCCTCGAGGTCGAGCGGCGCGGCCTCGCCGACTATGAGGCTTCCTTGACCTCGCTCGACGAGGACGCCCGAGAGCTCGTGGAGCTCGAGCTGATCCCGCGGCAGCGGAGGCACGTCGCCGGTCTCGCCGCCATGCTCGTGCTCCTCGCGGCGTAACCCGTCGCCCGCCGGTGAACGAGGCACGCTCCGGGGCGAGTGTGCTACTTTCGCTGCTCGCGACATGGACGCTCCGTTACCTCCCGACCCTGCAGGCGGATCAGCTCGTACTCTGCTTGCCCTCCGGCATGCCCTGGCCGACCCGCTCTCGGCCGCCGCGCTGAAGCTCGACCTCGTGGAGCGGCGGCTCATGGCGCCGTCGGGAGCCGATCCGGCGTGGGTGGCGGAGCGGGTTCGGGCGGCGCGGGCCGACGTGGGTTCGGCGAACCGGCTCCTCGACCTCCTGCTCCGCCTCGCGGAGATCGCCGGCGAAAAGCCGGGAGAGACGTGTCTTCGCGACGTATGCCGCACCGCTGGCGTTCCGCTTCACGAGACAGCCGCGGTTCTTCCGCGCCTGCCGCTGCGGCACCGGGCGTCGGCCGAGGCCATCCAGAACGTCGCGTCGTTCGCGGCACGTGGCGACGGCGTCCCTCCGCCGATTGGGCGGGCGGAACTCGAGAGCGGCCGGGTGACCCTGGCCGTCGACGGGCCTTTGGTGACAGCCGATGGGCGTCCCGAGCGGCTGCTCGACCTGCCTCACGGGATCGCGGAAGCGGAGGCTCTGTTCGTGGCCCGGGCCGCCGTCGAGGCCGATGGCGGTCGCCTCGAGCTGGCCGAGCGCGACGGACGCCTCGTGGCGCTCTTCTCGTGGCCCCTCCGGCTCGAGGGCGACGCCGAGGGAAAGGGCGGGGCGTGAAGGTCCTCGTCGTCGAGGACGAGCCCGGGGTCCGAGCGTCGCTCGTCGAGCTCATCCAGGAGCTCGGATACGAGGCATCCGCAGTGGGCACGGTGGCCGACGCGCGCGACGCGTTGGCTCGCCTGGCGCCGGATGTCTGCATCGCCGACCTCGGGCTGCCGGACGGGAACGGGCTCGACGTCGTGCGCGCGGCGAAGACGGGAGTGAACTGCGCGGTCCTCGTTCTCACGGGTCAGGGCTCGATCCTCGCCGCGGTCGAGGCGATGAGGGCCGGCGCCCACGACTTCCTGCTCAAGCCGCTCAAGCCCGCGCTCCTCGCGTCGGCTCTCGCGCGCCTTGCGGAGCGTCACGAGATACACCCCGCGGTGCACACCGACGTGGGTTCGGGTCAGCTCGGGGAGATGGTCGGCCGATCACCGGCGATGCAGGAGGTCTTCCGCCTGATCGCGCGCGTGGCGGGTTCGGAAGCGCCCGTGATGATCACCGGGGAGAGCGGCACGGGCAAGGAGGTCGCGGCTTGCACCGTCCACGCTCTCTCGCGCCGCTCCCGGGGGCCGTTCCTCGCGATCAACTGCGGCGCGATCTCGCCGACACTCGTCGAGAGCGAGCTCTTCGGACACGAGAAGGGTTCGTTTACGGGGGCGGAGCGGCGCCGTGCCGGCACATTCGAGATGGCGCAGGGCGGAACCCTCTTCCTGGACGAGGTGACGGAGATGCCGCCCGAGCTGCAAGTGAAGTTCCTTCGCGTCCTCGACACCCGTACTTTTCGGCGAGTCGGCGGGAACGAGGAGCTGGACATCGACATCCGCCTCGTGGCGAGCTCGAACCGCGACCTGGCTGAGGCGGTGCGCAGCTCCTCCTTTCGACCCGACCTCTTTTATCGCCTCAACGTTTTCCCGCTGCGCATGCCGCCCCTGCGCGAGCGCAAGGCGGATATCCCGGCTCTCGCGAGCCACTTCCTGTCAGAGATCGAGGAGAAGGAGCGGCGCGGCTTCACGGCGTTCGAGGAGAAGGCGCTCGAAGCGCTGGACCGGCACGACTGGCCCGGCAACGTACGCGAGCTCCGGAACGCGGTGCATCGCGCCTATGTCCTGAGCGACCCGCCCGTCATTCAGACAGAGGCGGCGGAGGCGGTCCTCGATGCGTCGCACCCGGCCGAGCGGCAACCGGCCGCGGAGGCAGACAAGGAGTCGTGGCCCGCCGTGCCGGTGCGGGTCGGAGAAAAGCTGGAGGCGGTCGAGCGCAAGCTGCTGATCGCCACCTTGCAGGCCGTGAACGGAGACAGGAGGACGGCGGCCGAGCTCCTCGGCATCAGCCTCAAGACCGTCTACAACCGGCTCAAGGAGTACGGCCTCGATCACCACACGCTTCCAGGAGGACGAGCTCGAGGTTCTTGAGCTGGACCGCGTCGTGCGCTGGGCGCCGCGAAGCCGGCACGGGGTTTGCGGAGTCCGGCTCGGAGACCTTCCAGCATGAAAACCAGCCTCATCGGCGTCACACCCGGCGTGGAGAAGCTCAACGACCTGACCGGCGAAGTGCACGTCAAGCCAGGCAACAGCAACGTCTCTGTCAAGACGAGCGGAAACGACATCCTGATCAGCGCCACGTCCGGCTCCACACCGGGCGTGACGAGCCTCAAAAGCCCCAAGGGCAACGTCATCACACTCACGCCCGGCTCGAACGTCACCATTCAGACAGAGGCGGTGGAGCCGGTCCTGGCTGCGTCGGGCTCGGGCGAGCGGCAGCCGGCGGCGTCCGGAGACGAGCAAATGCGGCCCACTGTGCCCGTGCGCGTGGGTGAGCGGCTGGACGCGGTCGAGCGCAAGCTTCTGATCGCCACCCTGGAGGCGGTGAAGGGCGACAGGAAGACGGCGGCCGAGCTCCTCGGCATCGGCCTCAAGACGATCTATAACAGGCTCAAGAAGTACGGCCTCGATCACAACTCGCTTCCAGGAGGACGAGCTCGAGGTTCTTGAGCTGGACCGGCTTCGCGAGGTGGTGGTCGAAGCCCGCCTCGCGCGACCGCGCCTGATCGTCCGGCTGGACCCAGCCGGAGAGAGCCACGAGGAGGAGCCCCCTCAGCGCCGGCTCCGCCCGCAGGCGACGCGCCGCCTCGAGGCCGTCGAACCCGGGCAGACCGATGTCGAGGATCGCGACGTCGGGGCTCAGGCGGCGCGCCGCGTCCACGGCGGACGGGCCATCGTGCGCGACGTGCGTCTCGTGCCCCTCGAGCGAAAGGAGCTCGGCGAGCGTGAGCGCGGCCTCGACGTTGTCGTCGACGATGAGGATCCGGCGTGGCGGCGGCGTCGCATTCGGCGGAGGCTGCGTGGCCGAAGGAACGGCGGAGTCGCTGGCTGCGCACGCGAGGCGGAGCGTGAACACGCTGCCCTTGCCTTCGCCCTCGCTCGCCGCGGTCAGGCTGCCGCCGTGCAGCTCGGCGAGGCTCTTCGCGAGCGCCAGGCCGATCCCGAGCCCTCCGTAGACCGCCTCGTGCGCCCGGTGCCCCTGCCCGAACATCGTGAAGACGTGCCCGAGATGAGCCGCCGGGATCCCGATGCCCGAATCGACGACCGATACCACGACCTCCTCGCCGTCCCGCACGGCCTCGAGACGGACTCGACCGCCCGGCTCGGTGTACTTGGCGGCGTTCGAAAGGAGGTTCGACAGGACCTGCGCGAGCCGCATCGGATCGACGTGCAGGAGAACCGGCGCCTCGGGCAAGACCAGGTCGAACGCCTGCCGGCGGCCGAGGAGAAGAGGCCCGGCCGTCTCGAGCGCGTTCTCGACGACGGCTGCGAGGGACACGCTCTCGCGGCGCAGCTCCACCTTCCCGTGCGTGATGCGGGAGAGGTCGAGAAGGTCGGCTATCAGGCGCACCATCTTCGCGACCTGCCGCTCGATCACGTGGAGCGCTCGTTCGCGCCTCGCCCCTTCCTCGGGCGTGTCGCGCGTTCGCGACAGGATCTCGGTCGCGCTCGACAGCGGCGCGAGCGGGTTGCGGAGCTCGTGCGCGAGCGTGGCGAGGAACTCGTCCTTCCGGTGGTCCGCCTCGCGCAGCGCGCGCTCCGCGGCGCGCCGATCGGCGACCTCGGCCAGCAGCGCGGCGTTCATCGTCTCGAGGGCGTCGGTCCGCTCGGCGACCCGGGTTTCCAGCTCGTCACGCACGCGGCGGTGCGCCGCCGCGCGCCGCGACGCCTCCACCGCGTACCTTATCGAGCGGTCGAGCAGCGTCGGGTCGAGGCGGTCTCCGACGAGGTAGTCCGCGGCGCCGCTCTCCATGGCCGCGAGGTCCTCGGCTCGCTCCGGCTCATCGGCGATCAGGATCACGAGACCTTCGCCGCCGGACTCGCGATAGGCGCGCAGGAGGTCGACGCCGCTCCTCGCGCCGAGCCGGGAGGCGACGAGGTGGACGTCGTAGCGGCGCGACGACATCCGCTCGAGACCCGCATCGAAGCTCGCGGCCCGCTCCACGTCCGCGGGAACCGCCATCCCGGCGATCAGGCCACGCATCAGAACGACATCGTCCTCGTCCTCGTCGACGAGCAGGACGCGGATCGGGTCAGGCATGGAGACAGATCCTCGACAAAAGAATAGGGCTCGGTCGATCACGTCGTCAACGGACGGGCGACGCGCGCGGCCCAGGGGCCGTCAAGCCTCGTGCGCCGGCCGCCGTGGGTCGCCCCGAGACCGTCGGCACTCTTTTCCAGAGAGATCGGCAAAGCGTGCCGGCGAGCACGTGCCCAGGTCGATGGTGGTGTGAGCGCCATTCGCGGGAGCGAGACAGGCCGCCGGCGCGACTGGCAAGGAGATTGCGTGATGAGGACCGCAGGAGACTCAGAAATTGAAAAAGAATCTCGTCCCGGTCCTCGCGGTGGCCCTCTCCCTCACATGGCTCCTGTCGGCGTCACCCGCGAACGCCACGGGCAGGTCCGAGGCGGTCACCACGGAGGTTTCCGAGGCGCTCAATGCCACCTCGGTCAAGGCCAAGCTGATCGACAAGCTCGGCGCCGACGCATTGCGGATCACGGTCTCCGTATCCGGAGAGACAGCGACGCTCACCGGTGAGGTGGCGAAGTCGCCCAGCCAGGGGCTCGCCGAGCAGGTCGCCCTGTCGGTCGAGGGGATCAAGAAAGTCGACAACAAGGTGACGGTGAAGGAGGCCGCGGGGCCGGTGGCCGCCAGCGAAGCCTCGGTGAGGAACGTGGCGCTCGAGATGAAGGTGAAGGGCATCCTTCTGACCGAAATCGGCGCGAACGCACTCAAGATCGAAGTCGAGGTCGTCGACGGCGTGGTCAGCCTGCGCGGCAAACTCGACAACCCCGAGTCCTCGAAGGCGGCGATCAGGAAGACCCGTTCGATCAAGGGCGTCAGGAAGGTGATCGACCTTCTCGGCTAGCTCCGCTCCTCCACTTCAGGCGCGGCGGAAATCCGTCCCCGCCACGCCCCGGTCCGAGCCCGATAAGGAAAGACGGAAGAAAGGAAATGCCATGCTCTGGACAATCTGCGTGATTCTTCTGGTCCTCTGGGCTCTTGGAATGGTGACCTCCACCACGATGGGCGGCCTCGTCCACGTCCTGCTCGTCGTCGCCATCGTGGTCGTGCTGATCCAACTCATCCAGGGGCGAAGAGTCGTCTGACGGTCGTAACGGATACATAGGTACCTGCGTGGCCTTCCGGTGCCCGCCCGAGTTCTTGCGTCGCTCGAGCCATCGGTGCGGGGCCGCCTCCGGTCTCTCCAAAATCCATCATCAACAAGAGCACGAACAAGAGAAAGAACGAGGCTGAGATGAAGAAACTGATGACCTGCCTGGCCGTGGGCACGTTCGCGACGTTCCTCGGGGTCGCATCGACGCCCGCATATGCGCAGACCGACAAGGAATACTCGAGCTTTACCGTGACGGAGCCGCTCGAAGTGGGGGCCTACACCCTGCCGCCCGGAACGTACCTCGTCAAGGTCGTGCTGCTCCAATCCAACCGCAACATGATTCAGGTCTCGAACGTGGAGCAGACGAAAGTCTTCGCCACCGTCCTCGCGAGGCCGCACCCGATCCTGCCGGAAGAGGTGATCCCGTCGAGCCGCTTCGTCTACTACGCGACCGCCTCGGGCCAGCCCAAAGCACTCAAGACGTGGTTCGCCGGCGATACCTATAGCGGTCAGGACATCATCTATCCGAAGCAGCGTGCCATGGAGCTCGCGGCCGCATCCAAGGAGCCCGTGATCGCGATCCCGGACGAGGTGAAGGAAGCCGAGTTCAAGACCGTGCCCCTCACCATCGTGACGCCGGAGCGGCAGGTGAAGCCTTACGAGGAGCCCGTTATCGTGGCTCGGAAGGCGCCGGAGCCGGCTCCCATCGCCGTGGCAGAAGCCCGTCCCTCCGAGCTTCCGAAAACGGCAAGCCACGTTCCGCTCTTCGCCGCGCTCGGCGTCTTGTCTCTGGGCGGCGCTCTCGGGCTCCGCGCCCTCACGAACCGGGCCCTGTGAGGTCCGGCGTCGTCGCGCAGTGGCTCCGCCGGGGCGAGATCGCCCTCTCGGTACTCGGCGTCTCGCTCCTCGGCGGGGCCCTCGCGGCGATCGTGAACACTCAGGTCTATCAGGCGCGCCAGGGGCGCGCCTTTTCCGACATGGAGCGAAGGGCCGCCGCGCCGACCCACCGCCCCGAGTCTCCTTCGGCGTCGGCGGCCGACGAGCCATCCGCTCAGGCGGTCGCGGCGGATCCGCTCGTCCTCGGGCGGATCGAGATCCCGCGGATCGGCGTCTCGGCGATCGTGCGGGAGGGGGACGACGACAAGACACTCGGCCTCGCCGTGGGGCACATCCCCGGGACGGCTCGGCCCGGCGAGCGCGGCAACATGGCGCTCGCGGGGCATCGGGATTCCTTCTTCCGCGCGCTGCGGCACATCCGGCTCCACGACACGATCTGGATTCGCACGGCCGGCCGGCGCTACGAGTACGTCGTGGAGTCGACCGACGTGGTCGCGCCGGAGGAAACGCGGCTCCTCGACCCGACCGGCAACGCCGTCCTCACGCTCGTCACGTGCTATCCGTTCGGGTGGGTCGGGCACGCGCCGAACCGGTTCGTCGTGCGAGCCTCGGCCCGCGCCCCGGCCGGCACGCCCATAGTGTTTACGTCGTCAGTAAAGGAGCAACCATGAACCCCACTGCGAATCGCCGGCCAGCGGTCAGGGCGGCCTGGCCTCGGCGGCGGATCACCTGAGGAGCGGAAACATGAACAGCACTCTCATACGGGGCCGTGCGCTCGTCGCGCTGCTGGGCGCTCTCGCGCTCGCATCGGCCTCCCAGGCGCAATCGCCCGACGGCGACGACATCCAGCAAACCGTCGTACGCGTGGCGTACTTCTCGGGGGACGTCTCGTACAGCCGCGGCGACGACCCGGACGACTGGCAGCCGGCCTCCCTCAACTTCCCGATGACGCTCGGCGATCGCCTTTACACGGCGAGCAGCTCGCGCGTGGAACTCCAGACCGAGGGCGGCGCGATCTACCTGGCGCCCGAGACGGACCTCGCCGCGCTGAACCTGACGTACGAGGTGAAGCAGTTCTCGCTGGGAATGGGGTCCGCTTCGTTCCGCATCCGGCAGATCGACTCCGGGGAGTCGTTCGAAGTCGATACCCCGAACGCCGCGGTCACGTTCGACCGTGCCGGCGAGTACCGGATCGACGTCGACCGCGACGGCAACACGCGCGTCATCGTCAATCGCGGGTACGCGCACGTGGCGGCGGCGGGCGGCGAGGTGCCGCTGGAAGCGGGCAGACTGATGGCGATCGACGGCATCGACTCGCCCGTCTACGACATCACGGCGCTCCCCCGCCGGGACTCCTGGGACCAGTGGGTCGCGACGCGCTCGCGGCCTTCCCCCGCCGCCGGCTCACGCCGCTACGTCAGCGCCGACATCTCCGGCGTCGACGACCTCGATCACTATGGGCGCTGGTCGCAGATCCCTGAATACGGCAGCGTCTGGAGCCCGGCGAACGTGTCTGCCGACTGGCAGCCCTACCGCGCCGGACGCTGGGCCTGGCAGGACCCCTGGGGCTGGAGCTGGGTCTCGACCGAGTCCTGGGGCTGGGCTCCCTATCACTACGGACGTTGGGTCACGTCGGGGTCGCGCTGGTACTGGGTACCGGTCGGGCCGGACGTCCGCACGGTCCGTTACGCGCCGGCGCTCGTCGCGTTCGTCGGCGGGCCCGGCTTCTCTGCCTCCGTCTCCGTCGGCGGAGGCGGAAACGTCGGCTGGTTCCCGCTGGCGCCCCGCGACCCGTTCGTTCCGTGGTGGGGCTCGCGGGCCCGCGAAAGGAACGTCGCCAACGTCACGAATGTCACGTACGTGAACCGAACGCACGTGACGGTGGTCAACCAGAACACCTTCATTTCGGGCGCGCCGGTCACGAGAAACATGATCCGCGACGCGAGGGTCGTGCGCGAGGTCTCCGCGGCGCCCGTCGTCCGCGGTCCGCTCCAGGTCGTGCCCCTCGCATCTTCGATCCGCGTATCGGAGAGGGCGGGCTCGGCGCCGCGCCCACCGGCCGCCGCCCTGACCCGGGCCGTCGTCACGCGTCTCGCGCCGCCCCCGGCGCCAGTTTCGTTCCGTCAGAAGGAGAACCTGATCCGCGAGAACCGTGGCGCGCCCGTGCAAGCCGCGGAGGCCGCACGCCTTGCGCCGGCTTCGCAGGCCAACCGGCCCACACGCTCCGTCGTTGTCGAGCCGGGCCGGGTCACCCTCGCACCCAAGAACGCGGGAGGCGGGGGGCCGGCGCCCGTGCCTGTGACGCGCCAGGCCGTGCCTGGTCAAGCGCGCCGCGAGGCGCCGCCGGCCGGAATGCGAGAGCAGCCCCCCGGCCAGGCGAAGAACGTGCCAGTGCCGGCGCAGCAACAACAGCTTGACACCCGCAAGGCGCAGGAGGCCGAAGGCGCTCGCAGGAAGCAGCAGCAGGACCTCGATACCGCCAAGGCGCAGAAACAACAGCAGCAGGCGCAGGAGGCCGAGGGCGC
>JBGQDL010000038.1:0-26113 GCA_041495865.1 Thermoanaerobaculia bacterium | reverse complement strand
GGAATACCAGAAAAAAACCGAGAAATCCCTGAACACTCTCCGCCCGGCGGAGCCCATATTGACTATCAGAGTGTTGCCCGACAGTCGGACGCACGCCACCGAATGGATCGCGCTAAGTCCTTCAGGAGGAAGCCAATGCTTCGAAAATTCCTAGCCCTCGCGCTTCTGAGCCTTGCCGTGGCCGGTTGGGCGGCCGCGGACGACCGCCACCATGATGCGTCCGTCAAAATCATGACCCAGAACCTGGATGACGGTACGGACCAGACCTACATCATCGCGGCGCTCACCGGGCAGCTCCCCATTCCCGTGCCGTCCGCCGTGGATCTCACGTTCGCGGAGCTCCAGGCGAGCAACTTCGAAGGGCGCGCCAGACTGATGGCCAAGCAGATCGCCCACGAAAGACCGGACCTCGTGGCGCTGCAGGAAGCTTCTCTCTGGCGGTTCGGGCCCACTCCCGACACCGCGACCACCGTGCTCTTCGACCCGCTCGCCCTGCTCCTCTCGGCGCTCGACAAGGCCGGCGCCCCGTATGACGTCGTCGCCGTGAACCGCCTGAGCGACCTGGCCCTGCCCGGGGACCAGATCGGCGGCGCACTCCGCTTCACCGACAGGAATGCCGTCCTCGTAAGGTCCGACCTGCGCCGTCCCAGGTTCTTCCTGTCCAACGTCCACTCGCGCACCTTCGACGCGGCGTTTCCCTTTGCCGGCTTGACGATCACGGCGGGCTGGATCTCGGCCGATGTCCACATGGGGAACGAGCACTTCCGCTTCTTCACGACACACCTCGAGACCCCGATTGCAGGCATTCCGGAAGCGACCGACGTGCAGGTCGCGCAGGCGCAGGAGCTGATCCGCGCGATGAACGAGACCCGGGTGCCCGTCGTGCTTTGCGGCGACTTCAACTCCGACGCGAACCACGGCGGCTTCGTGGACGACACGCCGACGGTCGGTGTCATCGAGGCGGCCGGCTTCGCGGAGGCCTGGCCAAGGACCCACCGCAGGAGAGATCTGGGACTCACCTGGCCGCTCTTCCTCGAGGATCAGTTTCCGGGAGGCGGCCTCCCGCCGCCCTTCTTCGCGGCTTCGGAGCCCTTCGAGCGGATCGACCTTTTCTTCTCGAAGGACATGGACGTCGTCAGCTCGGAGCTCGTGCTCGCCCCCGCCCGGGACGCCTCGGTCCCGACCTTCGGGTCCGACCACGCTGGCGTGATCGCGGTTTTCCGTCCATGACGATTCGGTAAATTCCCGGCGCTCGCGCGGAACGAGCGGCAGGATCTAGAACCCGGCGACGTAGGGGAGGCGCTTCACGAGCGCCTCCACCTCGTCGTACCGGTCGAGAAGCATCGACGTGCCATCCCAGTTCCCCGAGAGGAACGCCTCGCGGGCGTTCTCGGGAATCGAGACGGAGACGGTCTTCCCCTCCACCGTCAACATCTTCGCGTCGAGGTCGAGCGAGAGGGCCGCGTCTTTCGTCCCCTCGACGAACGCCTGAAGCTCCGCGACCGCCTCGTGCGGCGCCGTGACGCACGGCAGGCCGATGGCGACGGCGTTCCCGAAGAAGATCTCCGAGAACGACTCGCCCACGACGGCGCGGATCCCGCCTCTGTAGAGCGCCTGCGGGGCGTGCTCGCGCGAGGAGCCGCAGCCGAAGTTGCGGTTCACGAGGAGGATGCGCGCGCCCCAGAAGCGCGCGTCGTCGAACGGGTGGGTCTGGCCCTTCGCCTTCAGGGACCGCCGGTCGTCCTCGAACGCGTGCGCGCCGAGCCCCTCGAACGTGATCGACACGAGAAAGCGCGCGGGAATGATGCGGTCGGTGTCGATGTCGTCGCCGCGGAGCGGGACCGCGATGCCGGAAACGCGGCGGATAGCCGGAAGCGTCATCCGCCGTCTCCCAGGAGCGGCCGCACGTCGGCCACCTCGCCCGCGAGCGCCGCCGCCGCGACCATCGCGGGACTCATGAGGAGCGTGCGGCCCGTGGGACTCCCCTGACGGCCCTTGAAATTGCGGTTCGACGAGGAGGCGCACACCTGCCTCCCCTCCAGCCGGTCCGGGTTCATCGCGAGGCACATCGAGCAGCCCGCGCCGCGCCACTCGAAGCCCGCGTCGCGAAAGACCGCGTCGAGGCCCTCCTTCTCGGCGGCCGCGCGCACGGCCTGCGAACCCGGCACGACGAGGGCTTTCACGCCCACCGCGACGCGGCGACCCCTCGCGACGCGCGCCGCCTCGCGCAAGTCGGACAGGCGTCCGTTCGTGCACGACCCGATGAACGCGACGTCGATCTTCGTGCCGAGGATCGCCTCGCCGCCGGAAAAGCCCATGTACTCGAGCGCCTCGGCGACCTGCGCGCGCCCCTCGGGCACGACATCCGAGGGCTTCGGAACGCGGCCCGTGACGCCGACGCTCTGTCCGGGGTTGATTCCCCACGTCACCTGCGGCTCCAGCGCGCCGCCGTCCAGCGTCACACGGTCGTCCCAGGGCGCGTCTTCGTCCGAGGCCATCGACGTCCACCAGGCCACCGCGCGGTCCCACGCCGCCCCGACGGGCGCCCGAGGGCGGCCCTTCAGGTACGCGAACGTCGTCGCGTCCGGGTTCACGTAACCCGCACGCGCTCCGCCCTCGACGGACATGTTGCAAAGCGTCAGGCGCTCTTCCATCGACATCCGCGACACGGCCTCGCCGCCGAATTCGTACGCGTAGCCGACGCCGCCCTTCACGCCGAGCGCGCGGATGATGCCGAGGATGACGTCCTTCGCGTAGACGCCCTTCGCGAGCGCCCCCGTCACGTCGACGCGCCTCACCTTGAGGGGGTCCAGCGCGAGGCACTGCGAGGCGAGGACGTCCCGCACCTGCGACGTCCCGATGCCGAACGCGAGCGCGCCGAACGCGCCGTGAGTGGAGGTGTGGCTGTCGCCGCACGCGATCGTCATCCCGGGCTGTGTGAGGCCCAGCTCGGGGCCGATGACGTGCACGATGCCCTGCTCCGAAGAGCCGAGGTCGTGCAGCGGAACGCCGAAGTCGCGGCAGTTCTCCTGAAGCGACGCGAGCATCTCCTCGGCAATGGCATCGGCGAAGGGACGCGCCAGGCTGGCCGTCGGCACGATGTGGTCCACCGTCGCGACCGTGCGCAACGGGAACCGCACCTTCCAGCCGCGCGCGCGCAGCATCTCGAAGGCCTGCGGGCTCGTGACCTCGTGGACGAGATGGAGGCCCACGAAGAGCTGAGTCTGCCCGGTGGGAAGCTTCCGGACCGTGTGGAGGTCCCAGACCTTCGAGAAGAGCGTCGCCGCCATCGCCTTCAGCGTAGCAGAGGGAGCGAGGGGATATTCCGGCGATGTTCTTGCTCCCGGGGCCGCGCCGTCGAATACTGCAACGGTGACGAGGGGGCGGATTCTGATCGTCGACGCGGACGCCGCGATCCGCGAGAACCTGAAGAACATGCTCCAGATCGACGGGTACGAGGCGCAGGAGGCGGCTTCCTGCCGCGCCGCCATCCAATCCTTCGAGGCGTCGCGACCGGACGCTCTCGTCGTCGCCGCGCGGCTGCCGGACGGGACCGCGCTGGACCTCCTCGCCTACGTCAAGCGGACCGACGCGCGCGTGGCCTGTGTCGTTCTCGCCCGGTACGAGGAGCTCGACGTGGCGGTTCAGGCGCTCCAGGAAGGAGCGGAACAGTTCCTGACCAAGCCCGTGCAGTTGCCGGCGTTTCTCCTCGTCGTCGATCGGGTTCTCGAGAACCAGCGCAATCGCCGCCGCCGCCTTCAGGATGAAGCGCGCGGGGCGCGGGGAGAGATCGATCCCTTCCGCGGCTCGAGTCCGGCGATCCGACTCCTTCGCGAACGGGCGCAACGTGTCGCCGGCGCGAACGTCCCGGTCCTCATCCGCGGAGAGACCGGGACGGGCAAAGGCGTCCTCGCGGCCTGGATTCACCGCCACGGGCCGCGCAGCGAGGAGTGCTTCCTGGACCTGAATTGCGCCGGACTTTCTCCGGAGTTCCTGGAGAGCGAGCTCTTCGGGCACGAGAAGGGCGCTTTCACCAGCGCAGTCGCCTCCAAGCTCGGCCTTCTCGAGGTCGCGCATCGCGGGACGCTCTTTCTCGACGAGATCGGGGACGTGCCGCTCTCCGTCCAGCCGAAGCTCCTGAAGGTGCTGGAGGAAAAGAGATTCCGGCGCCTCGGCGATGTGCGCGAGCGCCAGGTCGACATCCGCTTGATCGCCGCCTCGCACGAGAACTTCGACGCTCTCGTCGAGAAGAAGACCTTCCGGGCCGATCTCTACTTCCGGATCAACACCGTCGTCCTGACGATTCCGCCTCTTCGGGAGCGGCTCGACGATCTGATTCCTCTCGCGGAATTGTTCCTCGTAGAGATCGCGCTCGATCTCGATCGCGAACCGATGCGGCTTGCATCGGCCGCTCTCGAGAAGCTCCGCGCTCATCGCTGGCCGGGGAACATCCGCGAGCTGCGCAACGCGCTCGAGCGAGCCGTTCTCCTGTCGCACGGGCCGGAGGTCGGGCCCGAGGAATTCTCGTTCGAGCCCGGGCCCT
Organism: Thermoanaerobaculia bacterium; assembly: GCA_041495865.1. Taxonomy (GTDB): domain Bacteria; phylum Acidobacteriota; class Thermoanaerobaculia; order UBA5066; family UBA5066; genus Fen-183. Next base: position 21,570 of record JBGQDL010000038.1, on the reverse strand, counting down.
CGAACGCCGCGGCGTCGGATGCGGGACACGGCAGTCTCCTCGAGACGGAGAAGGACCTGATCCGCAAGACGCTCGAGGCCGAACGAGGACGGGTCGGCCGCGCGGCGGAATCGCTTGGCGTCTCGCGCAGCTCGCTCTACCAGAAGATCCGCAGGTACGGCATCGTCCTGTCCAGGGAATAGAAACTGTCGTCCACGAGACGGACGAAGGGCCCGCCACCCAGCGGGCGGAAAAAATGAAACCCTTGGAAAACAGTGAGTTGCGATTTGCGCGCACACGCGCTCTGGGTGGCTCCGCCCTTGCTCTCCTGCCTCTCGTGATCGGACGAAAGGAGAACACAATGAGAGTCGAACAGGCGCAGGCGAAGAAGGGATCGAGAGATTTTCTGGTGGGTGCGCTGATGGATCTGGCGCTCATCGTCGGAGCTGTTCTCTCCATGGGAAGCGCTCCTGCGAAGCAGGCCACGTTTTCCGTCGAGGCCGCCAAGCCCGGGGCCGCCGCGTTCGCCTCCACCCCGCCGGACGGCATTTCGCCCCGCGAGGAGATCGCGGACAGCGACCGCCTCGACCTCCAGCTCGATTGAACGGTTGAGAAAGGGCGGACGAGCCCGGGGGCGAGACGCGCACCTCCGCCGTCTGGCCCTTTTTTCCTGGAGGCCGATGAAGCCGCCGAGGTCAGGGTAGAGCAGGGCCGGCGGCGCTCGACGCCGGAGCGTGCAGGAACGCCACCTCGAACCTCCTCACGAGAGCTCTCATCTGGGATTGCGTCGGCTTCTCGGTCTGGAGCGGGATTCCGAACAGCTTCTTCCGCTCGGTCGCGGTGGATTGGACCCGCTTATCCATCAGCCCCTCGAGGAGGGCGTCATGAATCTCGCGAACGAGCTGGGGAGGGGCGGGCTTGTCGGCCTCCAGGGCTTCCTGAAGCTCCCGGGCGGCGCTGACGGCTTTGCTTCCGAGGGCTCTGAGCACGTCGCGGGCGGCCGTCGCCGCCGACAGCCTCTCGCGCCTCTCCCGTATCTCGTCCCTCTGATCCACCGCGGAGGTCCCTCAGGTCGGAATTCTACCGAGGCCGGAGCCGGGATTCACCCAATTTCGGCCTCGAGCTTCTCGACGAGCGCGACGTACTTCTTCATCGCGTCGTCCTTCGCCAGGCCCTTTCGCCCCGCCCACGCGTCGTATTTCGCGCGGCCCTTGAGGTCGAGCAGCCCCGGCCGCGATCCGGAGGCGTCTCCCTCCGTGGCCTGCTTGTAGAGCGCATACAGGTCCAGGAGCTGGTCGTTGGACGGGCGCTTCGGCAGCTTCTCGACGCGCGCCTTCGCCTCGTTGAACCTGTCCGGGACGGACGAGCCTTTTTTCGTGGCCATGCTATCTCCCGCGATGGCCTCGATCATAGCGGCCCGGCCCGCGCGCGCGTCCATAATCCCGCCGTGCGCCTCGCGCTGCTGCAGATGGATCTCGCCTGGGAGGACTGGAAGGCGAACCACGCGCGCGCCGCGAAGCTCCTCAAGCGCGCCGCGGACGCCGGCGCCGACCTCGCCCTCCTGCCGGAGATGTTCGCGACGGGCTTCTCGATGGACGGCGCGAAAATCGCCCAGCCTCCGGGCGGCCCCACGGAGCGCTGGCTCCAGGGCCTGGCGCGCGGGCTTGGACTGCACCTCATCGCGGGCCTCGCCGAGACGTGCGACGCCGCCGGGGCGCCGTCTTTGCTGCCGCGAAACAACGCGCTCTGGGTCACGCCCGACGGCGACGTCGCGCGCTACACGAAGCTCCACCCCTTCTCCTTCGCGGGCGAGGGCGAGAAATTCGGGGCCGGCGAGAGCGTCGTGACCTGGACGATCGAAGGCGTGCGCGTGACGCCGCAGGTCTGCTACGACCTGCGCTTCCCCGAGCCGTTCCGCCTCGCGGCGGACGGGACCGACCTCTTCGCGGTCGTCGCGAACTGGCCCGAGCGAAGGCGCGCCCACTGGCAGCTCCTCCTGAGGGCGCGCGCGGTCGAGAACCTCTGCTACGTCGCCGGCGTCAACCGCGTGGGCGACGACGGCAACGGCTTCCACCACGCGGGCGACTCGGCCGTGATCTCGCCGTGGGGCGAAACGCTCGCGAGCGCCGCCGAGATCGAGACCGTCCTCCTCGTCGACGTCGACCCCGCAAAAGTGGCGGACGCACGGGCGAAGTTCCCGGTGCTGAAGGACCGGAAGCCCGGCGGCTACCGCCGCTGACCGCCGTTTCGCCGGCGCCGCCGAGGTCTGCGCCAGGCCCGGTGACAACGGCCCCGCCCGTGAGCCACATGCATCATGGCGGGCCCCTTGGGGGGCTCCCAGATTGGCCTCAGGCGCGAGCCTGCGAGAGGAGACCGTCATGGCGAAGCTTCTCAGGAACTCGACCCGACCCGTCATAAGCGTCCAGGAGGACGCGACCGTCGAAGACGCGGTGAGGACGATGGTGAGGCACCAGATCGGCGCCGTGATCGTGCTCAGGGGCGACGAAATGGCGGGGATCTTCTCGGAGCGCGACGTCCTCGACAAGATCGTCCTCGCGCGCCGGGACCCGGCCACGACACCCGTCTTTGCGGTCATGACGTCGCCGGTCGTGGCCGCCGACGGGAACGCCGGGGACGCGGAAGCGGCGGAGACGATGACCGAGCACCACATCCGCCACCTGCCGATCGTCGACGAGGAGCGAAAAGTCGTCGGGGTGGTTTCGCTCCGCCACGTCATGGAGGAGCGGGTCGCCGACCTCGAGCACGAGGTGAACGTTCTCGAGGCCTACCTCGGATACGACGGCGTTTCGGGCTGACGATTCGGGACCGCAAACCGCACTTCCCCGGAATTTCCGGGGCCGCCGGCCGCGTTCTCGGGCGCCGGAGGACACGGTCATGAAGGTCGGAATTCTCGGCAGCGGTGAGGTGGGTCAGGCCACGCGTTCAAGCTCCTGAGAAAGTGAGCGAGAGCACCATGCCTCGAAACGACGCCGCCCTCCGCGAACATCTCTCCCGCGCGCTGTCCTGGGAAAGCGCGCACCTCACCCTCGAGGGCGCGGTGAAGGGGCTGCCCGCGCGTCACCGCGGGACGAGGCCGAGCGGGTTCCCGCACTCGCCGTGGGAGCTCCTCGAGCACATCCGGCTCGCGCAGCGCGATCTCCTCGATTTCTCCCGCGATCCGAGCTACGAGGAGGGCGCCTGGCCCCAGGCGTACTGGCCGAAGACTCCGGCACCGCCTTCTCCTCGAGCCTGGAAAAGGAGCCTGGAGGCCGTCGCGGCCGACCGCGAAGCCTTCCAGGCGTTCGTGAAAACGGCCCCGGACCTCGTCTCCGAGATCCCGCGCCACGAGGGGAAGACGATCCTCCGGTCCGTGCTCCTCGCGATCGACCATACGTCGTACCACGTGGGCCAGCTCGTCCTCGTGAAGAAGCGGCTCGCGGCTCGGCCACGATGACTCCCGGGTGCTAGGATTTGTCACGATCACCTCGACGTCTTACCGCCGCTTCCCGTGCTGGGCGCTGGCCGCCGCCCTGACGGGGAATCAGCCGGCGCCGGTCTCCGCGCCGAATCAGTTCCAGCTCGTCCTGAAGGTGCTCACGGCCGAGCGAAACAGGCCTCTGGGGACGCGGCCCACCCTCGCCATCGGCATCGTTTACCAGCGGAAGTCGCCGGACTCGAGGGACGTGAAGGATCGATTCGCCGCGGAGATCGGGAAAGGCGCTGCGAACGACCGGGCTCCGGCGGTCCGCTTCGGGCTCATCGACGTCTCGAATCCCGCGGACCTCGCGTCCCAGGTCGCGCGCACGAATCCCGACATCCTGTACGTGAGCCCGCTTCCGGGCTTCGACCTCGGCCCGATCGTCTCGCTGAGCCGGGCGCGGAAGATCCTGACGTTCACGGGAGTTCCCGCCTACGTGAGGTCCGGATTGTCGGTCGGCTTCTCTTCGGAGCCAGGCGAGGCGAGGATCCTGATCAACCGCAAGGCGTCCCGAGCCGAGGGGGCCGACTTCAGCTCGAAGCTCCTGAAGCTCGCGCGGGTGATCGAATGAGCGGACCTCGCGTGGAGGGGGGCCCCGTCCCGTGAGGCGGTTTTCCCGCTGGCCCGTGCGAACGAAGCTCGCCGCCGTCATCAGCGGCTTCATCGGCCTCATCTCGCTCGGGATCTTCATCGACATGCCCGCGCGCCTGAGACGCCAGGCCGTCACGGCCGTCGTCGAGAAGGCCCACACCCTCACCGAGATGGCGGCGTTCAACGCCGCCGCGGCGCTCTACTTCGAAGACAGGGTCGGCGTGGAGGAGTCGCTGGCCGCCGTCCGCGAGAACGCCGATCTCGTCTACACCGTCGTTCTCGACGAGGGCGGCCGCGCCGTGGCGACTTTCAACCGCGATCTGGCCGAACGTTACGGGTTCCAGGAGATCGCGATGTCGCCCCGGGCTCTCGGAGGCTTCCCGCCCGGCGCGTCGCGGCCTCGGACCGAGGGAGGATTCTCTCCCGACGACCGCATCTACCAGGCGAGGGCCCCCGTCACCTATAACGGGCGGGGCGTGGGACGCATCTACGTCGGCCTCTCTCTCGACCGCCTGAACGCAGAAATCGGACGGAGCCGCGCGGCGATCGCGCTCCTCACCCTGCTCATCTTCGTCATCGGGATCCTCGTCGTCTTCGCGCTGAGCACCGTCATCACCGAACCGCTCAGCCGCATCGTGTCGGCCGCCCAGCTCATCGCCGCGGGCGATCTCGGCTTTCGCGCTCCTGTCCGGTTCGACGACGAAGTGGGCCGCCTTGCGCGCTCGTTCAACGAGATGGTCGACAAGCTCGAGATCGCCCGGCGCGAGCTCGCCGATCTGAACCGGGACCTGGAGAGCCGGGTCGAGGAGCGGACGCGCGAGTTGACGGAGGAGATCGAGGGCCGCAAGCGCGTCGGGAAGGCGCTTCGCCTCTCCGAGGACCGATACCGCCTGCTCATCGAGCGGAACCTCGCCGGCGTCTACGTGACGACGGTGGAGGGTCGCCTCCTGACGTGCAACGACGCCTTCGCCCGTCTCTTCGGCTACGAAGCCAGCCGGCAGCTCCTCGAGCTGGAGGGGACGTTCCCGCACTTCGACGCCGACGACCGGGCCCACCTCCTCGCGCGGCTCCGCAGGGAGGGAGCGGTCTCGAACCGGGAGGTTCGCTTTCTGAACCGCGACGGCCGGGCCGTCTGGGCGCTCGAGAACGTCCGGCTCGTCGAGGGAGACGAGGCAGAGGCGGCGATCCTCGAAGGGATTCTCCTCGACATCACCGACCGCAAGCTGGCCGAGCAGGAGGTCGAGCACCGCGCCCTGCACGACGCCCTCACCCAGCTTCCCAACCGAACGCTCCTGAACGACCGGATCGAGGTCGCTCTCGCCGCGGCGCGCCGCACGGGGGCCACCCCGACGGTCATGTTCGTGGACCTGGACGACCTGAAGATCATCAACGACACGGTGGGGCACACGACGGGCGATCAGCTTCTCAGGATGGTGGCCGAACGCCTCACGGGATCCCTGCGGAAGGAATGCACGGTCGCCCGGGTCGGCGGCGATGAATTCACCGTCCTCGTGCCTTTAGTCGCGAGCGAGGAGGCCGCCGCCGACCTCGCGCGGAAGATCCTGGAGCGGCTTTCCGAGCCGTACCTCGTCGGAGGCGACGAGCTGCGCGTGACGGCCTCGATCGGCGTGGCGATGTTTCCGAAACACGGCGACAGCCCGGACAGCCTCCTGAAGAGCGCCGACGGCGCGATGTACCGCGTGAAGGTCGGGGGAGGAAACGCCTACCAGGTGTCGAGCCCGTTCACGAGGCGCAAGGCGCCCGGCCGTCTGTCTCTGGAGGAGGAGCTCCGGCGCGCGCTGGAGCACGAGGAGTTCGAGCTCCACTATCAGCCCCAGGTGGATCTCGAGACGCTTTCGATCACGGGGACCGAGGCGCTCATCCGCTGGCGGCATCCCGAGCAGGTCCTCATCCAGCCGGCGGGATTCATCTCGCTCGCGGAATACACGGGACTGATCATCCCGATCGGCGAGTGGGTCCTTTACGAGGCGTGCCGGCAGCTCAAGGCGTGGCAGGTCGCCGGGTTGGCCGGCATGCGCGTCGCGGTGAACGTCTCGGCCCGGCAGTTCTACCAGCGCGACCTCATCGGCGTGATCGATCGTCTCCTCCGAAAGGCGGACCTCGAGCCCGGCTCGCTGGAGCTCGAGATCACCGAGAGTCTCGCCATGCAGAAGTCCGACTGGTCGATCCGGATGCTCGAGAAGCTGAAGGAGATGGGCGTGAGCATCGCCCTGGACGACTTCGGAACGGGCCAGTCGTCCCTCAGCTACCTCCGCCGTTTTCCCATCGACACGCTGAAGATCGACCGGAGCTTCGTGAAGGACCTCACGAGGAACTCGAGCGTCGATTCGATCGTGATCGCGACCTTGCTCCTCGCGAACCGCATCGGCCTCAGAACGGTGGCCGAGGGCGTCGAGAACGAGGCCCAGCGCCGGTTCCTGAAGGAGTTCGGCTGCAAGGAGTTCCAAGGATTCCTGTTCAGCCGGCCCCTTCCGGCCGAGGCGCTGGAAAAGCGATACCTCGCGCCGCTGATCGCGACGCGTCAGTAGCCCACGGCCTCGGTCACGGTGCCGTCCCCGCTGCGCTGGTCCACGACGGACCCGTAGCTGAAGAAGGAGCCGTCCGGGGAGCTGACCGTGACGTAGGCGTTGTCCTCCGCCGAGGCGACGCCGAGGAAAGTGAAGATCGTGCTGGCCTGGAACCAGTCGAGCGGCGCGAGCGTCTGGGTGCCCTGGCCCAGCGCCGTCCCGTCGGCGCGATAGAGCTGGAAGGTCACCGTGACGGGGACAGGCTGTGGGTTCATGACGGCCACGTTCGACCGGTAGGAAACGTTGTTGGATAGCCCGAGGATGATGCCGCGGCTCACGGAAGCGGCCAGCGGACGCCCCGCGATTCCGACGCCGAACGTGCCCGCCGACGAGGCGCTGTTGTACGTCCGGCTGGTCGCGAGGAAGGGCGCGTCCGAATCGAGCTTCAGGGCCCCAGCGCCCGTCGTCTGAAACAGATTGTCGAGGACGTTCGCGATCGCGACCTGGGAATGCGCGCCGAGCGCGAGAGTCTTGCCCGGGCGGTTCGAATTGTCCTGACCGGCGGGAAGGAACGTGGCGGTGAACGTGATCGCGGAGGCCGACATGTTCGTGACCCAGACGTCGGTCTGGAAGAACGCGCCGCCCTGGCCACCGGCATTCACGGCCGCCGGGACGAAGATCGTCGTTTTCGAGCTCGGCGGCGGAACGAGGCTCATGAGGAAATCCACGCCGAAAAGCGCCTGCTCTGCCAGGAGATGGAATGAAGGGGCGGAGGCGAAGCTGCCGGCATCGGAGAAGTACGAGACGGCGTAATGCTTCGCCTCATCGGAGGCCAGGAACTTGTAGTCGCCCGGAGCGAGGGCCATGGTGAAACGGCCGTTCGCGCCGGTGGTCGTCGAGTAGACGAGCGTGCCATCTGGCTCGTACGCGGCGACGGTGAGGGAGGCCAGCGGCGCCCGTGTCCCACGGTCCAAGGCGCTGCCGCTTACCGCCGCCGCCGGCGACAGACGGAAGTTGATCCCGAACGCCCCGGAAATGGGAACCTGCGTGGCGCCTTCGAAGCTCGACTGACCCGAATAGAAGGAAGTCGCGTAATTCGCGCTCTCATCATAAGCGGCGAATCGGTATGTCCCGGGCGGAAGCACGAGGCTGAAGGCGCCGTTCCCGTCCGTCTTCGTGAATCCGCGCTTGCTTCCATCGGTGTTGTACGCTGCGACCACCATCTTGGGAAGCGGCGTTCCACCCGCCGCGAGCACGCTCCCGGACACCTTGAAGCCCCGGACCAGCTCGAAATTCACGCCGCTCAGATCCGCCGTCAAGTTGAGCTGTGCCGACGTGTCGAAAGAGGTGGCGTTGCTGTAGTAGCTCGTGGCGTAGGCTCCGTTGCTGTCCCAGGCAAGCAGGCGGTACGTTCCGAACCCGAGCGCCAGGGTGTAGTTGCCTCCCGCGTCCGGCGAGGTCTTCAAGGCGAAGACTCCGTTTGCGTGCCAGGCCTCCACCGTGATGCCGTTCAGGGGCGCGGCGACCACGCTGCCTCTGATGGACACCGTCTCCCCCGCCGCCGGGCCCGCGACGAGCATCAAGATGACGAGGAGCCCGCGCGGACGCATCCCGTGAGTATCCGTCGCCGGGCGCTTTCCGGTGACTGATCCAGATGCACTACGAGGAGACAGGTCTTATTCGATGGACTTCCGTTCCAGCTCCCCCGCGACGAACGCCGTCACGCGCGGGCTCTGCAGGACGCTCCAGTCGAGCGGGTACGCCGACATCGTCGTGTCGTGGCTCTGGTTGAAGAGGACGATTGCCCTGAGACGTCCGTAGGTGTGGTCGACGTGGTAGAAGGCCTGGCGGTACCACTCGAGGACGTCGCCCTCCTGGCTGAGCGTGCCGAGCTCGCAGACCATCAGGGGCTTCTCGAGCTTGAGCAGGGCCGGGTACGCCTTCTCGAGAATCTGGTGGAAGCTCCACCAGCGCGACCAGGACGCGACGCCGCCGTAGTTGAGAACGCCCATGCCCACCCAATCGACCCATTCCGGTCCCGGGTAGTAGTACTCGAACCAGGGCATCGAGATGTGCGGGGACCAGACCCAGAGAACATTGGAAGCGTTCATCTTCTGGAAGATCAGGTGCACGTGCTTCCAGGCCGCGATGAAGTCCTCCGGACGGTTGCCGTTCTGCGGGCCCCAGGGATAGCGGTACGGGTCGTTCATCTCGTGGGCGAAACGGAGAAAGATCGGCCTGCCGAACTTCGCCGCGGCCCTCGCCCAGGGGACGAGGTAGAAGTCGTAGTCGCCGCGCGCGATCGAGGCGAGGGCCGCGTACTCGCGCTGCGCGCGCGGTGGGAGGTTTCCGCGCAGCTCCGGATCGAAATCGACGACCCATGGCTCCCAGGTGATCATCGCGACCGAGCCCATGCGGTCGATGGTCGAAAGCATCCGCCCCGGGAACTGCTGCTCGGGTTTGTCGCCCCAGGCCGCGTAGAAAGAGATGATCGGAAACCGGTAACGGACGCCCTCCTCGAGCTTCGTGAACCCGTCGAACGACTGCGGAAAGTCCCCGTCGTAGGCTCCGAAGAGGCGGCGCGGCGGGTTTCTGAGGACGTCCGTCGACCGCAGAATCGGCCGGAGCGGCTCCAGGTACTCCCTTCGCGACGTGTGACGCACGCCCGTGAGCGCGCGGCCCTCGGCGTCCGAGATCGCCTGGCCGACCCCGCTCAACCCCTCGGCCGCCCGGTTGTAGAGCCTCGTGACGACCACCTTGAGCCCGAGCTGGAAGGCGACCCCGATGGCGACGAGCCAGCCCAGGGCGAAAAACGCGACCTGGTACTTCTTGCGCGGCGTCATCCTCCTGGCCGCTCACGGTCTTTCCAGGCAGCGTAAAGCCTTCCGCTCATGAAGATCGAGTTGACCGCCAGAAAGCCCGCCATCCCGAGCGTCACCTCCGTCGAGATCCGCACTTGCCCTTCCGACAACACGAAGAGGATCCGGTATGCGGTCCACGATACCGCGGCGAGGGAGAGAAGAATCAGAAGGAGCGGAACCCGTGCCAACTTCCAGAACTTTCCGGTGCGCTTCTCCTTCGACGTCGGGATGTAAGGAACCGCGACGCCGAGCACGGAGAGCACGAATCCCTTCAGGTACACGCTCCAGGAACCCAGCTTGAGAAGCGTGCCGCGCCAGTGGAGGCCGCGCTCACGGGCCGGGTCGCACAGCCAGCGCTGCATGAAGCGGTAAATGACAACTCCGCACAGCCCCACGGGCAGCGCGTGCTGCACGAATTCCGACATCAGGACGACCGCCGGGTGCCGGCCGAAGAAGAGGTAAATGAGCGGAATCGCGTAGTAGATCAGGCTCGTCAGGCCGACGAGGTAATAGCTCCCGATCATGAAGTACGAGATTCTCTGGTACCAGGTCAGCCGCCGAAAGGCACGCGGGTACTCGTGGAAGAGGACGTCGTGGACGCCGCGTGACCACTTGAGCTGCTGGTTGAGATACGACTCGAGGTCGGAGGGCACGAGCCCCCTCGAGACGATCTCCGGGACGTACACCGACCTCCAGCCGCGCGCGTGCAGCCGGATCGAAGTCACGAGGTCCTCGGCCAGCCCGATGCCGTGGCCGCCGATCGACTCGAGCGCGGCGCGGCGGAACGTGCAGTTCGCGCCGATCGCGACGGCGGTTCCGGTTCCGTGCATGCCCTGGAGGATCGGCCCGTAATACGCAAACGTCTGCTCCGCGGCTCCTCGCGCCACGAACGACTCCTCCGGATTATGGTAGGCCTGAGCCACCTGGACGAACCCCACTTCGGGATCCTCGAAGTACCCCAGCACGCGGTCGAGAAACTCCGGCAACGGGACGTGGTCCGGATCGAGGACGAGGATGAAGTCCTCCGTCCTGCCCCGGAGCGCGGCGTTGATCTTTCCGGCCTTCGCGCCCGGCAGCCCGACGAGCTCGAGGTGGATCGCTCCCATTTCCCCGGCGAGCAGCGCGAACCGCGGGTCCTTCGTGTCGTCGAGAAGATACGTCCGGTGCGGATACCCGATCTCCCGGGCCGCGGCCAGCGTTCTCACGAACATCTCGTAGGGCTCGCCCGGCGAGGACGTCGTGAAGATCGCGACGGAAAGGCCGGGGGGCGCCGGCTTCACCTCGGGCTGTTCGATGTGAAAGACGTTGTACCAGCCGACCATCATCCGGAAGATGCCGTACCACGTCGCGAGGGACAACAGCGCGAAGAGGAGCACGTTCTCGACGTGCCGCAGCCGAAACCACCACCACGCCATGTAAAGCACGCTTTGAAGGCCGAGAAACAGGAGGAGGCCGAGAATCCACCGCTCCCATCTCTCGACGGGCTTCGCACGCCGGTGGTGAAAGATCTCAGAAACGTCCGCCCAGGGTCGCATGCAGCATGTCGCTCGTGTAGAAGACGGTGGCCCGGTGCTCGTAGCCGACCTCGAGCCGCGCGCCGGACGTGAGCGCCAGAGCCAGCGACGCGGCGACGCGCCAGGGGTGGTACGCGCGTTCGAAGAAGAACGAGAACGCCGCCGGCGGGACTGCCGTGGATCCCGTCCCGGGCCCGAAGCCGACCGCCCGATCGCGCGCGTAGCCGCTGTCCGCCTGGACCTTGGCCGTCAGATTTCGGGACACGTTCCCCTGGACGACGGCCACGAGGCGAACGTCCCAGAGCCGGTGCGGGGTCCAGTAGGGGTCGTACTGGCCGGTGTACTCGTAGCGGAAACCACCGCCGGGAAGCGGCGCGCTGACCGTGCTCGCGAGCTGAAAACGACTCTCGTCGGCATCCTGGAAGGAAACGGCGGGCCCTGCCGAGAGCACGAATCCCGAGCGCGAGCCGAGGGGCGCGAGGGCGAATGCGTTCACGGACAGGCCGTCGTTGGCATCGAAATACCGGAGGCGCGACGCCTCGAGCTGCGCGAGCCAGCCCGAGGGCGGCTTCCAGTCCCACGCGACGCCGACGCTCGTCACGCTCGGATGATCGTCGAGCGAAGAGCGAACCGTGAGCAGTTCCTGCCGGCTTGCGTGGACAGTCACGTTTCCGGATGGCCCGAGAGGGTGCCGGAGCGCGATTCCCCAGAGCCCCTCCGTGCGGCCGTCCGGGAAGCGCAGCGCTTCGATCCACGGGGTGATCGTCAGGCGGACGGACGGAATCACGGTCTCCAGGCCGAGGCGCGCATAAGGGGCGACGCCGTTCGAGTCACCCTGGCCGGCGGCGCGAAGGACGTGCGACCCGACAGCGCCGTCCCAGCGCGTGAGGGGATCGGAGAAGGCCGACCCCACGGCCTGGAATCGTCCGACGCGGTACGGCTGGTCGTCGCTGCCGAAGACCGTCGAGACCTCGTACCGCGCGGCTGAGGTGCTCTCGATTCCAGCCAGGCCTCGCCGCGCCTCGGCGCTGTCCGGACGCGTTCTCAGAACACGCCGAAAGTCCCGTGCGGCCGAGCGGTAGTCTCCGCTCCAGTACTCGACGAGCGCGAGCGACTCCCGGGCCTCGACGTCGTCGGGGCTTCGATCCACCAGCCGTGAGAGGGCGAGCCGCGCCTCGGGATAGCGGCCCTGCCACGCGAGGACGCGCGCCAGCCCCAGCTCGAGATCCCTCGAGCCGGGGACTCTCTTCAACGCGCCTCGGTAGACCCTCTCGGCCTCATCGAATTCCTTGTCCCAGGCCAGCGTTTCGGCCAGAAGTCCCAGCCACGCCGGACGAGGCTCGACCTCGACGACCTCCTGGAGAATCCGAATTGCCGTGGGGTAGTCCCCCGCCTCGCGGGCCCGGAGCGCACGGGCCGCTCGCGCCTCGTCCGTCTCGGGCGGCGCCGCCCCCGCCGCGCAGGGGAAAAACGCCAGGCAGAAGAGCAACGCGAGAGCGAGACCCGTCGGGAAATGTCGCTGCACCTGGCGTCTAGGTTAACCGAGGCGGGTCAGACTATCTCGACCGGGACCGACAGCGACAGCGCCGCCTCCGGCCGGCACGCGCCTTCACCGCAGGCGCGATAGCGCACCTTCACGTTCACGTCGCGCGTTCCTCGCGTCGCGGACGGAGAAAGAAAGAAGGAGAGATTTGCTTCGAAGGTCCCGTGCCAGCCTGAGAGCGCCTCGCCGCTCGTGTCTTCGATGCGCGAGGGCGCCGGCAGAGAGATTTCTTCGAAAGTGAATTCGGGAGGGGACCCGCCCGACACCTCGATGCTCAGGCCGTCGGGCCCCTGGAGGTGCCAGCCGTCCTTGATCTTCAGCCTCAGCGCGATTCGTGACGTACTTCCGCGCTGCGCGCGGTGCTTAGAAGGGAATGAGACAGAGAGTTCTCCCGCGGGCGAACTCATCTCGACGCGCTCCGGCGCTGCCTTCGCTTCCGCCCTATTCACCTTCAAAGAAAAACCGCTGTCCCCCGGCCCCACGGGTGGTCGCTGCACGCCGCCGATGTCTGCGAGAGGGAGCAAACCGAATCTATCGTCGAACTCGAGCAGGGCCGCCAAAGCGAAGAACCACGACTCGGTGCCGTGGGGCGACCGCGCCATGAGCCAGGAGACTTCCTCGGCGGCCGCGCGCGCCTCGCGGGCGAGATCGCGGTCGCCGGTTTCGAGGGCGAGGCGCGCGAGCGCCCACGCGGCGGCGCCGGAGGCCGAGGGGGTGGCTTTGTCGAAGAGGTCTCGCCCGTTCACGAGGAGCGTCTCGTTTCCGTCGCCGGAGAACGTGAAGCCCGGCCCGACCTTCCTTCCGAACCGCGCGCGCATCGAGGCCGCCGCGGCGACGGCCTCGTTTCGCCACACGCCGGGGCCTCCCTCGTCGTCCGCTTCCGCGAGATCGTGAAGCGCGTGCGCGAAAAAGGCCTCGTCCTCGAGGAACGCGGGGATCTTCGCGGCGCCGTCTTTCCAGGTGCGCTGGAGCCGTCCCGTGGAATCCCGGCACTCCTCCAGCAGAAAGCGCGCTCCCGCCCGCGCCGCGTCGAGGAAGCGCACCTCGTTCAGGATGCGGCCGGCGATCGCGAGCCCCGAGACCGCGAGCGCGTTCCAGCCCGCCACGCGCTTGTCGTCGAGGGCGGGCGGCACGCGGCGCGAACGCGCCGCGAAGAGCGCGGCGCGTAAAGGCCTGAGCCGTTCTTCCGCACCAGAAGGAATTTGCTTAGAAAGGAAGAGAATCGAGCGGCCCGTGAAGCGACCAGTCGCCTCGTCGCGAAAGTTACCTTCCGGCCTGAGTCCGTACCATTCGCAGAAATATTTTCCGTCGTCTTCGCCGAGAACCTGACGAATTTCGCTCGGGTCCCAGACAAAATACTTCCCCTCTTCTCCTTCCGAATCCGCGTCCGTCGCCGCGAAGAAGCCGCCCTCGGGGCCCGTCATCTCGCGCAGCAGGTACTCCCCGGTCTCCTTCGCCACGCGGCGGTAGAGGTCGCGCCCCGTGAGCGCGTACGCGCGCGCGTAGACGCCGAGAAGCTGCGCGTTGTCGGTGAGCATCTTCTCGAAGTGCGGGACGAGCCACTCGGCGTCGGTGGAATAGCGGTGGAAGCCGCCGCCGAGATGGTCGCGAATGCCGCCGAGCGCCATGGCTTCGAGCGTGGCTTCCGCCATCGGGAGCGCGCCGGCATCGCCTCCCGCCGCCCGCCGGAGGAGCCACGCGAGCGAGAGGTGCGGCGGGAACTTCGGCGCGCCGCCGAAGCCGCCGTGGGCGGGGTCGAAGAGGCGTGAAAGGGCCGCGCCGGGGAGGCCGAGGCTCTCTCTCGAGAGACGTTCCGGCGCGCTCCGGCCGGCGATGTCGGATGCCGCGGCGACTTCGCCGGCGATCTCCGCGGCGCCGTTCTCGAGGTCCTCGCGTCTCTCGCGCCACGCGGCCTCGAGCCGCCTGAGAACCGTGAGGAAGCCCGGCCGGCCGTGCCGGTCGTCGGGCGGGAAATAGGTGCCGGCGAAGAAGGGCTTCTTGTCCGGGAGGAGGAACGCCGACAGCGGCCAGCCCCCGTGGCCCGACGTGAGCTGAACGGCCGTCATGTAGACGTCGTCCACGTCCGGCCGCTCCTCACGGTCGACCTTGACCGCGACCCAGTGCGCGTTGAGGAAGCGCGCGATCTCCTCGTTCTCGAAGGACTCGCGCTCCATGACGTGACACCAGTGGCAGGACGAATAGCCGATCGAGAGAAAGACGGGCCGGTCCTCGCGCCGTGCCTTTTCGAAGGCTTCGTCGCCCCACGGGTACCAGTCCACGGGGTTGTTCGCGTGCTGGCGAAGATAGGGCGAGGATTCGCGGGCGAGCCGGTTCGGCATCGCCGTAGCATCTCACCAGCAAGGCGGACCGAGAGCCGGCGCTCAGTTCTCGCCGAGAGCCGCCCCGGCGTCCGCCCCCGCGTTCGCGTCCGCGGAGGACGCCGCTTCGATCTCGTCGGCGTCGGCGTCGACACCCGTAGGCTGACCGTCGACGGACCTGGAGACCCGGACCGCCGGCGCCCGGCGGGAGAGTGTCGACGCGGCCGCCTCGGCCCAGAGGCCGCGCCGGCCCGACATCGCGCGCGTCTGCAGGACCACCAGAGAGGGCGCGAGCCGGCCCCCGTATTTCGCGGACGGCCAGGCAAGGCCCGCCTTGACGAGCTCGGCGCTCAGGCTCCCACCGCCCGGAAGGGTCACGTAGCCCATCCGGCTTCCGTCCGCGAGGCGGGCCTCCTCGACGGCCACATCCCGGCCGAGGGCGAGCCGACTCGCGAACGCACGTGCCAGCCGGGCATGCGGATGCCCCTTTTTGGGGAAACTGACCTCGGCCAGGCGCAGGCTCTGAGGCCGGCCGTCCCGGAGCACGACGACCTGCGCGCTCTCCGAAATTGCCACGACCCGGCCCGTGTAGCGGTTGGACGCGGGAAGAACGAACGCGAGAAGGCCCACGATTCCAAGCCACCCTGCGGCGATGACCATCGCGAAAAGACTACGAACGTGCTTCTCCGCGGCGCGCACGATGTGCGGGGACGCAAGAAATGGACCTGAGAATCATTCAAGGGAACGTCCCTTCGAGGAGGCGCCGGGCGGCAGGTCGGAGAGGGACGGCTGCTCCGGGGAGACCGCGCGCGCTGCCGCGCGGTCGAATCCGCGGCGCGCGAGGCGCCAGCTCTCGTAGAGCAACGTCCCCGGCAAGGTGC
Source organism: Thermoanaerobaculia bacterium (assembly GCA_041495865.1). Taxonomy (GTDB): domain Bacteria; phylum Acidobacteriota; class Thermoanaerobaculia; order UBA5066; family UBA5066; genus Fen-183. The sequence continues at coordinate 5,877 of JBGQDL010000038.1, read as the reverse complement.
CGATGCCCCGGCCCTGCGTGAGGGCGACCGCGAAACGCACGGCCGACTCGAGAAAGAAGTACTGGCTGATGACGAGAACCGGCGGAGGCAAAGGGAGCGTCGCGCCGAAGGAAGCGGCGCGCACCCAGACGACGGCGAACGCCCCGTAAAGGAGAAGCGGGAGCGCCGAGGCGCACGACATCCACGAGGCCCTGACGTTGTACTCGTTCTCGAGCCGCTCCTGCACGCCTCCCGGAAGACATCCGAGAAGCGGAGCCAGAAGGAGCACGACCGTGCGGCCCCCGAACCTGCGTCGGGCGTCGCGCCCTTCCGCCGCGCGCGCGGCCTCCGTCTCGGGGGTGTAGGTCGAGACCTCCCGGATCGCGTGGCGCTCGTCCCAGAGGGCGAGCGTGTACGTGACGCTTCCGTCAATGCGCGTCTCCAGATCCTCGACCTCGAAGAGCTGTTCCTCCCAGCGCACGCACGTGCCCGGGAACTCCGCCGACGTGACCGTGGACGGCACGCGTGCGCGCCATCCCTTCGAGGCCTCGCAGGCGAGAAGGAGCTTTCCCTCCCGCACGCCGGCGAGACGGTCGCGGCCGAGAGGACGTGGCATGACCCTTCGAGCTTACGGCGGAGAGTCGGCCACCGGCGCTAGACTCTAGAGAATGAAACTCGTTACGTTCCTTCCCCCGGAGGGCGACGACACGGGTTCGGGCATCTTCCCGAGCGGGAGGCCGCGCCTCGGGGCGGTCGTCGGGGAGGACCGGATCCTCGAGTTCGCGCGAGCGGACACGGCGTTCGCCAAGCTGGGGATGCTCGATTTCCTCGCCCGGTCGAACGCGCTCCTCCCGCGAGCCCTCTCTCTGGCGGGCATGGCCTCGGAGCTTCCGCGCGAGGCGTTCCACGCCGAGCAGGCCGTCACGCTCCTCGCGCCCCTCCCGCGCCCCGTCTCGATCCGCGACGGCTATGCGTTCCGCCAGCACGTCGAGACGGCCCGCCGGAACCGCGGTCTCGGGATGATCCCCGAGTTCGACCTCTTCCCCGTCTTCTACTTCACCAACGCGCTCGCGGTCGTCGGGCCGGGCGAGGTGCGCGTCGGGCGCGGCCGGCTCGACAAGCTCGATTTCGAGCTCGAGGCGTTCTGCGTGATCGGAAGACGGATCACGAACCCCACGCTCGCCGAAGCCGACGACGCCATCGCGGGGTACGGCGTCCTGAACGACTTCTCGGCTCGCGCGCTCCAGGCGGAGGAGATGAAGCTCAACCTGGGCCCGGCCAAGGGCAAGGACTTCGCGACGGGCATGGGCCCGTGGCTCGTCACCAAGGACGAGCTGAAGGAACGCCTCTCTCCCTCGCCCAGGGGCAACGTCCTCCACGCGCGCATGGCGGCGAGCGTCAACTACGTCCCGGTCTCGGAGGGAGACGTCTCGCAGATGAACTGGACGTTCGCCGAGATCATCCAGCGCGCCGCCGACGGTGTCACGCTCGAGCCCGGCGAGGTGATCGCCTCCGGCACGGTGGGGACCGGCTGCTTCCTCGAGCTGAACGGCTCGAAGATCACGCACGACCAGTGGCTGAAGCCGGGCGACGTCGTGAGCCTCACGATCGAGGGACTCGGAACGCTCACGAACACGATCGTGGAGGATCCCGCGAAGTGAACGGCCCGAAGGACGACCTCGAGTCCTTGTACGCCTTCAACTCCTGGGCGAACGCGCGGGTCCTCGAAACGCTGCGGGCGCTGCCCAAGGCCGACTACGTGAAGGAGCAGGGCGGCGGCTGGCCGTCGCTCAGGGCCACCTTCGTCCACCTCGCGGGCGCCACGGACGCCTGGGCCGAGCGCTTCTCCGGCCGCGAAGCGACGCGCCTCGCGACGGTCGACGAGCTGCCGGGCCTCGAGGACGCCGCGCGCGTTCTCCTTGCCGCCGACGAGAAGCACCGCCGGCACCTCGCCGCCTATACCTCGGAACGCCTCGCGGGCCCGTTCACGTGGAAGAACCTGAAAGGCGAGGAGAAAACCGCCCCGTTCTGGGTCGTCGTGCGGCACGTCGTGAACCACCAGACGTACCACCGCGGCCAGATCGCCTCGATGGTGCGCCGCCTCGGCCACGCGCCGAAGTCCACGGATATGGTCGTCTGGGGAATCGAGCAGGGCGCCCGCCTCTGACCGCGGCCTCATCTAGAATCCCCCCAGATTGGCCACCCTCGGGCAGACGTTCGCGGACCGCTGGCTTCGCCGCGGGATCATCACGAGCCTCGGGCTCGGCTTCACGATCCCCTACTTCCGGCTCCTGAACCGCGTCCGGGTCACGGGCGACGCGATCATCGACAGGCTCCCGCGGAAGAACGTCGTGTTCCTCTCGAACCACCAGACGTATTTCATGGAAGCGATGGCGATTTTCGACGTCGTGTACGTGCGGCATCGCCTTCCTCTCGAAGACCCGTTCATGCGGTTCTCGGCCGCGACGGAGACGATGAAGCAGAACCCCCTGACTCAACTCTTCACGAAAGCGGGCGGCGTCACGTTTCGCCGCAGTTTCCGCGAGGGCGGGCAAGAGGTGAAGAGGGCGGTCGACTTCGAGGGTGTTGCGAAGGTGGAGGAGGCGATCGCGAACGGCTGGCTTCTTCACTTTCCCGCCGGCACTACCCAGAAGGGCGCGCCGCTGCGCCCCGGCGTCGCCCAGCTTCTCCACCGCACGAAGGCCGTGGCCGTTCCCGTGCGCGTGGACGGCTTCCGCAGGCTCCTGCTCTACAAGCAGATCCCGGGTAAGATCTTGAGAAAGTGCCACCTCACCCTGCACCCGCCCCTCGACCTTGCGGGGTTTTACGCGGCGCCTTACGAAAGAAGCGCGGGGAAGGCCATCGTGGACCGGCTGTCGGCGATTCTCGCGGACCCGGCCTGAGCGTCGCCGGCCCCGGTCGCCTCAGGAGACATTCAGCTCGAACGCGGGTGGCTCGACCATGTGTTTCTTGACGGCGCACTGGTCGACGGCGCGGCGGATCGCGCCCTCGTACTTCCCGGGGAAGCCGGGCGGCAGCGTGAGCGCCACGCGGATCGTCGCGAGGCGCTTTTTCACCTCGTCATATACGGTCTCGAGCGAGAGCCCGAGCCCTTCCGCCGCGATCCCGCGCTCCTGACAGAAGCGCAGGGCGTAGAAGCCCATGCACGTCGCGATCGAGGCCAGGAAGAGGTCGAACGGGGAGGCGGCCGTGCCGCCTCCGAGCGGCGGCGGCTGATCGGTCCGCACCCTCCGGCCCTTCACGTCGGCCTCGACCGCGACGCCGCCGGGGAACGAGACGGCGATGTTCACGCGGCCCCGCCGGCGCAGCAGGCGGCCTTCGGCGCCTCGCGCGTCTCCTTCACCCCCGCCATCCTGAGGACGGCCATCATCGGGCAGGTCTTCGAAAAGGCCGACTGCAGGAGGTTCGCTCCGACGAAGGCCGTGAAGAGGAAGAAACCCGGGTGCAGGAAGTAGCCGAGCGCGACGGACACGAGGACGAAAAAACCGGCGATTCCACGGAGCGCTTCGTTGACGGTCATGAGGATCTCCTTTTCGAACGGGCATCCCTGCTCTTGACATTCATCACTCTATGGCTATAGAGTAGTTCATATGGCCGCGAAATGCAAGCCCCTCATGCCTCTCGTTCTTCTGGCCCTCCTCGCCCTCCCGGCGCCTCCCCTCCGGGCCGACGAGCCCCTGACTCTCGCGGGCGCCATGCAGCGCGCCCGCGAGAACGCCCGGGAAGTCACCGCCGCCCGGAACCGGCACGAGGCCGCCGAGGCGCGCGCCTCCCAGGCGAGGGCCTTCCGGCTGCCGTCGGTGAACCTCACCGCCCTCTATGACCGGACGAGCAACCCGGCCGAGGTCTTCGCCTTCAAGCTCAACCAGGGGAGCTTTTCGTTTCCCGAGTTCGTGTCGACGGATCCGAACAAGCCCGCTCCGATCAACACGGGAATCACGCGGGCCGAGGTCACGCTCCCCCTCTTCACCGGTGGCGAGCTTTCGGGAAGGATCGAGCAGGCCCAGGACGCGGCCGACGCGGCCGGCGGCGCGGCCGACTGGGCCGCGCACAAAGCGGCGCTCGCCGCGGCTGAGGCGTACGTCATGGTCGCGCAGGCGGAGGAGTACACCGGGCTTCTCCGGAAATCGCGCGAAACCGTGCGGGCTCACGTGGCTTTCGCGCGGAACTACGTCGAGCAGGGCATGCTCGTGAAGTCCGATCTGCTTCGGGCCGAAGTCGAGCTTTCCCGCATCGACGACCTCGTGGCCGAAGCCGACGGTCGCGCGAGGATCGCGAACGCGAATCTCGCGTTTCGGCTGCGCGCCGCGGGCGACGCCTCGTGGACGCTCGCTCCCCTGCCCGAGCCGCGCGCGCTCGAGGAACCGGTCGACGCGTGGCTCGCAACCGCCGACACGCGTGCCGACCTCGTCTCGGCTCGAAAGCTCCTCGCCGCGGGAGAGCTCGAGGAAAAGGTCAAACGGGCGCCGTACTGGCCAAAGGTCGCGCTCGTCGCGCGAGGCGAGCTCTATGGCGACAAGCTCTTCGGATCGGGCGGCACGTCCGGCTCCCTCATGGCGGTCGCGACGTGGAACGTCTTTCAGGGCGGCGCCGACCGCGCCGCGGCAGCCGCCTCGCGCGCCGACGCCCGCGCGGCGCGCGAGGACGTCCTTCAGGCCGAAGGCGGAGCCCGCCTCGAGGTCCGGCAGGCGTTCGAGGAAGCCCGCACCGCGCGGGCCCGCCATGAGACGGCTAAGAAGGCTCTCGCCGCGGCACGCGAGGCCGAGAGAATCACGGACGAGCGTTTCCGGTCGGGCATCGTGAAAACGCTCGACCTGCTCGACGCCTCGACGTCCCGGCGCGAGGCCGAGACGCGAGAGCTCGTGGCGCGCGCCGAGGCGCACGCCGCCGCTTTCAGGCTCGCGGTGCGCGCCGGGCGGCGCCCCGAGAGCGTTCTGGATGGAGGAACGGAGTGAAGATCGGCAAGAGAATCGGATTCGGATTCGGATTTCCTTCGAAGGTGTTCGTCGGCCTGCTCGCCGCCGGTGGCGCTTCGGCGGTCCTCGCCGGCTGCGCCGGTCCGCATTCACCTTCTAAGAAGAACCCTCCTCTTTCTCCGGTCGTGGCGGCCACGGCCGTCGTCGAGGTCGTGGACGTGCCCGACCGCGCCGAGCTGTACGGCACCGTGGCCGCGGACAGGACGGCCAGCGTCTCGAGCCGCGTCATGGCGAATGTCGTGGCCGTCAGGGCGCGCGTGGGCGACGCCGTGAAACCCGGCGACGTGCTCGTCGAGATCGACCCTCAGACGGCACGGGGTCAGGAGGCGCAGGCGAAGGGCGCGCTCGCGCAGGCCCAGGCCGCGCTCGCGCTCGCCGAGCGCAACTTCCGACGCTTCGAGGCGCTCGCGAAGTCGGGGTCCGCCTCGGAGCTGGAGCTCGACATGGCGCGCATGCAATACGAGCAGGCCAGGGGCGCCGTCCAGCAGGGAGAGGGAGCCGTCTCGGCGGCTGCCTCGGTCGCAGGCGAATCGAAGGTGACCGCGCCCTTCGCGGGCCGTGTAGCCGCGCGCCTCGTGGAGCCCGGCGATCTCGCGGCGCCCGGCCGGCCGCTCGTCACCGTGGAGTCCGCGACCGGTCGGCGCCTCGTCACCTCCGTTCCGGCGAGCACGGCCACGGCCTCGGGCCTCGCGATCGGGCGCTCGCTGATGGTACGCGTGGACGGAATCGCCTCCGAGCTCAAGGGAACGGTCGTGGAGATGTCGCCCGGGGCCGATCCGGCGAGCCACACGTTCACCGCGACGATCGAGCTTTCGGGAAGCACCGTTCCGACCGGCCTGACGGGGCGCGCGTTCCTCGACCTGAACAGGCGCCGGGCGGTGCTCGTGCCCGCGGGCGCGGT
>JBGQDL010000037.1:0-26426 GCA_041495865.1 Thermoanaerobaculia bacterium | reverse complement strand
CTACATCCTCGCCCGCGTGCGCGGCTTCAAGATGAGGACCTCGGCGCTCTGCACCTTCGCTCCGCTGTCCGCGCTCGCCACCGGACTTCTCGGCGTGACCGCGCACACCGGCAGGACGCCGGCCTCTCTGCACCTCGTCGCCGCGATCGCCTGCGTGCTCCTCCACGCCGTCGCCTTCTCTCGCGAGGTCGTGGCAATGTCGGGGACGAACCAGCTCATGGACGAGGCCTTGACGCTCGTGCCTCCCGCGCCGGGGAGCGCCCCGTGAGCGGTGAGCCGGGCGCCGTGAGGGTCGCCCTCGTCACGGGCGGCGCAAAGCGGCTCGGATTCGAATTCGCGAAGGCGCTGGCGAAGAACGGCTATTCGATCGCCCTCTCCTTCAGAAGCGATCCCGAGGAGGCGGGTCGTGCAGTAGATTTTCTTAGAAAGGAAGAGGGCGTCCGCGCAGAGGCGTTTCAGGCGGATCTCGCCGCCGACGGCGCGCCTCCCAAACTATTCAAAGAAATCTTCTCTTCGTCCCTCTTCGCTTCGTCTTCCTCAACTCCGTCGCTTTCTCCCTCTTCCCCCCGCCTCGACGCCCTCGTCCACGCCGCGTCGCCGTGGATCCCGAAGCCGTTCTCCGAGGTGACGCTCGCGGACTGGGAAGCCGTGTTCCGCGCCGTGCCGCGCGCCGCGTTCTTCCTCGCGCAGGCGGCGGCGCCCGCGCTCGCGCGGGCGTCCGGGTCCATTCTCTTCGTCTCCGACATCGCGGCGACCCAGGCGTGGCCGACACACATCCCGCATTCGGCCGCGAAAGCCGCGCTCAACGCGCTCGTCAGGAACCTGGCCGTCGCGCTCGGCCCGGCGGTGCGCGTCAACGCGGTCGCGCCCGGCGTCGTCATGCCGCCCGCGGCGATGAGCGCGGAGGCCGTCGCGGCCCTCGTCGCGAAGTCACCTCTCGCGCGAAAGGTGGACGTCGCGGATCTGATGGCGATGGCCGTCGCGGTGCTCGAGAACCGCTCGATGACCGGCCAGATCGTCACCGTGGACGCGGGGCGGTCGCTCAGAGGAGAGTGAAGACGAAGCGCGAACGTCCTTCGACCAGCGGCGGACGTCACGAGCCCGGCGCGAGGGCCTCGAACTCCCCCGCCTCCTCGGCGAGCTTCCGCGCGAACAAAGTCGCAAAGGCGACGCGATCGGCCGCGAGGCGAAGGCCGGCAGGCGTCGCGAAGCGGGCGGCCGCCATCTTCTCCGCGATCTCCCGCGCCATCTCGGCGAGCGTCATGCGGTCGCGAGCGCCCGCGACGAGGAGCTGCGTTACGCCGTAGGCGCCGACGGACTCGAGCAGCATCGCGTCGTGGACGATCTTCTCCTCGGGGCTCTGCGGGTCGGCCTCGATCCTCTTGAGAGAAGAGACGAGCGAGGAGATTTCTTCGAATGGAATCCGGAGGGAACGCAGAAGCAGGTCCTCGCGGCTGTCGGGCGTGATGCGACGCGCCGACGGAAGCCCCGCGAAGGAGGCCAGGAGAAAGAGCCGCACCGGATCCGCTCCGGCGACCCCCGACGATCCGGCGCCCTCTTCACTTTCTAAGAAATCCGAAATCCGAATTCTCTTCTCGACAAACCCGAAGTTCGTCATCCCGTCGAGTCCCACCGAAAGCGGCCGGACGAAGTCGAGAATGGCCGCGCGGGCCGCGGCGTCGAGCGTGAGCGCCACCTTTCGATGATAGGTCCGCGCGGCATAATCGGGACATGAAGCCCCGGCGGTCGATCCTCCTCGCCGCCTTCGCCCTCGTTCTCGTCTCCTGCGGCAGGGGGGAGCAGCAGGCACGGCCGGGCGGCTTCAGCGTCGCGCTTCTGACGCCCGGTCCGATCTCGGACGCGGGCTGGAACGCGGGCGCGTACGAGGGGGTCCGCGCGATCGAGAAGGAGCTTGGCGCGTCCATCTCACACGTGCAGGTGAAGGCGCCCTCGGAATACGAGGAGCAGTTCCGCGCTTACGCCGCGAAGGGAACGCGCCTCGTGTTCGGCCACGGCTTCGAGTTCCAGGACGCGGCGGCGCGGGTCGCGAAGGAGTACCCGAACACGGTCTTCGTGACGACGTCAGGCTCGAAGACCGCGCCGAACCTAGCGCCGATCGTCTTCGAGCTGGAGCAGGCGACCTATCTGTGCGGCCTCGTCTCGGGCCGCATGACGAAGAGCGGCAAGGCCGGCATGGTGGGCGGCCTGGAACTGCCGTCCATCAAGTCCACGTTCCTCGCCTACGGCGCGGGCTTCGCGGCGGGACACCCGGGCGGGGTCGCGCGGCCCGTCTTCACGGGCTCGTTCGAGGACGTGGCGGGCGCGAAGGCCGCGGCGCTCGCCCTCGCGGACCAGGGCTGCGACTTCCTCTTCCAGAACGCCGACGCCGCCGCGCTCGGCGTCTTCAAGGGCGCCGAGGAGCGCGGCATCTGGGCGTTCGGCACGAACAAGAACCAGAACGCGCTCTCGCCGGCAGTCCTCGCTTCGGCCGTCATCGACATGCCGCGCGCCTTCGTCGAGACCGCGCGCCGCGTCAAGGACGGCACGTTCGACGGCAAGCCCCTCCGCTACGGCCTCTCGGGCGGCGTGATCTCGTTCGTATGGAACCCCGCCGCGTTGCCGAATGTCCCACCGGCTGTCGTCGAAGAGGCCCGGGAGGCGGAGGAGAAAATCAAGACCGGGACACTCGTCGTCCCGAGAGGGAATTTCTGAGCGAAGACATTTCTGCAGCGGCGCTGCGCGCCGCTGATTCTTCGAGGGGTGAGTGAGCGAGGTGTCCGGGCAAGGACCCCGCGGTTCCGCTGCGCAGATGCCCACACACCCTTCTAAGAGATCTTCATCTTTGTCCCCGTCTTCCTCTTCGGTCCCGTCGCTCGAACTCCGGCACATTTCGAAACGCTTCGGGGAAACCCAGGCTCTTTCCGAAGCAAATCTCGTCGTCTTTCGGGGCGAGATCCACGCCCTCCTCGGCGAGAACGGCGCGGGCAAGTCCACGCTCGTGTCGATCGCCGCGGGGCGCCTCGCGGCCGACTCGGGCGAGGTCTTCAGGAACGGGTCGCCGGTTTCGTTCCGCCGCGCGCGCGACGCCCGCGACGCCGGACTCGCGCTCGTGCCCCAGCACGACCTTCTGATCGGCGCGGCAAGCGTGGCCGACAACCTCGCCTTTCTCGATCCAAGAGCGCCCTTCTTCGAATCAGCCGCGGCGCGCCGCTCCCGCGTCGTGCGGCTCACGGAGGCGTTCGCCTTCGATCTCGGCGACGCCGACGCCCGCATCGACTCGCTCCCCGTCGGCACACGCCAACGCATCGAGATCGCCGGGGCCCTCGCGGGGGACCCCGAGATCCTCATCCTCGACGAGCCGACGGCCGTCCTTTCCCACGACGAGACGGTGTCGCTCTTCGCGTCGCTCAGGAAACGGACGGACGCGGACGGCGCCGTCGTCCTGATCACGCACCGCCTCGCCGAGGTCTTTGCGTTCGCCGACCGGCTGACGCTCCTGGCGCGGGGGCGGTCGGTCAAGACCTGCCGCGTCAGCGAGACGACGCCCGAGGAAATCGGCGGGCTGCTGATCGCGGGCGCGGATTTGAAAGACGAAACAAAAGAAGAAGAGAAGAAGAAGATTTTCTTAGAGGGTGATTTGGGCGACGTGCAGCTCGTGGGGCGCTCCGGCGCACCGATCCGCTCCGTCGACACTCACCCTTCTAAGCACGCGGCGCGCAGCGCCGCGAACCAGCCTGTCCCAAGCCTCGAGCTGAGCGGATTCGCCCCGGACGCGGCGCGAGCGGTCCGAGCAGAAAGTATTTCTCTTTCCCTCTCCCCCGGCGAGCTGCTCGTCCTCCTCGCGATCGACGGCAACGGCGCCGACACGATCGCCCGCGCGATCGCGGGACTGGAGCGATTCTCGGGACGCGTCGAGGTTGGCGGCGTGCCGCTTCCGCCCTCGGGAGACCCGCTCGCGTTTCGGGCGGCGGGCGGGGCGTTCGTGCCCGCCGACCGGCGCGAGGAAGGACTCGTGGCGGAACTCTCGCTTTCGGAGAATCTCGCCCTTCCCGATCCGCCGGGCCGCGTCTTCCTGGATCGCGCCGCGATGCAGACCCGTGCCGGGGAGCGGCTGGTCTCTTTTGGCATCCGCGCGGCCTCGCCCGCCGCTCTCGCCGGTTCCCTCTCCGGCGGAAACCAGCAGAAGCTCGTTCTCGCGCGCGAGCTGGCGCCCAGGCCCGGCGTTCTCGTGGCCGTCCATCCGACGCGGGGCCTCGACCTCGCGTCCGCCGCCGCAGTCCGGGGCCGCATTCTCGAGGGCTGCCGCTCGGGCGCGGCGGCGCTCGTCGTCACCGCCGATCCCGACGAAGCGCAGCTCTTCGGCGCGCCCCTCCGCGTCGTCACCCGCGGGCGGCTCTCGCCGCCGTTCGCGCCCACGACGCCTGTCGAGACGCTCTCACGCCTCATGGCCGGGCTCGCGGCATGAAGGGGGAATCGACAACGCGCCGCCTCGCGGTCGCGGCAACGGCGCTTTCAGCCGCCGCCGCGGCGCTCCTGGGTCTCGCGCTGCTCGCGGGCGCGTCACCTCTCGACGCGATCCGCTCGCTCGCCGAGGGCGCGGTCGGCTCCCGCGCGGCGCTCGGCGAAACGCTGGCGCGCGCGACCGCCCTCGTCCTCACCGCGACCGGCGCGAGCCTCGCTTTCCGCGCGGGCGTCCTGAACATAGGCCTCGAGGGACAGTTCCTCGCCGGCGCGCTCGCCGCGGCGGCCGTGGGGCCGCTGCTGTCCGGAGCCCCGGTCCTCGCGCGCGCCGGTCTTCTCGCCGCGGGCGCTTTCGCGGGAGCGCTTTGGGTGCTGCCGGCCGCGTTCCTCGAGGCGCGGCGGGGCGTGCCGGAGGTTCTCTCCACCATCCTTCTGAACCTCGTCGCCGCGGCGGCAGTGAGCGGACTCGTGCGCGGCGCGCTGCAGGACCCGGCGGGCGACTATCCCCAGAGCCGCGCGCTCCCGGACGCCGTGCGACTCGCGCCCCTCGTCTCGGGAAGCCGCGCCACGGCCGCGATCCTCGTGGCGCTCGCGCTGGCTCTCTTCGCCACGCTCGTCCTGGGAAGGACGCCTTTGGGCCTGAAGCTGCGAGCCATCGGATTGGCCCCGGCCGCCGCGCGGGCGATCGGCCTGCCCGGAGCGCGGTTGCGGCTCCTCGCGTTCACCGCCTCGGGTGCGCTCGCGGGACTCGCGGGCGGCTTCGAGGTGCTCGCTGTGACGGGCCGCCTCTACGACCCTTTCTCGGCCGGCGTAGGCTACACGGGAATCGCCGCGGCGCTCCTCGGCGGATCTCACCCTCTCGGCGCGGCGGCCTCGGCGCTCGTGTTCGCGGCGCTCGGCGCGGGCTCGTCCGCGATGCAGCGCGACACGGGCGTCCCGGGCGCGCTCGCCACGATCGTGCCCGGCGTCCTGGTCCTCGCGGTCCTCGCGGCGCGCGCGCGCCTGACGCCGAAGAGCGCATGAGCGGCTTTCTCGCCGTCGCGCTCCTCCTCGCGGCGCCGCTGCTCGTCGCGGCGGCCGGCGAGCTGCTCCTCGAGCGCGCGGGGTCCATCCAGATCGGGCTCGAGGGCACGATGCTCATCGGAGCGTTCACCGCCTTCGCCGCCGCACGCTCCGGGGCGGGCCCTCACGCCGCGCTCCTCGCCGCCGCGTCAGCGGGCCTTCTCGCGGGCGCCGTGTTCGCGGTCTTCGCCGTGGCCGGCCGGGCAGATCCCATCCTCGTCGGCACCGCATGGAACCTCGTGGCCGCGGGCGGGACCGCGTTTTCCTACCAGCTTCTCGCCGGGACGACCGGCTCTGTTCTCGAGGTGAAGACGCTCCCGCCCTTCCTCTTCGGCCTTCCGGCGGCAGTCCTCGTGGCCTTCCTTCTTCCGGCCGTTCTGGAGGTCTTTCTTGCGCGCACGCGGCCGGGCCTCGCGCTCGTGGCCGCTGGCGAAAATCCGCTCGGGCTGGCGGCGGCGGGGCGCTCGGTCGTGACCGTGCGCACGGCCGCCTCCGTCGCGGCGGGCGGGCTGGGCGCTCTGGGTGGCGCTCTCCTCGTCCTCACGGTGTCGCCCACGTTCGTGGAGGGCGTGACGGCCGGGCGCGGCTTCCTCGCGCTCGCGCTCGTCGTCTTCGGACGCTGGAAGCCGCTGCGGCTCGTGCCGGGCGCGCTCCTCGTGGGCGGCGCCACCGCGCTTCAGTATCGTCTGCAGGCCGGCGGCGCCACGCGCATTCCCTACGCGGTCTTCCTCGCTCTGCCGGGACTCCTCGCGCTCTTCGCCCTCGCGGCCGCCCGCGGACGCGGCGGGGCGCCGAAGGCTCTCGGCACCCCGGCGCCCTGAGGCTCAGTCGTTCTTCGGCGCGCCGCGCCTCTCCATCTGGCGCTCCTTGCGCCATTGTTCGCGGCGGTCGAGGACCTGCTGCCACTGCTCGGCCGTCAGGACGTCCTTTTGCTCGAGGAACATCATCGTCAGCGCCCTGCGCAGCTTGAGCCGCGACTGCTCCAGCGCCTCCACCGACGCGGAGACCTTCTTGGGATCGGAGTCCTTCTTCGCGACGAGCTCCTCGACATCGATCTGGTGGCGCTCCACGTCGGCCTTGAGGTCCACGAATTCGCGCCGCCGGCGCGAGAAGATGTCTTCCAGCTTCGCCTGCTGATCGCCGCTGAGGTTGAGCATCTGGACGATGCGCGGGCGCTTCCACCATTTGCCGGGAGGCGCCTCCAGCATCTGGGCGCCGGCGGGACGCGCGAGGGCGGGCGCGAAGACCACGAACGCGACGGCGGCGAGCCTTCCGACGACGTGGTTCATAGCGTCTCCTCCACGATGAAGCCCGCGAGCGAGGAGTCTTCGAGCGCGCGGTCGACCGACACGAGCAGTTCGTCGTCGGAGGCGTCCGTCACGGGAGCGGGAGTCTTCTCTCGGGTCTCGCTGTTCTTCACCGCCGCCGTGCGCACGACGAGCGCCGTCGAAGAGGAGTGCAGGCGCGAGAGGCCGGCGACGAGGAGCAGCGCGGCCACGAGACTCGACACGGCGAGGGCCGGATGCCGGAGGATGCCGCGCATCCGCGACGCGAAGACGCGCACATCGGCCACCGCGACCTCTTCCGGGGCCTCGGCGCGCACGACCGCCATGGTCGCCGCGGCCTGCGCCTCCCAGAACGCGGCCGGCAGGTCGTCCACGGCCCCGCTCACGGCGCCACGGTCGAGAAGCCAGGCTTCGCGCAGGGTGGCGACGCGCTCCTGGCAGGCGACGCACGTCGCGAGGTGCTCGGGTACGGCGGCCGGACGGTCGTCGCCCGGAAACACGCGCTCGACGATCTCGTCGGAGGTGAGGTGGCGGGTGGCGTTCATCGGAGGTCCTCCAGACGCTCGCGCAGCTTTCGCGCCGCGCGAAAGAGGTGCGACTTGATCGTCCCCTCATCGAGGCCGGTGGCTGCCCCGATCTCGGCGATGGACTTCTCCTCGTAGTGTTTCATGACGAAGATGGCGCGCTGCCTCGGCGACAGCGCGACGAGCGCTTCCGCGATGCGGCGCCGGATGTCCCGCGAGAGGAGGTCGCGCTCGGGGGACGTGCCGTCGGCCGGATCGAATGCGGCGGGAAGCTCGGGACCGTCGTCGTTCAGGTCGTCGCGCAGCTCGGAGAAGAACACGACCGGCTTGCGCCGGCGAACGTGGTCGCGCACGGCGTTGATCGCGATGCGCGTGAGCCACGTCTCGAAGGCCGACTGCCCCTTGAACTCGGGAAGCGCGCGAAAGGCCTTCACGAAGACGTCCTGCGCGACGCCGTCGGCGTCGGTGGAATCGCGGAGAAGCGTGTAGACGAAGCGCGTGATGCGCTTCTGGTACGTCGTGACGAAATACTCGAAGGCGTCCACGTCGCCCGCGACGACGCGAGAGAGAATCTCCGCCTCGCGGCTCAGCTTCGCGGCGCGCGCGTCCTCGGTCACGTCTCCTGCCGCCCGTGGTTCGAGACCTTCATCAAGAGGTTCTTGCTCAGCCCAGCATCTTCCCGGAAACGTCACGACGGGGGCCAGCCCGGTTCGGCTCACCCCGATTGGACGCGCCCCTCAGGCCCTCGGTTTACCGCGTATCCGGCTGTCGGCAGTGAGGATAGCCCGCTCCGGCTCTCGGCGCCTCCAGGGCCTCGCGAGAGCTTTGAAATCGTCCCACAGGACGATTCTCCGCCTGAGCCAACGCACGGCACGGACTGAAGGGTCCGGAACGGGTTCAGGCCGGAAGTAGCTGGAAAGAAGAAGGTTCACGTCCTCGGGCCGGTTCAGTCCCGGACGCGCGAGGTCCCGGTACCTGGACAGCCGCGGTACGGGCGCTTCTCCCACCCGGGCCCGGTTCAGGTCTACCAGCCACAGCCGAAGCGCTCCGGATTCCTCCGTCACGAGGACGTTCCCGTCGGTGAAGTCGCGAAAGAAGATGCCCGCGTCGTGCATTCGCCGCGCCAGTCCTCCGAGGGCCTCGACGATCTCCTCGAAGGAGAACGGCAGGGGGGGATCGGGGCGCCGAGGATCGTCCCGGCGGAGGAACCAGGCGCGAATCTGCGAGGCCCCCTCGAGCCGGCGCGCCACGTACCAGCTTTCGTTCCCCACGACCTCCGCCGCGAGCGGCTCGGGGGTCGCGAGCCCGCGGGCGAGGAGAGCACGCGCCGTCGCGAGGGAACGCAGCGCCTTGGGAACCGTCAGGCGTTGACGAAGGTCCAGCGGCACCTTCTTGACGACGACGGGAATCCTCGCGCCGTCGCGCGTGAACACTGCGTCCACCACCTCGTGGCGTCCCGAATGTCGCCTTTCGGTCTCCGGAAATTCGAGTGAGCCGCGGAGTGACGTCATGGCCGACCCAGGAGGAGAGCCACGTCGCCGCCCACGCTCTGCCGATCGAGGACGACGAGCGTCGAGAGCCGCGCGTCCGTCCAGTGCCGCCGCTCGCTTTCGTCCGCGAGCACGAGGGCGCCGGGCGTCTTTTCGACCCATTCCGCGAGCGCGGCGTCGGTCCTGAAGTGCTCGGTCTTCCGCCGGAGCACGAGGATCGGGTAGCAGCGGTACGTGCCGCCGTAGTACGCGAGCGGCTCGCCGTGAGAGACGCGCGGTCGGAGACGCTCGTAGAAGGGCCTTCCGGTCTTCAGAGGGTCGATCGCCGGGAAGGCCACGGCGCCCACGGCGAACTCCCCCGCCGCGAGCGCCGCGGCGAGCGCGAGCAGAGCGGGGACCGCTTCGCGCCTCCGCTTGACGAGGACGCCGATCGTCGCCAAGGCACCGAGGCCGATCGGGAGCGCGACGAAAGGCGCGAGACTCGCCCTCTCGGGAGAGAACCGTCTCACGGCCGGGAAGAGCGCGAACGCGGATCCGAGAAGGAGGATCGCGACGAGCGCCACCCAGCCGCGCACCGCCCGGAGGACCCCGCGGCCGGCCGCCGGAGCCGGGCGCTCCGCTTCCGCGCAGAGCGCCGCCATGAGGACCGCCGCGAACGGATACGCGACGAGAAGATACTTGCCCTGCTTGGCTTGCGAGCACGAGAGGAAGACGAAGCTCACCGTCACGACTGTCGCCGCGAAGCGGAGCTCGGGCCGCGCGCGAAAGAGGCCCGCGCGCGCGAGCACGACGGGCGCCGCGAGCGCGAGCGGGGTCCACGGGAAGAAATCGCCCCACATGCTCTCGAAATAGAACCACCAGGGCTGGACGTGGTCGAAGGCCTGGAAGAAGCGGTTCCAGTTCTGGTTCACGACGAGGTCGTACGCGTACGCAGGACCGCCGGCGCGCGCCGCGAAGACGTACCACGGGACGACGAGAGCGACGAAGACGAGGATGCTTCGAAAGGGTTGTGTGGCCAGCAGCGGCGCCCACGAGCGGCGCAGCGCGCAGCGGGTGAGAACGACGAGGCCCGCAAGAACGACCGCGAGCGGGCCCTTCGTCAGGACTGCGGCGGCCAGCGACACTCGGAGCACCCACCGCCAGCGATTCGCGCCGGCACCGTCCTCTTCACTTTCTAAGAAATACAGCGAAACGGTTGCGGCGAAAAGCCAGCAGGAAAAGAGCGCGTCGACCTGAAGGAACTGCGCCTGCCAGAAGACGATCGGCGCCACGGCGGTGGCCGCGCCCGCGGCGAGCGCCTCGCGCACTCCCCCGCGCCGGCCCGCCAGAGACGCGGCGCCGAAAACGAGCGCCGCTCCCGCGAGGATCGACGGCAGGCGCGTCGCGAGAGGATGGACATCCCCTCCGGAGAGCGGCGTGGTCGCCGCCACGGCCCAGTAGAAGAAGATCGGCTTTTCCGCGTACGGCTTTCCGTTCTCGTAGGGGAGGAGGAGGCTCCCGCGTTCGAGCATCTCCCGCACGTGCTCGGCGAAATCGGGCTCGTCCGGCGCCCAGAAATCCCGCCCGGAAGCGGCGACGAGGTACAGCAGGGTCGCCGCGGCGGCCAGGAGGAGGGGAACGCGGCGGGAGGCCGGGGCCGGGTTCAAGCACCGTAACGATACGACGCCGGCCCCGGATGCGTCCTGCGCGACAATCCCCACCGGGAGGGTCCCCATGGACCACAACTACCTGCACACATTTCGGCTCACGGTGGAGGGCCTGCCGGAGCCGGTCGAATTCGGGATGTTCCACGAGCTCAACGACGTCACCGAGGTGACCGACGGCTTCGCGAAGTACGTGGCGCGTCAGGAGGACGACTTCCTGCCGCTCGGCACCGATGCCGCGGTACGCGCGAACAGGGTGATCCACCTGGTCCACGTGAAGGTCGAGAAAGCCTAGCTGAGCGCCGGCAACTTCCCGGGCCGCGCGGCGTATTCCCTGAGGCGCCCACACGAGGCCCGGAGGCTCGAATGAACCGTCGCCTGCTGTCTCTCGCTCTCGCTCCCGTTCTTGCCGCCTCCGTCACGCGCGCGGGCACGCCCCTCGTGCTCGGCGAGCGCCTCCAGCTCCCTTCCAAGGTGATGGGTGAGGAGCGAACGCTCTTCGTCTCCGTGCCCGATTCGTACGCGAAGACGACCCGCCCCTATCCGGTTCTCTACCTGACCGACGCCGAGGCGCAGTTCGAGCACACGAGCGCGACGGCCGAATTCCTGGCGCGAAGCGGCTTCATGCCCGAGATCATCGTCGCGGGCGTGAAGAACACCGACCGCACGCGCGACCTCTCGCCCTCGCACGACCCGAAGTTCCCGACGAGCGGAGGCGCGGACCGGTTCCTGGATTTCTTCGAAAAGGAGCTCGTCCCGTTCGTGGAATCGAGGTACCGCACCGCGCCCCTCCGGATCTTCGCGGGACACTCGGCCGGCGGCCTCTTCGCGCTCCACGCGATGCGCGCCAGGCCCGGGCTGTTCCAAGCCGTGATCGCCGTCAGCCCGTGGCTCGTCTGGGACGAGCGCAAGGAGCTCGCGCTCTTGACGCCGTTTCTCGCCGGACCCGGCGTGAAGACCCGCGCTCTGTTCTTCACGTCGGGAGACGAGGGCGCCGCGATGCGAGAAGTCCTCGGGAAGGTCTCCGCCGCGCTGAACGCCACCGCCTCGAAAGGCCTTCGCTGGGCCAGCGCGACCTACCCCGAGGAGAACCACGGCTCGGTCGTTCTCAGGAGCCATTACGCCGCGCTGCGGATGATCTTCGACGGCTGGGCTCTGCCCGTGGATCCGGAAACGGAGCGGATCGTGGGAACTCTGGACGAGATCAAGCAACGCTACGCCGATCTCAGCGAACGCTTTGATTGGAGCATCAAGCCGCCCGAAGTCACCGTGAACCGGCTGGGATATCAGGCGCTCTCACAGAACATCCCCCTCGCGATCTCCTTCTTCCGGTACAACGCCGCGACCTATCCGGAATCGGCGAACGTCCACGACAGCCTGGGCGAGGCGCTCGAGAAGAGCGGCGCGCTCGAGGATGCGCTCCAGAGCTACCGGAGGGCGGAAGACCTCGGCGCCAGGCACGGCGACCCGAACGCCGGCATCTTCAAGGCGAACGCCGACCGCGTCAGGTCCAGGCTCGC
Organism: Thermoanaerobaculia bacterium; assembly: GCA_041495865.1. GTDB lineage: Bacteria > Acidobacteriota > Thermoanaerobaculia > UBA5066 > UBA5066 > Fen-183. Next base: position 14,440 of record JBGQDL010000037.1, on the reverse strand, counting down.
GGAGAAGGCCGCGGAAAAGCCCGCCCGGCCCTAGCCGCGCGTCTTCCTGTCGTGCTCGGCCGCGGCGAGAGAGTCGGCTGTTTCGCCGTCGGGGTTCAGAATCTCGACGCCGAGGCCGAAACGGCCCATCTCGTGGAGGCCGGCGCGCCACACGACGCGGCAGGTGAGGAGTTCCTGGGAGCGGAGGTTCGTCACCTCCATCTCGGTTCCGACCGGCACGTCCTCCGAGCAGACGAGAAGCGCACCGCCCTGGCCCACGTTGAGCGTACAGCCCGCCGTCAGGCGCCGCCCTCCCACCCGCACGCCGATCGGGATCACGGATTTCTCCCGGGTCGCGGCCCGAGGAGGTTGCCATCCGGCGGCGCCGCCGCCCGGGGGCTTCTTGGTCTTCACCGGCGGCATTCTGTCGAATCCGGCATGCGAGAATCAACTCCCTGCCCGGGGACGGGCCCGTAGCTCAGTTGGATAGAGCAGCGGTTTCCTAAACCGCGTGTCGCAGGTTCGATTCCTGTCGGGCCCACCAACCCGTTCTCGGCGCGTTCCACAAAGGTCGACGGAAACGGGGCATCATGACGCTCGATGATCAGCGCGCCGAGGCTGCTCGACCACTACGTCCGCGGCATCCTCCAGATGAGCGGAGCGCGCGCCGCCTCCCTTTTCATCCCGGCGGGACGGACGGCTGCTTCGGCGCCTCTGCTGATCCATGCGGGCGAAGGACCGCCTCTGCCGGAGCTGTCGAGTCTCGAAGAGGCGGCGAAGCTCGAGGAAGGCGGCCTCTACGTCGGCCCGGCGAGCACGGACGGGCCGCGCCTCGCCAGGAGCCGCGATCCGGACGGCCTCATCCTGGAGCTGCTTCCCATCGCCGTTCTGGCCGCTGGAAGCGGAGAGGACGACCCTCCTCCGGCGGGGCGCCGCAGATTCGACGCCGATCCGGGGGCGGAGAGTCCGCGGGCCGGCTGGCTCGGGCTGCGTCTCCCTCCGGGGCCCGCGACTCCCTTCGAACGCCTCCGAGCCACGGTCGTCCCTGCCGGCTCCACGGACCCGTCCGCCGCGCTCTGGTGGAACTGGATCATGTTCCTGGGCGGCGGCCTTGCCGAGCATGCGGCGGAGGTCTCGGCCATGCTCCTGGACCCGGTGAGCGGACTCCCCGGGCGATCGGCCTTCCACGTCCTCCTCGATCAGGAGGTCGAGGCGGCCCGCGCACGCCAGCAGCCGCTCGGCCTCGTCTCCGTCAACCCCGACGGCTTCGGCCTCGTGAACGAACAGTTCGGCCGGGAGGCCGCCGACGAGGCGATCCAGGAGTTCGTCGAGCGAATCCGCTCGGTTCTCAGGGCATCCGACCTCGTCACGCGCTTCGGCGGCGTCGTCTTCATGGTCATCGTTCCGGGCGCGAACCTCGCGGAGGCGGCGGCCGTCGCCGAGAAGATCCGGGCGGCCGTTCGCGAAACGAAGTTCCTCGGAGCGACGCTTCGGCTCGTGGCGAGCGCCGGCGTTGCGGCATTCGAGCCGGGGAGAATCGAGATTTCGGCGACGGCCGACCTGGTCCGCCGCGCCGACTGGGCCCTGAACACGGCGAAGCGCGCGGGAGGCGACAAAGTCGCCGTGTGGGAGCCCGGCTCCGAATCGGCTCACGCCGAGAGCTTCGATCGACTGAGCGGCATCTTCACGGGCCGAACGGCGATCGACTACAGGAACATGGGTCTCCTGTGGGACGCGATGAACATCATGGCGCGCTTCGAGGATGTCGAGTCACTCGCGCCGCAGATCGTGGAGCGAATCGACCGTGCCTTTTCCCCTCGCAGTACGGCGCTCTTCGTGCGGGACGAGGCTGGGGAGCCCCGGCTCGCTTACGGCCTCGTTCACCGCGACGAGCACGGAAACCTGCTCGAGGTCGTCGAGTCCCTGGAGTTGCCGCCCGACGAGAGCGCGCTGATCCGGGATGCGTTGGAGTCGCGGCGGCCGTGCGAAGCCCGGACCCGAGCCACAGACCCGTCCGGGAGCGGCGCGCTCCTTCACGTCATCGCCTCGCCTCTCTTGTCGCGCGACCGAAGCCTCGGAGCCCTCGTCATCAAAGCGGAAAGCCCGTTCGACGTGGGAGACGTGACCTTCCTCGCAGGACTGGGACGGCAGGTCGGAGCGGCCCTCGAGCGGATTCAGCTCGCCGCCGACGCGAAGCGAAGCGAGGAAGAACGGCGCCGCCGCCTCCAGGCGGAGCTGGACCGCTACCGACAGGCCTCCGACAGGCTCCAGCTCGAGTACCGGAGCAGCGTCATGCACGACCTCCTCGCCCGCGCGCAGCAGGTCGCCGCGACCGACGCGACGGTCCTCATCACCGGCGAAAGCGGCACCGGAAAGGAGCTTCTCGCCCGGACGCTGCATGAAATGAGCCTGCGAAGGCATAAGCCGCTCGTCGTCGTCGACTGCAGCGCCATCGCCGCGACTCTCGCCGACAGCGAGCTCTTCGGGCACGAGGCAGGGGCTTACACCGGCGCGTCGCAGCGGCGGGTGGGGCGCCTCGCAGAAGCCGACGGCGGCACGGTCCTGCTCGACGAAATCGGAGAGCTGCCGCTCGACGTTCAGGCGAAGCTCCTTCGTTTCGTCCAGGAGAAGCAGCTCACTTCGGTCGGCGGAAACCGGCCGCGGAAAGTCGACGTCCGAATCCTCGCGGCGACGAACCGGGACCTCGAGCGCGAGGCGGCGGCTGGCCGCTTCCGGGGCGACCTGTTCCATCGGCTCAACGTCGTCAGCCTCGTCGTCCCACCCCTTCGCGCGCGGCCCGACGATGTCCTGTTCCTCGCCGAGCACTTCCTTGCGAGGTTTGCCGTCCTTTATCAGAGGGGTCCGCGACGGCTCTCCCCCTCGGCGACGATCGCGCTCCTCCGCCACTCCTGGCCCGGAAACGTCCGCGAGCTCCAGCATCGGATCATGCAGGCCGTGATCTTCTGTCTGCGCGAGGAGCTCGGGCCCGCTGACTTCGGCCTTCAGGGAGATGGCGCCGGCAGCGCTCCTCTCTCCGGCGTCGCATCCTTGCCGAGTGCGCCTGCGCACGACCCGCGCGCCGGGCCGCCTGCAACCGATCCGTGGGAGGCGCTCCGGACCGAGCTCTCCACGTTGGTGCGAAAGGCCGCCGCCGGAAACGAGATCCCCGCCCAGCCGCTCGGGCGCTGGCTCGCGGTCGACCTCGTTCTCGAAGCCGAGACGGCCGTTCAAGGCGTCGCCTGCAGGGGGGCGGCTCTTCTCGGCCTTCCCGACGCGACTTACCGTCATCGCCTTCAAAAGGCGAAGAACGAGCTCGACCTCGGAATGCCGCCCCGCCCGGGATGGTGGGACGGTGTTCGGTCGGTTCTCCGGCAGATCGCTTTGCTTCCGAACGCGCCAGCCGAGGACAGGCTCGAGCGGGCCGAGAAGATTCTTCTGGAAGGAATACGTGCCCACGTCCCCTCGGACGCGTCGCTCGGTTCCAGGCTTCTCGGGGTCACGGCCAAGACGTATCGCCGAAGAACCTGACCGTTCGGCGGCGCGCTTCTCGAGACAATCTGCCGCAATAAAGATTGCGCAAGAACTCACAATACGCAATAAATATCGCGCACGACGCTTCCAGGCAATGCCTCATGGCGTAGAGCGTCCGCTTCATTCGATACATTTAAGTCCATGTTTAGCAAGATGTTACGTCAAGGATGCACCCATGCCATCTGCCCGAATGTGGATTGCGCGAAAGTGAAATATCGGGGCACATCGATTGCTGTATCTCGGCCTTAGCTCATAAGGAGTTCTGCCATGCGAGTCGAAGCGACGCAGACGACGAGCCGGTACTCCAGGGCGGCGGCCTCTTTCCTCATCGCCCTGTCCGTCTGTCTTGCGGGTCACCAGTTCTCGAATCCACATGGGGCTTCCGCGATCGTCCAGTGCGCCAGCTCGGCCGAGGCAGAGGCGCTGGTGGGGAGTGTCGGCGGCAGGGTCACCCACGAGCTCGGGATCATCAACGCAGTCGCGGCGAAGCTCACCGCCTCTCAGCTGAGCGCCGTGAAGAAGAAGGGTGCCCGCGTCTACGCCGACGCGCCCGTCGATGTCGCCTGGACCCCGTATTCAGAAGGGACTCCATGGCCCGACTCCGTCTATCCCACGCTCGTCGGCGCCGCGACCCTCCACCAATGGGGGATCACGGGAGACGGCGTCACGGTGGCGGTCCTCGACACGGGCTGGTGGTCCAACTCCAGCGCCGAGAGGCACGACACGAGTGGCAGGGACCGGAGCACCCTGGCCGAGTACTCCGCGATCTCGAACAAGGTCGGGCCTCTCCCGAACGACACCTACGGTCACGGCACCCATGTCCAGAGCGTGATCATGGGGAGCCAGAGGGCCGACGACGGAACCTGGATGGGCATCGCGCCGAACGCCGATCTCGCCGAGATCCAGGCGTTCGAGGGCACGGGAGTTGCGACGTACGCCAACGTGATCCGTGGCCTCAACTGGATCCTCGCGAACAGAGTCAAGTACAACATCCGCGTCCTGAACTGCTCGTTCGCCGCCCCGGCGCGGTCCCGCTACTGGGAAGATCCGGTCAACCAGGCCGTCATGAAGCTCTGGCAGGCCGGCATCGTCGTCGTCGTCTCGGCGGGAAACGCCGGCCCGAAACCGATGACGATCGGCGTGCCCGGAAACAACCCGTACGTCATCACGGTCGGCGCGATGACGGACAGGTACACGCCGTCGGACGCGGCGGACGACCGGCTCGCCTCGTTCTCCTCCACGGGCCCGACGACGGAAGGCTTCGTCAAGCCCGAGGTCGTCGCCCCCGGCGGACACATCCTCGGAATCATGGAGGAGGCCGACCTCCTCTCGACGACGTTCAACCAGTTCCGGGCGGGCAACAAGGTCGAGTACACGATGTCCGGGACGTCGCAGGCGGCCGCCATCGTGAGCGGCATCGCCGCGCTCGTCCTGCAGAAGTATCCCTGGCTCACGCCGGACGAGGTGAAGTTTCGGATCATGGACAGCGCGAAGCCGCGCGTGCACACGGACGGCACGCTCGCCTACAGCGTCTTCCAGCAGGGCGCCGGCTTCGTGGACGCCTACGACGCGGTGATGGGCAGACGATTCGACTCGGCCAATCAGGGGCTCGACATCGGCAGGGACATCTCCGGAACCCAGCACTACGGCGGCCCGGCCCACCAGTATCCCAACAACGGGGCCTATTACATCCCCGGGATGAGCGAGTACGACTGGAACGGCGGCTATACGAACACTTCCGGCGGGAAGACCTGGGCGAGCAACTACGTCTGGACCAACGACTACATCTGGACCAACGACTACATCTGGACCAACGACTACATCTGGACCAACGACTACATCTGGACCAACGACTACATCTGGACCAACGGCCTGAATGAGAAGGCCTCGATCAACGCCTGGGTGGATCAGGAGTAACGCCGGTGCCATCCGGTCGGCGATCGCGGCTCTTGTGACAGCCACGCTTCTTCCGTTCCGAACCGAGCCTGCAGAGGAACTCTGCCCCAAAGAAGCTCCCACGGGCCGAACGGGCATTCGTTCCTTCGCGCCGCGGCGGCTCCCCGCGCGCGAGCCCGGTTTTGCTTCCCTCCCGCGGCAGCGCCCCATCCTGCTTCTCGCCGACCGCGAGCCGGCGGCTCTCCTCGCCGCCTGTCGGCACCTCGAGCAGGCCGGATTCGAGGTGCGGCGGACCTCGACGGCGGCCGAGACCGCCGCCGTCTTCTCCACGGTCAGGCCCGACCTTGCGGTGATCGACAGCGCGCTTCCGGACGGCGACGGCTTCGAGCTTTGCGAAGCCCTGAGGAGGACGCCGGAGGGACGGGAGACACCCCTCGTCATCGCCGCGGACGCCGAAGACTACGAATCCGTCCGAAGGAGCCAGGACGCCGGCGCCTCGGACTTCGTCCTCCGGCCGATCAACTGGCTGATCCTCTCCCGGAGACTCTCGAACCTGATGGAGGCGGACCATTCGCGCCGGCGCCTCCGTGCCAGCCGGGCAATGCTCCGCGAAGACGAGGAGGCCGCCGGCCTCGCCAGCTGGCGCTACGATGCCTCGACGGGAGGGATCGAGTGGTCGCCGGAGGCGGCGGCCCTCCTGGGCTTCGAGGATCCCACCGATGGCCGCCCGGAGGCGTTTCTCGCGGCGGTCCATCCGGACGACCGACAGTTCGTGGAGGCCGAGATCCGGAGCGCCGCCCGCGAGCGGAGGCCCTTCGGTGCGGAGCACCGGATCCGGAGGCCGAGCGATGGCGCCGTACGGTTCATCCGGCACTGCGCCGACTTCTCTCTCGACGATGACGGCGACGCCCTATGGCTCCGGGGAATCGTGCAGGACGTCACCGCGAAGATCTGCGCGGAAGAGCAGATCTGGCGACTCTCGAACCTGGACGGGCTGACCGGCCTCCCGAACCGCGCGATGCTGCAGCACCTCCTGGGACATGCCCTCCCGCGGGCGGCACACGCCGGCCGGCTCGTCGCCGCCCTGTTCCTCGACATCGACCGGTTCGAGGAGATCAACGAGCGCCATGGCCCCGCGGAGGGTGACAAGCTGATCGTCGAGGTGGCCGACCGTTTGGAACGCTGTCTCCGTCGAGGCGATCCGGTGGCTCCCTCGCCGCATTTCGAGCGGGCGGACTCCCTCGCCCGTCTCTCCGGGGACGAATTCGTCGTCGTCCTGACCGACATCGAAGTGGTCGATGACATCGCACGGGTCGCGCAGCGAATCCTCGACGGGGTTTCCGGGAGCTACCGGGTCGGATCCACCGAGGTCTTCATCGGCGTCAGCATCGGCATCGCCGTGAACCCCCAGGACGGCGACGAGCCGGGTCTTCTGATCCAGCACGCGCATGCGGCACTGTTCCAGGTCAAGAGGCGGGGACGCGGCTCGTACCGTTTCTACAGCGAGACCCTGAACGACGAGGTCGCGGTCCGGGTCGACATAGAAACCGGCCTTCACCGGGCTCTCGAGCGCAACGAGCTGTCGCTCCACTATCAACCGATCGTGGACGGAAGGAGCCGCGAGGTGTCCGGCTTCGAGGCTCTCCTGCGCTGGACCTCCTCGGCGCTCGGCGCGGTCCCGCCGGCTCGATTCATCCCCGTGGCGGAGGAGAGCGGTCTGATCTTCAGGATCGGCGAATGGGTACTTCGTACCGCCTGCCGGCAGGCCGCAGCGTGGGCCGCGGAGGGCCTGGGGTCCCTCGACGTCGCGGTGAACGTCTCGACGCTCCAGCTGGGCCGCGCCGGCTTCGCCGACGTCGTCCGGGATGCCCTCCGACAGGCCGGGCTGCCTCCGGAGAGGCTCTCCCTCGAGATCACCGAGAGCGCACTTCTCGTTCACGACGAAAAGACCGTCGCGTGCCTTTCCGACCTCAAGAAATCCGGCGTTCGTCTCGTGATCGACGACTTCGGGACGGGCTACTCGGCCCTGCAGTACCTCAAGAACTTCCCGGCCGACGGCTTGAAGATCGACCGCTCTTTCGTGGACGGAATCGTCAGGAACCCGGGAGACACGGCAATCGTCTCGGCCCTTATCGCCATGTCCCGCGGCCTGAGCATCAAGGTCGTGGCCGAAGGGGTGGAGACCGAGGAGCAGTTCCGTCATCTTCAGTCTCTCGGGTGCGACCAGGCCCAAGGGTTCCTCTTCTCGCATCCTCTTCCGGCCGAAGGATTCCGCACGATGCTCGGCTCCGGGGCGCCGCCAGGAGTCACGGAGGGAGCCGTATAATCCTCGGAACAAAGGGAAAGGAACGGGCTCCGGTTGCCGCTTCCGCAGGAGGCGTCAGGGGCACTGGCCGGCCCGCGTCGGGTTTCAGAAAGCACTTGGCAACGCGAACTAACCGGGGTGGCCTCGTCTCCGCCGCCTGGCGGCTCGGCCGCGCGGCGGCCGCAGGCGTTCTCCTGTCGACGTGGGCCGGGACACTCTCGGCCGATCCCGCGCGATACGTCCGCTTCACCAATCTTTCCCTGGAGCAGGGGCTTTCCCAAAGCGCGGTCAGCTGCATCGTTCAGGACCACCGCGGTTACATGTGGTTCGGAACGCAGGATGGCCTGAACCGCTGGGACGGCTCTACCTTCACCGTTTTCAAGAACGATCCCCAGAACCCGGACTCCCTGTCGGGAAACGCGATCTGGGCGCTTCACGAGGACGGCGATGGATCGCTTTGGATCGGCACCGACGGAGGGGGGCTGGCCCGCCTGAGCCTCGTCACGAACGCGTTCTCTGCCCTTCGGAACGACCCCGCGAACTCGGCCAGCCTCAGCAGCAACAGGATCCGGGCCATCGCAAGCACCCCGGACGGGGCTCTGTTGGTCGGCACGGACGGCGGGGGCGTGAACCGACTCGATCGGAAGACCGGCGCCCTCACGCGGTTCCTCCACGACCCTTCGAAGCCGGACAGCCTCGCGAACGACCGGATTCGTGCCCTGGCCGTGGACGCGAAGGGCACGCTCTTTATCGGCACGCAAGAGGGTCTCGACCGGCTCGATCCGGGGCGGGCCGGCTTCTTCCACTATCGGAACGACGCGAGCAAGGCCGACACTCTGGGAGACGACCGGATTCGCTCTCTTCTCGCGGCGCGCGACGGTGCGATCTGGGTGGGTGGCTACGAGAAGGGTCTGGACCGCCTCGATCCCTCCAGCGGCTCGTTCTCGCATTTCCGGAATGACCCGGCGAATGACGGGAGTCTCTCCCAGAACACGGTCTGGTCGCTCCTCGAGGATTCAGAAGGGACGCTGTGGGTCGGAACGAACGGCGGCCTTAACTCCCTCCGGCCCGGTGGGAGCAGCTTCGCCCGCTACGTCCATCAACCAACCGACCCGACCAGCCTGGCCAACGACCGCGTCCTCTCGCTCTTCCAGGACCGGGGAGGCGTGCTCTGGATCGGCGCTCAGGGAGGCGGGCTGGACAAGTGGAACCCCCTCACCGGGGCTTTCGTGCTGTTCAAGTCGGACCCCTCGGCAGGTTCGGCGCTGAGCAACGACTACGTCCAGGCCTTCGCCACGGCTCCCGACGGGACCCTCTTCGTCGGCACCTGGGGAGGGCTGAACGTCCTCGATCCGGCTCGGCGAACGGTCCGCGTCTTCCGCCACGATCCGAAGAACCCGGCGAGCCTCGCGGACGACCGCGTGACGACGTTGGCCAGGGCAAGCGACGGGAGGATCTGGGTCGGGGCACTCCAGGCGGGACTCGATCGGTTCGATCCGGCGCGCGGCACATTCACGCATTTCCGGCACGAGACGGCGAAACCCGGGAGCCTGAGCGGCAACGGCGTCACCTCGCTCCTCGTCGATCAGGAAGGGGCGCTCTGGGTCGGCGTGATCGGCGGCGGCTTGAACCGCCTTCAGCCCGCGACGGAGACGTTCGTCCGCTATCGGCATGACCCCGCAGCTCCGGCCAGCCTGAGCGACGACAACGTCCTCGCAGTCGCCGAGGATTCGACCGGAACACTCTGGGTCGGAACCGAGCACGGCGGGCTCAACCGGTTCGACCGCTCCTCGGGCGGGTTCGCCCACTACAGGAACGACCCGGCGCGCGCGGACAGCCTCGCGCCCGGAATCGTCTTCTGCGTGCACGAGGACCGGAAGGGAACTCTCTGGGTCGGAACGCAGGGCGGCGGACTCAGCGGCTGGAGCCTCGAGGACCGCAAGGCCAACCGCCCGGTCTTCCGGCGCTACGGGGAGAAGGACGGCCTGCCGAACGACACCATCTACGGCATCCTCGAGGACGAAAAGAGCACGCTCTGGCTCAGCACCAACCGCGGCCTTTCGAACTTCGACCCGGCGGCCCGGACGTTCCGGAACTTCGACCAGTCGTACGGCCTCCAGAGCAACGAGTTCAATTTCGGGGCCTCGCACCGGAGCGCGTCGGGCGAGATGTTCTTTGGAGGGGTCAACGGCTTCAACGCCTTTTTCCCGGCGCGCATCCGGCGGAACGCTTACGTGCCGCCGGTCCTCCTGACGGGGTTCTACCGGCTGATGAAGCCGGTTCGTCTGCCTCGCGACGTTTCCGAGACCGCGGAGGTTCGCCTCACCTACAAGGACTACGTCGTCTCGTTCGAGTTCGCGGCTCTCGATTTCACCGCGCCCGCCAAGAACCGGTACGCCTACAAGCTCGAGGGATTCGACCGCGACTGGGTCGATTCGGGGACGAGCCGGCGGGCGACATACACGAACCTTCCCGCCGGCAAATACGTGTTCCGCGTGAAGGGCTCGAACAGCGACGGCGTCTGGAACGAGGCGGGCGCCTCGCTCGGCGTCATCGTGACCCCGCCGCCGTGGAAGAGCAGGTGGGCATTCCTGCTTTACGGGCTCGCGATCCTGGCCGTCATCGCCTCTTTCGTCCGCCGCTCCCGAAAGGAGCTCGAGCGCGAGGCGGAGCGCGGCCGCCTTCTCGAGGTCGAGGTCCAGAAACGGACGAACGAGCTGGCGGTCCGAAACGTGGAGCTGAACGAGGCGATCCTCAAGCTCGAGGCGTCGAGCCTCACCGACTCCCTCACCGGGCTTCACAACCGCCGGTTCCTCATGTCCGAGATCGACAAGCAGATCGGACTCGTCGACCGCTACTACACCGCCTCCGCGCAGTCCGACGGGCAGGACGCCTCGGTCCCACGACCCGACTTCGTCCTTTTGATGGTCGATCTAGACGGGTTGAAGCCCGTGAACGACTCCCATGGCCACGCCGCCGGAGACAAGGTCCTTCTGCAGATGAAGGAAGTCCTCGAGCACGCCTGCCGCCGCTCCGACACCATCCTCCGGTGGGGCGGCGACGAGTTCCTCATCATCGGACGATTCGCGCAGCCGTCCGTCGCCGAGACGCTCGCGGAGCGGATCCGTACGCTCGTCGCCCAGCGCGTGTTCGATCTCGGAGAGGGACATTCGTCACAGCTCTCCTGCTCGATCGGCTTCGCATTTTTCCCGTTCATTCCGACGGCGCCGAAGGGCGTGACGTGGGAGCAGGTCGTCATGATCGCGGATCGCGCGCTCTACGTGGCCAAGGCGAGCGGGAAGAACGCATGGGTCGGCATCTTCTCGACGAAGAGGACCCCCCTCGAGAACATCGCACGCCTGATCAATATCCACCTCGAGACCTTCGTGCTGGACGGCTCGGTCGAGCTGCACACGTCCCTGACGGAGCCGGCCCGGCTCGTTCTCGGGCGGGCGTAGACGGCGAGGCGTTCGCACGGCGAGGGACGTCGACGCCTTACGCCAGCAGCCGCTCCTCCACCTCGCGGGCGCGGCGCGCCTCGGCGAGGATACGCAGGCCGCACTGCCTTGCGTTCGTGGCGCTTCGCGTCATCTTCAGGACGAGGGCGGTCTCCTCTAAATCCGCGTCCGGCATCCTCGCGCCGTTGTGCATGTCCCTGGCCATCGCGGCGACGAGCGCGGCGGCCTTCAGCTCGTCATAAGCCTGTTGCAGCTGCGCTTCCGCCTGCTTGCGATCGCCGACCTCGCGTAGCAGCACCTCGTTCGACCGCTCCATCTCGGCCGTTCGCATCTTCACCTGCTCCAACATGTCCTTGAACGCGGAAACCAGCACTCCGGCTTCTTCATCGTGTTGTGCCAGCTCGATGATGTAGTTTCCTCGGGAAACCTCTTTCGCCGCCCGGGTGATTTCTGCGAGGGGACGAGCGATGAGCCGGGTCGTCACGACGAATCCCGCGAGCGCCGCGCCGATGCCGATCAGAGAGACGATCCGGCCGAGCCTGTTCGTGCTCGACAAGACGGCATGGAACTCGCCTGCCGCTCGCTGATTGTCGTCCGACATCGACTTCGCCACCCACTGCAGGGCCGCATCGATGTCCAGGACTCTCCTGTCGATGCGGGCGTCCAGGCCCGCAACTGGCCCCGGCACTGAGCTCGCCTTCAGAAGGAGCGGAAGCAGCTCCTGCTCATAAGCGGCGACGATGTCGTTGATGGCTTCTCTCGCCTGCTTGACCCGGGCCTCCTCCCCGGGGACATCGACGGCGTCGGCCACGTTCTGTAACATCGCCAGGCTGTCGCGCTTCGCGGCGTCCCACTGACGTGCCGTCGTGGCCATGTCGCGGTTGATGATGGCGTTGTCGATGACCAGGGCCAGGTCTTGGCCGATGTGCTGGGCGTCCGTGGCCAACTCCATCTCCGCGGAACGCCTCAGAGCCTCCCGGTAGAGGCGCTCGAGAGTGCCTAGAGCCGAAGATTGAAAGGCGACGAGGCCGACGATCAGGAGCACGCAAAAGGCGAAGCTGGCGATGAGGGCGTGTTTGATGTTAAGTGACATAGTCCACCTCTGTCAGTCCAGCGCTAACGAGACTCATTCTAAGTTATCATGCCCCGGGGCGCTTCGCGGGCCGTCATCCGGAGGAGGGATTCCTCTCTGGGCGAAGCGTCCGGGCGCTGACTACAATGCGGGCCATGGGCGGCAGGGACGGCGCGGCGTCCGGGCAAACCGCGGTCTCGGACGCCATCGGCGATCGCCTGAGATACGGCACCGTCCTCGTGGAGCTCGGCGAGCTCTACGACGCCGAGACCGAGGTCGAGGGGTTCCTCGAGGAGCAATCGGAAGACCTGACGGCGATCGACCTCTTCGCGAAGATCAAGCACATGCGCGGGGAGCTCTCGGAGGCGATCGCCTGGTGGGCGCAGGTGCACGAAAAGGCGCCACGAGAGCAGGCGGCCCTGATCCGCCTGAACTCCCTCCTGCAGTTCGCGCGGGAAAGCGGGCGCGATCCCGGAAATTTCGTGGCCCTCGGGCCGTCCCAGTTCTGGCGCAAGCCCGTCGCGCTTCTGGAGCTGGAGCGCGCGTTCCGGCTCTTCGTCGAGCAGCGCCCGGACGACGCGCGCGCGCGCTGCGAGGAGCTCGCACGCAAGTATCGCGCGACGGACGTCGACGTCTTCAAGCTGGCCGTCCTCGCGAACGCGTGGATCGCCGAGCTGTCGGGCGACTTCGATGCCGCCCGGTCCATCCTGGAGTCGCTCGGGAAGGACCGCGGCTTCGAGTCGGACGAGGACCGGGTGCTGGCCCTCGCGCGCCTCTACGAGCGGATCGGAACGAAAGAGCTTCTCGAGAAGGCGGTGAACGTCTACCAGCACTTCGAAAGGAGCTACGAGAGGGTCTCCGTTCTCGGGCATCTGGCGTCGCTGTGCCGGCTCCTCGGGCGAGCGGAAGAAGCCGCCGCCTACGAGCACCGCTTTCTCGAGCTCTTCCGGCGCCGGATGCATCGGCCCTCGTTCGAGGACGTCGTTCGAACGGCCGCGCGCCACTATCTCCCGCTCGACAAGCTGAGGGCCATCCGATTCCCGGACGCCGAGATGACGGCCCCCCAAGCGACTCGGGAACGGGCGATCGCGCTCGCTCTCGTCGGCGACCTCAAAGGTGCCGCCGAGCTCCTGCCGGAGAACGGCGACGCGCTCGGCCTGAGTTACCGAGGAGACGTCGCCCTCCTCGAAGGCTCCTTTGACGAGGCGGTTCCGTTCTATCTGGGGAGCCTTCGCCAGTCTCCGGACGAACTCCGCGTCATCGGCCGGCTTCTCGCGCATCATGGGCGTCCGCCTTCGGGCCCGGTCGTGGAGTATTTCCGCCGGAGAGAAACAGCGCAGGCGACGCTCGAACGCCTCGAGGCCGCCGTGCACGCCTCACCGCTTCGGGCGACGCTCTGGCGCCAAATGGCGGCTCTCCAGCGGATCCTGGGCCATGCCACGGAGGCTGACCGTTGCACCCAGAGGGCCGCGGCTCTCGAACAGGCGGCCGAGCGTGCCCGGAATCCGGTGGGACGCGTGCTCGCCGCCGCGGTCTATAACTTCGCAGGCAACCCGCGAGGTCTCGTACACGAGGTGTGGGCCACACGCCGTCCGGCCGAGCGCGGCCGAGCGGGCTTCCTCGAGGAGATCCTCGGAAACCTCACTCCCGAGTTGACGCAGGCCGTCCGCAATACGTTCCTTTCCGTGCGAGAGTACGCGCGCGCCAAGTGGCCCGAGAGGACGCGCGACATCCTCGACTACAGTTACGGATACAAGGTCACGAAGGAGGACGAGCCCTCCGGCGGTCTTTCGGCCGGTCTCCCGACGGCCCTGGCTTTCCTCTCGGTCTTTCTCGACCGGCCGGTGCCGCAGACGATCGCCTCGACGGGCGCCCTCGTCGCGGACGCCCACGATGTCCTCGTCGTGAGGCCGATCGGAGAGCCCGAATACAAGGTGAAAGGGGCGTACAACCGCAACCTCGCCAGGATCCTTCTTCCGGCGGGAAACCGCCGGGAAGTCGAGGAGAGCTCGCTCGTCCCGAGCGCCATCTGCCGCGAGATCGTCTCGTACGTCTCGGATCTCGACGAGGCGGTCGTGCACGCCTTCGGGAAGGACGTCTGGCTGAGCTAGCGCGCCGCGGGCTCCGCCCGCACCGGGAAGTGCGCGCTAGCTTCTGTCATTTCGCAGGGAAACCCCGCCCGGGTTTCCCTGCACCCTT
>JBGQDL010000036.1:0-26970 GCA_041495865.1 Thermoanaerobaculia bacterium | reverse complement strand
AGAACACGAACTCGGGCGGCGTCGCGAGGAGGATGAGAGCCGCGGTGACGGCGACCTTCGCCGTCGCGCGTCTTCCGGGCGTCCGCGCGGCGTCGAAGACGAACGCCGCGAACCACGTCAGCATCGAGAGCGCGGAGAGCGCCGCCGGAAACGCCGCGAGCGACACGGTCGTCCCCGAGAGCGCAAACACGAGGCCCGCGACGGCCGCGTTCGCGCGAGAAAGGCCGAGGCGCCGCGAGAAGGCGGCGAATCCCGCCAGGGCGAGGACGAGGTGAAGGAGGATCCACGCCTTCATCGCCGTGCCCAGCGGCAGGACCACGAAGAGGACGTTCGCGGGGTCGAAGGGCGCCGCCGAAGGCGCGCCGAGGAGCGGCGACCCTCCCCATCGGAAACGGTCCACCCACGGCAGCTCTCCGCGCGTCACGGCCTCGGCGAGATGAGCTTTCAGCGGATAGAAATAGAAGAGCAGGTCGCGGCCCGCCGGCACGCCGGAACCGAGAAAAGCGCGAAGCGGCAGGAGCGCGAGGAGGATCGCGCCCGCGAGCGGCAGCCGCGCGCGGATGCCGTCCGTCACGGTCTCGCCCGCGGCCATGCGAGAAGGGCCGCGGCCAGGAGCGACGCGAGGGACAGCACCCCTCCGGCGCCGAAGGCGGGATTCTCGTACCAGAGCGCGATCTCGTGGTCTCCCTTCGGCACCTGGGCGGCCATGAGAAACCCGTCCGCGGGGCGAAGCGCGAGGTCCGCCCCGTCGAGGCGGGCGCGCCAGTTCGGGTCGAACGTCCGCGAGACGAAAAGAACGGCCGCGGGGAGCGCGACCCGAACCTTGAGACGCGCCCGGCTCGCACGGCGCTCCTCCACGGTGACGCGCCCGGCCCCGGCGGGCAGGACCGCGAACTCCTCGCGCACGCCCTCGATGCGCAGAAACCGGTCGCCGCCGATGTGTCCGAGCTCGTAGACACCCGGCGGGTCGGGGGGGGCAGCCGGCGTCCGCACGACGGCCACACCGAGCCAGCGCAGGCGCGCGACTTTCTCCCCTCCCCAGCGGAGGCCGGCGGTCTCGCGCGCGAAACGCACCGACTCGGCGGCCGTCAGGCGGTCCACGTCGTTCTCCCCCGCGTACCGGATCCCGAAAGCCGCCCCCGTCGCGGGGCGCAGCGGGTCGAGTCCGCCCGCCTCGCGCGTCCGCCGCGCGACGGTCGGGGCGTCGTCGGCGCCGTCGTCGTAGAAGCGCCCGTGCCCGGCCTCCTTCTTGACGAGAGCCACCGCGGGCGTTTCCCGGCTGTAGAGGTCGGGCGGCCCCGCCGGGCTCGTCCCCGCTACGCGCCGCGCGCCATCGGCGAAAAACAGCACGCAAAACATGCCGCCCACGAGCAACGGGTATCGGCGCTTTTCTTCGAATGTGAATAGTGGCGCAGGCAGCCGGTTGCTCGCGACGAGCCAGGTCAGTGCGGAAATGAGAGCAAGACTAAGAGTTCCTAGAATGAGTGGAGAACGAAGAGCGCCTGCGACCGCTGCCCCCGGAGCATCGCCGGCGCCAAGGCCAACGGCCCATAGACCCTTTCTAAGAGAATCTTCTGCGCCGATCGCCAAAGCCAGAAGCGCGCCGCAGACGAGAGCCATAACGACCGCAGTCTTCAGCAAGATACTTCTCGCCCTCGCCCGAACCTCAGCCTCACCGAAGAAGACCGCCTCCACCCCGACCGCCGCCGCGGCCGCGAGCGCGAACGTGACGAGGAGCCACCATTTCTCCGGATACCGGATGACCGGAACAGCCGCCGCCAGAAGCGAATAGCCCGGCAGGAACCGCCCGAACGACAGCACCGCGCCCCCGGCGGCGAGGAGCAGCGCGGCGCGCCCGCGGCGGTCGCGCCACGCGGCCACCGCGAAAACGAGGGGAACGAGGCCGAGAGCGAGATCCTCGAAGTACGGGCTCCCCGCGTCGAAGGTCCCGGCGCCCCAGAAGGAGGCCGCGTCGCCGGCCGGATCTCCGGTGAGCCGGGGTTCGAGAAGCGTGAGGACGCGCGACGGACGCACGGACCAGAAAAGGGCCCCGTGCTCGGGCCGCATCTCGATGCCGCGCGCGGATCGCGCCAGCTCGAGGGCCGCTGGAAGAACCTGGACGGCGGCGAGACCGGCGCCGAGGACGAGCGCGCCAAACGCGGCGGCGGTCGCGCGCGGGCGCGATCCCTTTCCGGCGCCGATCGTGACCGCGGCGAAAACCGCGGCGCCCATCAGCGTCACCGCGGGCTCGCCGCCGAGCGCCGAAAGACCGAAGGCGAGCGCCGCGAAGGCGCAGGCGCGGCGGCTCGCCGTTGCGTCGCCGGAAGCGAGAGACGGCGCCAGGGCGACTGCGAACGGGAGCGGAAGGGCGGCCGCGCACATCCCCGCATAAACGGGCAGCGACTGAAAGACGCCCGAGAAGAGGAGGACGAGCGTCCCGGCGGAGGACGCGGCCGGCGAGAGCCCGAGGTGCCTCAGGGCGAGGAAGAAGACGCAGAGGACGAGAACGGCGTTCGCGAGCGCCAGCGCAGTCGGCGAGAGGACGACGAGGAGGGGGGACAGCGGCCAGAAAACCGCGGCGTTCGGGTTCGCCGCAAAGGGCCGCCCCGCCGACACCCACTCGTTCCAGAGCGGCATCTCACCCGATCCGAGGAGCCTCGCGAGGACGAGCCTCCACGGCACGAAGAAGAAGCCGGCGTCGCGCCGGTACAGCGTACCGCCGAAGAGGAACGGCGCGAAGCGGAGCGCGGCGGCCCCGAGGACGACGGCGAGAGCCGGTGCGAGGAGCGGCGCGCGCGCGCGCGGGCGGTCCGAATCCTCGCTCTTCACGCCGCTCAGGGTTTCCGCGCGAACACGAGAAGAGACATCCCGAACGTCGGTTCCGTCTTCTCCTCCGCTCTCAGCAGCGGCATGACCCACTTGAAGGCGCCCAGTTGCCGTCTCGGGAGGACGCGGCGCTTGAGAAGGCGCGAGTTGAGCCACCAGCCCAGGACGCCGGGCCTGTTCAGGTAGCGCACCGAATCCACCGTGAAGCCCGCGCGTTGGACGAGCGTCGCGAGAGCGTTTCTCTCGTAGCGGCGATAGTGGCGGAGATTCTCGTCGAGCGAGCCGTAGAGGGCGGGCATCGCGGGAACGAGGAGGGCGAGGTGTCCTCCCGGCTGGAGGACGCGGAAGAAGTCCACGAGCGTGCCCGCGTCATCCTCGATGTGCTCGAGAACGTTCAGGCAGACGATCGTGTCGATCCGCTCGCCCTCGAGGTCGGCGCGATCCTGCGGCGAAAGCGGAAACCGGAACGAGGCGACGCGGACGTTTCCGTGTTTTTCGAACCGGGTGCGGAGCTCGCGGACGTAGTGCGGCTCGATGTCCGACGCGACGACGCGCTCCTTATCGGCGAAAAAGCGCGTCTGGTTGCCCACGCCCGACCCGACCTCGAGGACACGTGAGCCGAGCCAGGCCTCGACCCGGTCGTGAAGCCAGCGGTTGTAGACCGACAGCTCCCCCATGCGGCGCAGCGTGATGGCGCCGACGTCGCTTTCGGGCGCTTCCCAGCGGAAGTACCTGAGGATCGTCCAGACGGCCTGGAGGGCGTCCTTCCAGCCGATCTTCTTGCCTTCCTCGTACGTGCGCCCGTTGTAGGAGATCGGGACCTCGTAGATCCGGGCGCGCATGCGCGCCACCTTGCACGTGATCTCCGGCTCGATGCCGAAGCGCTGTGACTGGAGGTCCAGCCGGTTCACGACGCCCCGCGTCATGGCCTTGTAGCAGGTCTCCATGTCGGACAGGTTCAGATCCGTGAAGACGTTCGACATGAACGTGAGCAGTCGGTTGCCCACGGTGTGCCAGAAGTAGAGGACGCGGTGCCCGTGGGGGCTGCCGAGAAAGCGGGACCCGTAGACGATGTCGGCCTTGTCCGCGAGGATGGGGCCGAGCAGGATCGGATATTCCTCGGGATCGTATTCGAGGTCGGCGTCCTGGATGACGAGGAGATCGCCGGTCGAGGCGCGCATGCCCGCCCAAACGGCCGCTCCTTTCCCCATATTGCGCGGTTGCAGGAGAACGCGCACGCCGTCCTTGCCATCGAGCTCCCGGAGGATGTCCCGCGTGCCGTCCTCGGAGCCGTCGTCGACGATCACGATCTCGCGCTCGAGGTTCCCGAGATCCACCGCGAGCACCTGCGCGAGAATCTCGCGGATCGTCCGGCGTTCGTTGTACGCCGGGATCACGATCGACAGCTTCATGGACCCTTGTCTCTCAAGTCGTACAGGACGATGGAGTATCCCACGCGCCCGACCGGTGTTCCCCGCGCCGACACCGCCTGGCGCAGGCGCTGGAAGCCGGCCGCCGCGGCGAGATCGCCGTGGAAGGCCGTGGCCTCGGGGCCGCAGCACATCAGGAACGAGGAGACCGCCCAGAGGCCGGGGCGGAGCGGCGTTTCGGAAGGCACGAACACCGTCGCTCTCGGCGCGTAGTACGGGACGTCGCCGCCGCCGAAATAGGCGATCGTCGCGCGCTCTTCCTCTCCCCGGGCCTCGAGCCGCAGGGCGAGGCGACGAAGGTCCTGGCCCCAGTCGAGATTCGAATCGTTGAGCCATGCCGCGCCGTTTGCGGGGCCTCCCGCGGCCGCGTTGAAGAACGAGAGCTCGTGGGGATGGACGCGCAGGGTCTCGACGAGCTGGACCGAAGCCGCGGCGACGAGGACGGCGGCGGCCGCGCGTTTGGAGAGCGACCGGAAGAGAACGAGGACCGCAGCCGAAAGGAGCAGCGGGTACACGGGCAGCATGTGGCGGATGCCGATGTTGTACGACGTGGCCATGCCGGTCAGGAAGAGATAGGCCGGCGGGAGCACGAGCGTGAGAAGGGCGAGATCGGGCCGGAGCCTGCGCGCGAGGCCCGCCGCGCCCGCGATCCCGAGAACCGCGAGAGAGCCGAGCGCGCTCTTCACCGCGAACGCGACGAAAAAATACTCCCAGAACCCGTTCACGGAGAGCTGCCCGTGCAGATAGTTGACTCCGCCGCCCGTCCGATTCTGAAAGGTGATCCCCGCGAGACCCGCGGCATAGTGGCCGGCCTGCTTCGACAGCCGCGAGATCGCGACGATCCGCCCGATGGCCTCCTCGGAAGCCTGCCGCGAGACGAGAAAGAGGCGCACCGCCCTCGCGGCCTCGGTGCCGCTCATGTGTCGCATCGCGAGCGCATAGCTTCCGAGGAGCACGACGAGAGAAACCGCCCCCGCGGCGAGAAGGCCCCGCAGCGGGATCAGATCGGGACGGCGGCCCGCGCGCGCGGCCGCGCGGCGTTCCAGGAAGAGCCCGGTGAGCCCGAGGAGCGCGACCATTGGGACGAGGAGCACGCACGAGAACTTCGCGGCGAGGCTCGCGCCCAGCGCCGCGCCCGCCGCCGCCCAGAGGCCGAGGGACCGGCGCTCGAGGGCGCGCGTCGCGAGAAACAGCGTGCCGAAAAATCCGAGAGCGGCCGCGAGGTCGGTGTGAACCACCCCGGCGTGCGCGAGGAGATTCGGCTCGAAGGCGAGGAGCGCGGCCGTGAGGATTCCGGCGAGGTCGCCGGCCCACGACCGCACGGCCCCGGCGGCCACGACGACCAGAACGAAGAAGAGGACGGTCACCGGCGCGCGCGCGACGGCGAAGAGCTTCTCCGGCGGCAGAGGGGAGTGGAAGCTGAACGGCCGGGGCTGTTCGGCGGAAGCCATGGAGAACGGGGCGTCCATTTTCGGCGCGCGTCCCCCGGCCGCCCGCACGGCGAATCCCGAGAGGAGCTTCACGAGCGGCGGGTGCTCGAGGTTCGCGTAGTACGTGCCCGCGATCGCGTACTCCGCCGCCGCGAGCGTGTGAAAGGGTTCGTCCATCGTCGGACTGTCGAGGCGGGTGTGGTCGAAGACGAGCGCGGATCCTCCGGCGGCGAGAGCGAGCACGGCGGCCCAGAACCTCACGCGGGGGTTCTCGAACATCGAGCGATTGTAGGGGGATGGTGCCCGGCCCCTGCTACGCTTCTGCCCGTGAGCGCGCGCTCCTCGGGCCTCCCGCGAGACGGGCGGTTCGTTCTTCTCGTGTTCCTCGCGGCCCTCACGCTTCGGCTGGCGCCGTTTCCCGACGCGACGTCCCGCGGCTGGCGGCTTCTTTCGCCGGACTGCTACGGGCACCTCCGGCGCACAGTCTCGGTCGCGCGGAACTTCCCGCGCGTTCCCTACCGCGATTCCTACCTGAATCATCCGGACGGCGGCGTCTTCATCTGGCCTCCGGCGTTCGACCTCGTGGCGGGCGGCGCCGCGCGCGTCCTGTTCGGGGGAGGGGCGACGACGGAAGAGGTTCTGAAGGTCGCGGCGATACTGCCCGCCGTCCTGGGCGCTCTCCACGTCCTGCCACTTTTCGCCGTGGCGCGGCGGGCGTTCGGCCGGCGCCGCGCCCGGATCGCGACCGCCGCCTACGCCGTCCTTCCCGCCGCCGTCCTCTGGGGCGGCTTCGGCCACTTCGACCATCACGTGGCCGAGGCGCTGAACCTGCTCCTCGTGCTCGCAGCCGCCTTCTGGGCTGTCGCGGCGCGCGGTCACGACCGATTCGCGCGCGCCGCCGCCTTCGGAGCCGCGATCGCTCTCGCGGTTCTCACGTGGCAGGGGGCCGTGTTCGTGGCCGGCCTGTCCTTCCTCTGGGCGGCGCTCGCGCTCGGTGAGGCCGCCGCAGTGTCGGGCCTCGTGGCGACGGCGATCGTCGCTCTCGGAGCCAGGGCGACCCTCCCGGGAGAGGCCGTGCCCTTCTCGTTCATCTCCTTCGGCTGGTTCCAGCCCTTGCTCCTCGCGGGGGCCACGGTGCCGCTTCTCGTCCTCGCGGCGTGGCGCGCGCCTGCGACAAGGCGGCGCGTCCTCTGGGGGCTGCTCGCGGCCGCCGCGCTCTTTGTGACCCTTCCGCACGCGTCGCGCGTTCTCGACGCGGTCTTCCGCGGCGGGGCCTACGTCTTCAAGGAAGGGGCGGGCGCCCGGGACGACTTCGCGGACGGCGGCTTCCTGTCGTATCCGCCCGAATTCCTGAAGCTCGTCGCCGAGTGCCAGCCGCTCGTCGCCGGATGGAATTCCTTCGAGCGCGCCGTGCGCGAGCTCTCTCCCGGCTTTCTCCTCGTACCGGTCGCGGCGCTCCTCTGGGCGAAGGCGGGACTCCGGCGACCTCTGCGCCCGCGGGCGGCGGGCCGCCTCCTCCTGGTGCTCTTCGCGGCGGCCGTCTTCGCGATGACCCTTTTTCAGCAGCGAAACGTCTACTACCTCTCCATCTTCGCGGCGCTCGCGCTCGCCGAGGTCCTCGCGCGGATCGCGCCGCGCCGCCCCAGGGGGCGACTCATGACCGCGCTTCCGATCGCCCTCGCCGTGGGCCTCGTGGCCGTCCCCGGCGCGCCGTACCTCGCGAGGGCGCGCGCGTTCGCGGCAGGGCCCGGGTACGACGTCCTCGACCTCTTCGCGCGGCTCCGCGCGCTCGACCCGCCTCCGGTGGATCCCTCGGCCGTGCCGCCCCCGGCCCCGGGCGCGATTCCCGGCGTCATGCCGCCCTGGGCCGCCGGGCACTTCGTGACGGCGCTCGCGGAGCGGCCGTCCGCCGCCGACCCGTTCGTGTACGGCTGGCGCCGCCAGTGTCGGCTGTTCACGGCGACGGACGACGCCGAAGCCTTCGCGATCCTGTCGGCGGCGAAGTGCCGCTATCTCGTCACGACGGACCTCACGCCGCTTCTCCCGGCGTATGCGGCCGCCGCCGGCCGCTCACCCGCGCCCACCGGGGAGATGTTCGCGCGGCGGGTGCACGAGTCCGATGCGCCCCGCCCGGTGCCTTTCCTCGAGCGCGTCCTCGACTCCAGGACCGGCACGCGGCGCGCCGACGGCACCTTCCAGCCGCGCTTCCGGATCTTCCGCGTGCGCCGGGCGGCGGCACCCTAGAATCCCGAGGAGATGCCGATTCAGGGGAAGCGGGTGGCCGTCGTGATGCCGGCCTACAACGCGGAGAAGACGCTGCGCCTGGCGTGGAACGAGATCCCGAAGGACTGGGTCGACGACATCATCCTCGTGGACGACGCCTCGAAGGACCGCACGGTCGAGGTCGCGCGCGCGATTCCGGGCCTCCATGTCGTGACGCACACGGCGAACCGCGGCTATGGCGCGAACCAGAAGACCTGCTACGCGACCGCGCTCGCCCGTGGCGCGGACATCTGCGTCATGGTGCACCCCGACCACCAGTACGACGCCTCTGTTGTCCCCGACCTCGTCGGGCCGATCGCGCGCGGCGAGGACGACGCGATGTTCGGCAGCCGCATGCTCGGCGGGCGACCGCTCGAGGGCGGCATGCCGAAGTGGAAGTACCTCGCGAACATCTTCCTGACCGCCGTCGAGAACGCCACGTTCTATCTCTACCTCACGGAGTACCACTCGGGCCTGCGTGCCTACTCGCGCCACTATCTCGAGAGCGTGAACCTCGAGGCCTTCTCCGACGGCTTCGTCTTCGACACGGAGATCATCGCCGCGGGCATCTGGAAGAAGATGCGCATCCGCGAGGTCCCGATCGTCACGCGCTATTTCGACGAGGCCTCCCAGATCGACTTCTGGAGCTCGTGCGTCTACGGCCTCTCGATCCTCGGAGTCATGGCCCGGTTCAAGGCCGTCAAGTGGGGATGGCGGGACGACCCGATCTTCCAGTGAACGAGCGGCGCCCGCCCTTCGCTCCGGCCGCCCTCGCCGCGGCGCTCCTCGTCGCCGCCACGGCCTTCACCCATGCCGATCTCCTCTCGGGCCGGACGACGCCCGCCTACCGCGATATCGCGACGACACAGCGGCCGGCCCGCGCGCTCGCCGCCCGCCTCGGCGCGGCGCGCCTCGATCCCTATGCGTCCTTCGGGCAGGCGTACCGGGGCAATCCGAACCTCGTCCTCGCCTATCCCTTCCCCGCGAGTCCCCGCTTCTTCGGCCTCCACCTCCTTCTCCACCTCGGAATCGGCCTTCTCGGGGCCTTTCTCCTGCTGCTGACGGAGGTCCGCTCTCCCGAGGCCGCGCTGACCGGAGCCTTCGCCTTCGGCCTCTCGGGCTACGTCCTGTCCTCCGCGGCGTTCCTCAATGCGACGACGACGATCGCGTGGATGCCCTGGACTCTCCTGGCGGTCGCGCGCGCTCGGGCGGCGACGAATCGGACAGATCTCCTCCGCGCGGGAGGCCTCGCGTTCCTCGCGACCGCCCTCCTCGTCCTCGGGGGAGAACCCGCGCTCGCCGTCCTCGCGCTGCTCGTCGCCTTCGCGCTGGCGCTGCGCGGGCCGGCCGGGGCGCGCGGGCGCTGCCTTTTCGTCCTGTTCGGAGGAGGACTCGCGGCGGCGGTTCTCGTCTCGCCCTGGCTCCTCGAGGTCGTGCGCGCATCGGATTTCGCGGCGCGGCGCTCACGCGGTTTCTCGTGGAACGAGTTCGCCGCCGTCGGTTTTCATCCGCTGCGCCTCCTGGAGACGCCGTTTCCGCTTCTCTTCGGAGACCCCACCCGGCTCGTCCAAGGAGCATTCTGGGGATTCGCGGTGACGCAGGGAAACCCCCCGTATCTTGCCTCCCTCTCCTTCGGCGTCGTCCCCTTCGCCCTCGCTCTCGCCTACGTGCTTTCCGCGCGCCGGAACGAAGGGCTCTTCTGGATCGGCGTCGCTCTGGCGGCGCTCGCGGCGTCGTTTTCGCCATGGCTCCCGGGCGTGCGCGCCCTGTACGAGGCGCTGCCGGCCGTGCACGTCCTGCGCTATCTGGTCAAGGCTCTCCTCCCGTTCACGCTCGCGCTCGCGGTGCTCGCGGCGCTCGGCGCTGACCGGCTTCTCGTCGACGGCGCCCTGCCGCGTTTCCGGCGGCGGGCGGCCGGCGTTCTTCTGGCCCTGGGCGGGCTGTTCGCCGCCCTCGGGATCGCGGGACGGCTCGCGCCCGCCCGCCTCGAAAGCCTGCTCCTCTCGGGCTGGGACCCGGCGTGGGCCTCGGATCCCCGCATCGTCCTCGCCCCGGTCGTCCAGCGGCTGCCGGGCCAGGCGGCGCTCGCCGGCGCCGGGCTCGTCGTCCTCGCGCTTCTTTTCGTGCGGGGGATCGGTGACCCGCGCGGCGGCCTCATCCTTCTCGGCGCGACCGCGTTCTCGCTTCTCGCCGGCGCCCCCCGGACGATCCCGCGCGTCCCCGCATCTCTTTATCAGGACCCTTCGCCCCTCGTCGCCCGCGCCGCCGCGCTGGGAGGACGCGTTTTCGAGCGGGCCGCGAAGGACTTCGACGCGGTGCGACGCGGCGCCGCGGGACGCGTCGAAACCGACGGCCTTCTCGATCTCGTCTCCGCGCAGGTGCGGCAGGGCTGGGCGCTCTCGGGTGCGCCGCACGGTCTCGCATACGCCTGGGACCCCGATCCCGACGGCAGCTACACGATCCTCACGCGCTACGCCTCCGACGTCCTCTGGCAGAGAAGCTGGGAGCGGCGCGTGAAGTGGCTGCGGGCGGCGGCCGTCGGGTCCGTCATCGCCTCGGACGTGCCGGCGGACACGCCGGGCCTCTCGCCCGTCTTCGTCGAGGCATCCGCCGGGGTGCCCGTGACGCTCTGGCGACTCACCGAGCCTCTGCCGGGCGTGAGGCGTTCGAGCCGGGTCGTTCCGGCGGGCTCGATCAGCGAGACCGTCGCGACCTTCGAGCGCGAGGACTTCGACCCGAAAACCGACGTCGTCGTCTACGGAAGGGAGGCCGTCGCCCTCGCCTCTGAGGACCGCGACCCCGCGGCCGCCGCGCGCGTGATCGAGGAGGGGCCGGACCGCCTCGTCGTCGAAACGTCGGGGGCGCGCCCCGCCGTACTCCACGTGGACCGCAGCTTCACGCCCCGCGTCGCCGTGAGCGTGAACGGCCGCCCCGTCACGCCGCTCGCCGCCGACATCCACCTCATCGGCGTGCCCGTTCCGGCGGGCCCCGCGCGCGTCGTCGTGGACCTCGCGCCCTGACGCGGCAGCGCTAGAAACGCTGAAACGCGGGGTGACCCTCGCGCACGACGACGAATGTGCCGCGGCACGTGGCCGTGACCTTCCCTCCCGCTTCGATCTCGGCTTCGACGACCGCGCGGTCGCCGGCGGACTCGACGACCCGTGCCCTCAGGTGAAGAGGCTCGGCGATGGGCGTCGGCCGCTTGAGGCGCACGTGGAAGTCGGCCGTGACCGTGGAGGGCACGCCCCCGGCGCCGGATTTCTTCATGAGGTGCCACGCGGCCGTCCAGTTGCTGTGACAGTCGAGGAGTGCGCCGATGATCCCGCCGTTCACAACCCCCTCGAAAGCGAGGTGGTGCGGCTCGGCCTTCCACGTCGCGACGACCTCGTCGCCCTCGGCGAAGCTCCGGATGCGGAGCCCCTTCTCGTTCGCGGGGCCGCATCCGAAGCAGCGGGTGTTCGGCCCGTACGTCTCCTGCAGGCTCTTCATGCCCTCGATCATGCCGAAAGAGGAACTCCCGTGGCGACGGGCGTCGCGCGCCCGGGGAGGGTCGTCCAGCCGAGACGTTTGACCGGGGTATTTCTTTGCTCCCTCTCGCTTCGTGCAGGCGATGCGCGTTGTTCCCTCTCACTTCGTGCAAGCGTCTCCGCGGAAAGCAGCGTTCTGCAAATTTCTTCGATGGTGAGAAATTCGACGCCGTCGCTCTTCCACGCCGCGAGCAATTCGGCGAACGGCGCATGGAAGATGGAGCCGCCTTCGATCTCGGTGTGGATCGAATGCACTTCGACATGAGACTGCGCGGCGGCCGCCTTCCCTTCGCCGGCTGCCCTCGTCGCACCGCCGTCTCCCGCCTCGGTTCCCTTGCTCATTACCCTTCTAAGGAATTTGCAGGCCCTTTCAATCTGCGAGCCGCCCCCCGACAGAGGCACCGCAAGAAGTTCGTCCAGCGTCGGCAGCGTCGACGGGATCTCGAGCATCTTGCTCGGCGCCCCGTCGGCGCGAACGGGAAAGAACGGCTCGCCCCCGCGCGTATCCGAGGTCGCGACGAGGCCGTGCGCTTCCTGCACCTCGACGGAAAGGGGCGTCGCGGTCCAGCCTGGGGCGGCCTGAAACGCCGCGGGTCTTCCGAAGATTTCGAGAAAGCGCGCGTGCTCTTTCGCGACAACCTCCTCGATCTCCGCCCGCGCCATCCTCGGCAGGCGGTCGTGCCAGTCGACGTGGTCCCACGCGTGGATGCCCACGGCGTGGCCCGCGGCCGCGGCCTCGCGCATCCGCGCGATCGTCTCCTCGCGGCCCCCGATGTCCGGGGCGGGCAGGAGGGTCCCGTAGAGCATCGTCCTGAAGCCGTACGACGCCGCCGGATTCGCCGAAAGGACTTTCTTCACGAAGCCCTTCCGGAAGACGCGCCTGATCGCCTTGCCGCTCGTGTCGGGTCCCAGGGAGAAGAAGAACGTCGCCTGGAGGCCGTGCTTCTCGAAGAGGTCGACGAGCCGCGGCACGCCCTCCAGAGTCCCGCGGTACGTGTCGACGTCGACCTTGAGGGCGAGCTTCAAACGACGGGAGGTTTCCGGCCCTTGAGGTAGAAGTCGAGCGTCCTCCGGAGGCCCGTCGGAAAGTCCGTCTTCGGCGTCCACCCGAGGAGCTTCTTCGCTTTCGCGACGGACGGGACGCGCGTCGTGATGTCCTGATAGCCCTCGCCGTAGTACGTCCTCGACGAGACTTTCACGATCCTCGTCTTTTTCGCGGCGGCCGCGAACTTCGGATACGTCGCCACCGCGTCGATCAGGGCGTGCGCGAGGCGCTCGATCGACAGGTCGGCGCCGGGATTGCCGAGATTGAAGATCTGGCTGTCGGCCCGGCCTTTCGGGTTCTCGAGGATCGTCATGAGGCCGTCGATCCCGTCCTCGATGTAGGTGAAGCAGCGGCGCTGCGCGCCGCCGTCCACGAGCTTGATGGGCACGCCGTAGAGGATGTTGTGCAGGAACTGCGTCAGGACGCGGCTGGAACCTTCCTTGGGCGCGTCCACGTTGTCGAGGTGCGGCCCGTACCAGTTGAACGGCCGGAAGAGCGTGTACCTGAGGCCCTGCGCGGTGCCCATCGCCGCGATGACGCGGTCGAGCAGCTGCTTGGACGCCGAGTAGATCCAGCGCGGCTTCGCGATGGGGCCGTAGACGAGCGGCGAGCGGTCCTCGTCGAACTCCTTGTCCGGGCACATGCCGTAGACCTCGGAGGTGGACGGGAAGACGACGCGCCTGCCGTACTTCGCGGCCATCTTGACGATGCGGAGATTCTCCTCGAAGTCCAGCTCGAAGACGGCGAGCGGGTTCTTGACGTAGGCTGCGGGTGTCGCGATCGCGACGAGGGGCAGCACGACGTCGGCTTTCTTGACGTGGTACTCGATCCACTCGCGGTTGATCGCGATGTCGCCCTCGAGAAACCGGAAACGCCTGTCGGGCAGGAACTCCTCGATGCGGTCGCTTCCGACGTCGAGGCCGAACACCTCCCAGTCCGTGGCGGTGAGGATGCGCCGCGTGAGGGCGTTCCCGATGAAGCCGTTGACGCCGAGGATCAGGACTCGCATGCGTCTCCCTTTTGAGTCTCCAGGTTCATGCGACCGTCCGGGCGTCGGAGCTCTTCACGAGCCAGTCGCGAAAGCCGGTCGCTTCGAGGTCCTCGCCTCCCTCGGGACGCGCCGCCAGAATCTCGACCGTGTGGTCGTCGCCCGCGAAGACGACCACGGAGCCCTCCGTCAGCTCGACTTTCCCCGGGAACACGTCGTGCCCGCCGTGGGGCGAGAGGCGCGTCTTCCAGATCGTGACCTTCCTCCCGAAGACGTCCGTGAAGGCGCCGGGCCACGGCTTCGAGACGGCGCGCACGAGGTCGTGAATCTCTTTCGCGGACTGCGACCAATCGACGAGGCCATCCTCGGGCTTGCGGCCGCCGAAATAAGAGCCCGTCGAGAGGTCGAGCGCGACGCGCGGGGCCGTGCTCGTCTTGAGGAGAGGGAAGGATCGCGCGAGGACGAGGGCGGCGGCGTCCGCCACGCGGCGCGAAACGGTCAGCGCGTCGTCCTCGAGCCCGATGGGAACCCGTTCCTGATCCACGAGGTCGCCGGCGTCCGGCTTTTCCGTCATGTAGTGGAACGAGGCGCCCGTCTCCGTCGCGCCCTTGAGGATCGCCCAGTTCACGGGCGAGCGGCCCCGAAACAGGGGGAGCAGCGAGCCGTGCATGTTGAGGGCTCCCCGCCGCGCGAGGGCGAGGATGCGCCCCGGGATCATCCTCCGGAAGTAGAAGGAGAAGAGAAAATCGGGCTGGACCGCGCGGATGCGCTCTTCGTCGGCGGGGTCGTTCAGGTCGGCGACGGTGCGCGGCTCGATGCCGCGGGATCGCGCGAGCTCGGCCACGGACTCGAACCAGCGCGCCTCTCCCGGCGCGTCGGGATGGGTGTAGACGAGGCGCACGCTCTCGCCGGCGTCGAAGAGCGCCTTCAGGCACTTGTACCCGACGTCGCTGTACGCGCAGACCACGATTCCGCCCATCAGCGTCTCTCTCGGTCGATTTCGCCCATCAGGCCCTCCAGACTTTCCGGATCAGGAAGCGCGGACGCCCGCGCACCTGCTGGTAGATGCGGCCCACGTATTCGCCCACGATGCCGATCCCGGCCATGAGGACACCCATGACGACGAAGGCGAGCGCGAAGAGCGTGAAGACGCCCTCCGCCTCGGCCCCCCCGACGAGCCGGCGCAGGAGAAGGAAGACGCCGAAGCCGAAGCCCGAGAGGGCCGTCAGGAACCCGAAGAGGGTGAACAGCTGCAGGGGCACGACGGAAAAGCCGGTCATCAGGTCGAAGTTCAGGCGCACGAGCTTGTAGAGAGAATACTTCGACTCGCCCGCCGTGCGCTCCGCGTGGGCCACGGGGATCTCGACCGGCTTTCGGGCGTACTGCTGGGCGAGCGCCGGAAGGAACGTCGAGGCTTCGTCCGAGGCCGACATGACGTCCACGACGTCGCGGTGGTAGCCGCGCAACATGCAGCCGTAGTCGTTCAGGCGCATGCCCGTGATCGCGGCCGTGGTGCGGTTCACGAGGCGCGACGCGACGCGGCGGAAGAACGTGTCTCGCCGGTTCTGCCGGATCGTCCCGACGACGTCGTGTCCGGCGTCCATCGCCGCGACGACCTTCGGGATCTCCTCGGGAGGGTTCTGGAGGTCCGCGTCGAGCGTGATGACGTATTCCCCGTCCGTCGCGGTGAAGCCCGCGAGGATGGCCATGTGCTGCCCCGCGTTTCGCACGAGCTCGACCACCTTGACGGCACCGGGGTTCTCCCGAGCGGCCTTTTTCAGCAGCTCGAGTGAACCGTCGCGGGAGCCGTCGTCGGCGAAGACGATCTCGTAGGGCCGGCCCAGGCCCGCGAGGACGGACAGGAGGCGCGGGAGAAGGGCCGGAAGGTTCGCCTCTTCGTTGTAGACAGGCACGACCACGGAGACCTTGCGCGGGTCGCTCATCGCAGCGGCTGCCCCTTCTGGAGGAGAGACAGCCCCTCCTTCACGACCGGTTGGTTCGGGTTGAGGGCGAGCGATTTCCGGAAGGCGTCTTCGGCCCGCGCCGCGTCCCCGAGGCACCAGTTCGCCAGCGCGAGGAGATTCAGGTTCTCCGGGTGCACGGGTGTGCGAACCGCGAGATCCGAGAAAATCGGCCGCGCCGACGCGCAGTCGTCGTTCTCGAAGAGCGCCTTCCCGAGCGACGCGCGATAGCGGTCGTCGCGGGGATACGCCGCGACCACTTTCCGCATGAACGAGACGAGCTGCCGGCGCCGGTCCCGGCCCTTCGGGCCCTCCGTGTAGAGCTTCACGCGCCGGTAGACGGTCCCCTCCGGATCAGAATAGCCGTTGGCGAGCGCGCTCACGAGGTCGTCGTCGGACTCGTCGTACTTGCCGATCTGGTGCAGAGCCGTCGAGAGGTTCACCCACGCCGTCGCGGACTTCGGATTCACTTCGAGCGCCTTGCGATACCACACCGCCGCTTCCGCCGGTCTTCCGCGGGCGCGCAGGAACGTTCCGACGTTCTGGAAGGACCCGGCGGTCTCGGTTCCCGCGCGGTTCGCGGGCCGCGCGTCCACGGCCGAGGCCTCGGAGCCCGTGAGGTACCCGAGCGAGATGAGCTGCTTCGTGAATTCATCGGCGAATCTCCTGTCCTCGGCGGCATTCGCCGCGACGACGAGGCGCTCGACCGGGGCGGCCTTCACCCACGACACGAGCGGCGCGGCCGGTCGCAGCTTGAACCCCGTCACGGGCTTTCCTTCGAAGGCGGGATCGGCGGGCAGGCCGAGGATCCGGCAGAGCGTGGGCGCGAGGTCGAAAACGCTCGCCTTTCCGCGCGCGGCCGCGGGCGCCACGGCGGGTCCGGCCGCGGCGAGGATCCCGGGCGGTTCGTGCCAGAGAAACGCGGTGTCGAACTGCGTTCCGGACGAGAAGGCCGGCCGCTCGTTTCCCTGCCGGAAACCGTGGTCGGAGGCGAGGATCAGCGTCGCACCGTCCCTCGCAGCGCGCCTCGAAAGCTCGCCGAGGATGCGGTCGGCCTCGACGTAGAGCGCCACGACGCCGTCCTTGTATCTCTGGAAATCCTCTTCCGGGACCGCCGACATCTTCGGCGCCGCATAGCGCCCGAGGACGTGCCCGATCTCGTCGGTGCCCTGGAAATAGACCATCAGAAGCTCGGGGGAGTTGCGGTCGTACAGCTCGAGCGTGACTTTCGCGTTCACCCGGGTGACGCCGAGGATCTTCCGGTAGCCGGTGATCGGATTCGAAAGATCCTTCTTCTCCGCGACGGCCGCGTCGAACTCGGCGCGCGTCACGTGGAGCGCCCGCGCCACGTCCTCGTACGGCGGGCTGCCCTCGCGCCGCCCGATGAGGCGCACCCCGTCGGCGAGGGCTTCGGGCCACGCCAGCGCGGGCGACTTCGAGAGAGTCTCGGTGTCGAAGAGCACGGGGGCGGCGCGGTCGGAGACGAAGAAGCCGTTCAGCTTCTCGGCCGGCCACGTCGCCCACCAGCCCACGACGCCCACGGTGAGGCCCCTGGCCGAGGCGAGGTTCCAGATCGCGGGGACCCGGCGCGAGCGGCCGGAGATGGGCAGGTGGCCGCGCGTATTGGGGTCCAGCTCCTGGAAGTCCGTCACGCCGTGGTCCACGGGCGTGCGCCCCGTCGCGATCGTCGTCCAGATCAGCGGTGAGGCCATCGGCTGATACGTGTCGAGGTTCCAGGTTCGCCCGCGCGCGATGACTTCGGCGAGGCTCGGAAGACGCCCCTCCTTCAAGAGCGGGTCGAGGAGCTTCCAGTCCGCCCCGTCCCAGCCCACGAAGACGACGCGCGGCCTGGAGGCCGCCAGCCGAGGACTCAACCCGAGCGCGGGCAGCGCCGCGGCGAGGAGCGTCACCGCGGCAGAAACGGCGAGCCTCCGCGGCTGAGGAGGAGGTTGAGCCACCGCAGGGGATTCTACCGGCCGAAAGAAAACGGGCCCCGGGTTGCCCGGGGCCCGAAGGAGTCGATCGAAACGAGCTAGAAGGAAACGCGGGCTCCCACGCGGAAGACGCGGGGGGTCTGCCAGGCGATGTCCTTGCCGTACGTGGGGTTCGAGGCACACGCGGTATTCGTGAGGCTCGCGTTCGCCGCCGTGCAGCCGGGCTGGCCGATACCGCTCTTGGGGTCGTTCCCCGCGAGGGTGGCCAGGTTGTTGAAGAGCTCTTCACGGCCGGTCACGCCCTGCCGGTTGAGGACGTTGAAGATGTCCACGATCGGGGTGATGGAGACGCTGCCGGCCCTGATGCCGTACTCGAAATGCAGGTCGGCCTCGTAGACCGAAGGCAGCGTGCCCGCCGCGCCGCGCGGCACCAGATAGCCCTCCTGGCTGTAGCCGCCGCCGCACGCGATCTGATCGAGCGCGCAGCCGCGAATGGAGTAGGGACGTCCCGAACTGTAAAAGGCGTTCATGCCGGCCGTCAGGCCGAACGGGAAAGCGTAGTAGCCGGAGAGCTTGATCTGGTGCGTCCGGTCATTGGGGAGTTTCCCGAAGGCGTTGCTGATCAGGCCGGGGTAGTCGAAGTCGGCGTTGATGTTCGGGTCGGACTGGCCGGTCGTCCGCGTCTGCGACAGGTTGCCCGAGTAGTTCCCTTCGAGCTTCGAATAGAGATAGGACGCCAGGACGTAGAAGCGGTCCGAGAAGCGGTGGTTCACCGTGAACTCGAGGCCCCGGAAGTAGCGGCGCGGCTGCGTGGAGTCGCACGGCAGCCCGGCCACGAGATTTCCGCTGGCGTCGGCGTCCCCGTTCGGGTAGCAGTTCGGGTCATTGGGGTCCTTGATGGTGCCGAGGGCATTCCCCTGGCCCGGATTGATGAGCGCGCACGTCGCCGAGCTGCCCGGAGTGAAGAACTGAGCGATGTCGGGGTTGATCGCGACGTCGCAACGATCCTCCACGACCCGGCCGAGCGACTTGTAAATGCCCTTGGCCCCGATTGCCCAGTTCCTGGCGACCTCGAACTCGAAGCCGGCGATGATCTCGTCCTGATACATCCCCTTGAGGTTCTGCTGGACGATCTCGCCCCCCTGCACGTAGGCGAACGGAAAGACCGTGTTGATCGGGTCGGCCGACGTCTCGCTGCCGTTGCGGACGAACATGGTGTATTCGTTGCCCAGGGCTCGGGTCTGAATGTCCTGCGGAACGATCTCGTAGAAGCGCCCGTAGCTGCCGTACACCTTCGACTTGCCGTTGTTCATCGGATCCCAGACGACGCCGATGCGTGGCGACCATTCGTCCTGGATCTTGACGAGAGCGGTCCCCGTGAAGTCCTTCAGCGACTGTGTCTCGTAACGGAGGCCCGCGTTGATCGTGAGGTTCTTGAGGACCTTGAAGGCGTCCTGGGCGAAGAGCGCGACGTTGTCCGTCGTGGGGTTGTTGTCGACCGTCTGCGCGATGGCATAGCCCTGGCAGTTGTTGATCGCGTAGGGCTTCGTCGGATCGACCTTCAGGAGGCAGTGCTGGTCGATGGGGGTCTGAGCGAAGTAGCGGTGCTGCACGTTCCGGACGGCGGTCCCCGCCGCGTTCAGCCGGAGCGTGAGGCGGTCGTTGCCGCCGTAGCTTTCGCTGAAGTCGGAGTCCAGGTGCTCCCAGTCCACGCCGCCCTTGATCTCGTGGGTCCCCGTGAAGAAGGTCCCCGAGGCTTTGTAGACGTTGCGCCGGTAGAGCTCGTCCCGGAGGATGCGGGGGCCCGAGCCCGGCAGGGCCTCGGTCGTGAATTGAGCCTGGCTCTGCTCCCGGAAGAGGGAGTTCGAGAAAGGCGAGGTCTCGCCGGCCTTGTCCTGATGGAAGCCGTATTGCGCCTGCACGAGGAAGTTCGTGCCGAAAATGCCGTCGTACTTCAGCGAGAAGTCGGCGCCGCCCACGCTGCGGTCGACGAAGTTCGCGGTCTCCGATCCGACGTCCGTGGTCGAGTAGCGCCCCGAGAAGGTGCCCGGGTCGCCGAACACCGAGGCCGCGAGGGTGTTCGACTCCCCGAGGCGGAACGTGAGCTTCCCGGAGTAGAGGTTGTTGCGGATCGTGTCGCTCCCGGTGGCGAAAGCCCCCGTGTGGGCCAGGTCCCGGGTCTGGGCGATCGCCCGCTCGTAAGGCTGGTCCTGGTTGACCCGGTCGTACGCGCCGAAGAACCAGAGCCGGTCCTTGACGAAGTAGCCGCCGAGATCCAGGCCGGCGTCGATGCGCTTGGGGACGGAATACTCTCCCTGCAAGACCGAGTGGCGGTCCGCGGGGTTGGTGTCGTTCGTGGCCAGGGAGGCGTTGTCGTAGTAGCCGAAGACATCCCCCTTGAACTCGTTGCCCCCCGATTTGGTGATCACGTTGATGGTCCCGCCGAGGACGCGCCCGTACTCGGCCTCGTATCCGCCCGTCCTCACTTCGACTTCCTGGACGAACTCGTTGTTCAGCGTCTTGGCCTGAGTGCCGATCTTGACGCCGGTCGTGTTCACGCCGTCGATGATGTAGGCGTTCTCCAGTCCGGTCGCGCCATAGACGGTCACGTTACCGGAGACGTCCGTTCCGGTTCCTGCCACGGTGCTGGCGATCGAGGCGAAGTTCCGCCCGAGCGGCAGCCGCTGGATCGACTCGAGAGTGGCGCTCGTCCCGACCGAGGTCCTCGTCGTGTCCACCGCCGGCGCCTCTCCGGTTACGACGATCTCTTCCTTCACCGAGACCGACATCGTGATCGGGAGCGTCGCCGTCGCGCCGAGCGCGACGCGGATGTTCGTCCTCTCGACCTTCGTGAAGCCCGAGAGGGCCGCGGTCACCGTGTAGGTGCCGGGCGTCAGCGCCGGAAATCGGAAGCGGCCCGCCGCGTCCGTCACGGCCGTGCGGGTGCCCTGAAGGGCCGACGACTTGATCTCGACAGTAGCGCCCGGAAGCGGCGCGCCGTTCGAGTCGGTGATCGTGCCCTCGATATCGCCCGTGGTCTGGGAATGAGCCACGTTCGCCGTCACACCGAGGACGGCGAGCGCGAGCACCATGAACGTGCTCAGCCAACGCGATTTCATAGTGAAACTACCTCCTGAATCGAATGGAAATGAAATGTGAAGCGAAAGGTGAGGATCTCGGGTGAGACGAGTGCAATTCCCCTGCCTTCAAAAGGGGGGAGGCTACCAGAGGCAGGACGCTGCAGCCAAAGGGCGAACTTCCCCACGGAGGTCCGCACGAGGCGCACTCACTCCAAGGCCCTGGAGCGAGAATCGGTCTCTCGATTCGAGAGGAGCACGTGCTTTCCGCTGGCTTCCCGGGCTACGACCAGCGCCCGGGTGTTCGACAGGGGGGGGCGGCCGAACGAACCGAGGTGATCCCGGTGCACGATGACGAGGATCCGCCGGCTCCCGTTCCAGCTCGCCGCGAAGGCATCGTCTTTCGGAAAGAGCGCCTCGGCTCCGGGGTGCGAGCGCCCGAAGTCCAGCTCGCTCCAGCCGAGGGAAGCGACGGGCGTGAGGCGCCTGGCGTAGAAGGGGAGCACCTCGAGGTAGTGCCCCTTCTGCAGGAGGAGGTCGCCGGGTTGGAGGATTTCCAGAACGCGCGACACGACGGGCCACGGCGTGACCTCGCGCGCCGCGCCGGGAAGCACGGCCAGAAGGCCCGCCACGAACGCCAGCCACGGCGCAGCCACCCACGGCACCGGATCCCTCTCGCGGCGGGAGCCGAAGAGCCGCGGCGAGACGTTCACGGCGAATCCGCCGAGGAGCGCGAAGAGCGCGAGGAGTCCCATGCGAGCGTTCCCGAAGCGATCGAGAGCGCCGGCCCCCCAGCCCCACGCGGCCGCCGCCGCGAAGAGCAGCCCGAAGCACGCGGCGGTCACGCGCCGGTCCCCACGGAACTCCGCCCCGCGCGCCCGGGCCCGCTCGATGCCGAGCGCGAGGAGCACCGAGAGCGCGGGCCAGATCGGTAGGACGTAGGGAATGAGCTTCGACTGCGACGCCGAAAAAAAGACGAACACGAAGAGGAACCAGCACCAGAGCAAGCCCTCGGTCGCGCGCGACCGCCACGCGCCGCGCGAGAAGCCGGGCCACGCCTCCCGGAGGCGCCCGAAAAACCCGGTCCAGGGCAGGAGGCCCGCGATGAGAACCGGGATGAAATAAAGGGCCGGGCCCGTCCGCCGGTGCTCGGTCGTCGCGAAACGCTGGAAGTGCTCGTGCACGAAATAGAACTGCAGGAAGTCGCGATGGCGGAGGGCCATCACGACATGCCAGGGAACCGCGAGCAGGAAAAAGAGCAGGAGCGGGCCCCGCGAGAAGACGCGCCCGAGCGTGCGCCACCGGCCCGTGGCGAGGGTCCACAGGACGATCGCCCCTCCCGGCAGGACGACGCCGACGAGACCCTTCAGGAGGATCGCCGCCGCACACGCGGCGTGGAAGCCGTACAGCGCGCGGCGGGCGCGCCGCGCGTCCCGCGCCGCGTCGCTTTCCGCGAACGCCGCGAAGGCGAAGGTCGCGGCACTGAGCGCGGCCGAAAGCATCGGATCGATGAGCGCGATCCGCGCGAGCGCGACGAGGAGGAGCGACGTCGAGAGGATGAGCCCCGCGACGAGTCCCGTGCGCGCTCCCCATCGCCGCCTCGCGAAGGCAACCGCGAGGAGCACCATGGACACCGCCGCGAGCTTCCCCGGGAGGCGCACCGCGAGCTCGGTCGGGCCGAGTAGCGCCATCGAGGCCGCGACCGACCAGTAATAGAGCGGCGGCTTCTCGAAGTACAGGACGCCGTTCAGGCGCGGGGTCATGAAATCGCGAGAGGCCAGCATCTCGCGCGGGATCTCGCCGTAGCGGCCTTCGTCCGGCTCGAAAAGCGGGACCTTCCCGGGCTCGATGACGAGCAGCAGGACCGCGAGAAGCAGCAGCGCGAGGAGCGTCCGGTCGACGCGTTCCAGCCGGTTCACCGGGCGCTCACCGAGACGGCGCCCGCGAACGTCCAATGGCGTTCGGGGCGATAGAGGCCCGCGTCGCGATCGGGGGAGTCCACCTGGAAACGGCACGCCCCGCGCCAGTAGTCGTAGGGCGTCTCGCGGCGCGCGTGCACCGCCACGTCCACGAGATACGTCCCGCTCCCGAGATCGAGGCGCGGCAGCGTGGCGCGCGCCGTGGCCGGGCCATCGAGCCGCTCTGGCAGAAAGCCGTCGATCTCCGTGTTGCTGCCGTGCACGCACACCTCGTCGGGCGTGAAGATCCCGATCCCGAAAACGAAGTCGGCGGTGGGAACCCGCGGCGCGACGGAGATCTCGATCGTCATCGATTCGCCCGAACGGAACGCGTAGCGCTCCGCGCCGGAGGCGTCGAGCAGGCGGCAGCCCGTGATCTCTACATCCCTGTTTCCCCAGCGGCGCAGCTTCTGGTCGGGCCCAAGAGGAATTTTCTGTTCCAGAGGCTGCTCCACGTGGGGTTGTGTTTCCTGCTTTCGAGGAGCATGGGGTAACGGTTGTTTTTCTTCGAAGGGGGAATGGGCCTCAGCCCGCTCGACAGCCGCGCCGGCACCCGCCGCGTCAGAGCCCTTTACCCCTTCTAAGAAAAGCGCCGAATCCCGCTGCCCCACAGAACGCTCCGCGCGAAGCGCGGCTGCGCCGCCGCCCGATGCGGTCCGAAGCAGAATCTCCTGATCTCTCCGGTGCTCCGTCGCGAGGCGCACGCCCTCCCCCGCCGCCACGTCGAGGCGGTAGGCCGCCAGCATCTCGCGCGGGTCGCCGAGGCCCTTCACGCGCCCGCGCTCGAGGTAGAGCACGCGGTCGCACAGCTCCTCGACGAGGACGAGCGAGTGCGACACGAAGAAGATCGTCTTGCCGCGCCGCGAGAAGTCCGCGATCGTGTCGAGGCAGCGGTGCGCGAAGGCCTCGTCGCCCACGGCGAGCACCTCGTCCACGACGAGGATGTCCGGGTCCACGTGCACGGCCACCGCGAAGCCGAGACGCACGTACATGCCCGACGAGTACGTCTTCACGGGCTCGTCGATGAAGTCCTCGAGGCCAGAGAACGCGATGATCTCCGGGAGCTTTCTCTCGATCTCCCTGCGCGTGAGGCCCAGCATGACGCCGTTGATGACGACGTTCTCGCGCCCCGAGATCTCCGGGTGGAATCCCGCGCCGAGCTCGATGAGCGCCGAAACCTTGCCGTCGACCGCGAGCTCCCCGGACGTGGGCTTGAAGAGGCCGGCGACGAGCTTCAGGAGCGTGGACTTGCCGCTGCCGTTCGGGCCGACGACGCCGAACGTCTCGCCGCGCGCCACCTCGAAGGACACGTCCGAGAGCGCGGCGATCACTTCCGACGGAGCGAGCGCCGCGCCGAGCGAGCGCCCGAGGAGCGCCGACTTGAGCGTGCCGAAGGCGCGCGTGCGTCCCCATTTGCGATACGACTTCGAGAGTCCGAGGGCCCGGACCGCGGGCGTCACACGGCCTCCGGGTACGAGTCGCGCAGCCGGTCGAAGAACGCGTAGCCGAGGAGGAACGACGCGCACGCGAGCGCGAGGAGAACGCCCCAGCGCGGCGCCTCGATCCAGCGGCCGTAGAAGAACGCGTCGCGCCAGGCGTCGAAGAGGGGCGCGGCCGGATTGAGCAGGAGAATCGCGCGCACGCGCTCCTGCTTGATCTCCGCGAGCGTGTAGAGGACGGGTGTCGCGAAGAACCAGAGAGAGAGGGCCGTGGCGAGGAGATCCTTCACGTCGCGGAAATGGACGGTGAGCGCGGCGAGGAGAAGCCCGAGGCCCGCCACGAAGACTCCCTCGAGAACGAGGAGGGGCAGGGCCTGCACGAGCGGCCAGCCGAGCGGAACGCGCGGGCCGAAGGCCCCGAAAGAGCCGAGGACGAGGCCGAGGAGAAGGACCGGCAGGGCGAAGACGAAATGGAGACCCTGCGCGAGGACCGCGACGAGGGGCAGCACCTCGGCGGGGAAGAGGATCTTCCTCAGGAGCGCCCCGTGCGTCGTGAGCGACGAGGCCGCGTCCGTGAGCGACGACGAGAGCCAGTTCCAGGGGAGGAGGCCCGAGAAAAGGAAGAGCGCGTACGGCGACGTCGCCGCGCTCCGGCCCTGGAAGATGACGGCGAACACGATCGCGTAGACCGCGAGCATGAGGAGAGGGTTCAGGAGCGACCAGAAGAACCCGAGGACGCTGCCGCGGTAGCGGGCCTTCAGCTCGCGGGCCACGAGGACGTACGCGAGCGCGCGGTGGCGCCACAGGCCGGCGAGGTTCTTCAGCACGCGGCGTCCATCCCGACGCGGGCATCATACGTAGGATGGGGGTCCTGGGCGCCCGCGTGATCACCGAGTCCCTGTCCAAATCGTACGGCGGCGGCCGCGGAGCCGCCGGCGTGGACGCGCTCGCCGGCGTCTCGCTGTCCCTCGAGCCCGGCAGCTTCACCGCCCTCCTCGGCCCGTCGGGCTGCGGCAAGTCGACGCTCCTGAACCTGCTCGGGGCCCTCGACCGCCCGACGGCGGGCCGCGTCCTCGTGGACGGGCGCGACCTCGCGGCCCTTTCCGAGGACGAGCGCGACGCCTACCGCCGGAAGACCGCCGCCACCGTGTTTCAGTTCTTCAACCTGCTTTCGACGATGACTGCGCTCGAGAACGTCGCGTTGCCGCTTCTTCTCGAGGGTGTCTCCCCCGCCGAGGCCGACGCGCGCGCCGCGCGAGGTCTCGCGGACGTGGGCCTCGAGGACAAGGAGCGCGCTTACCCGTACGAGCTCTCGGGCGGGCAGATGCAGCGCGTGGCGGTGGCGCGCGCTCTCGCGAACGGACCCGCTCTCCTCCTCGCCGACGAACCGACGGGCAACCTCGACTCGAAGACGGGCGAGCAGGTCCTGTCGCTCGTCCTCGGCCTCGTGAAGGAGCGCGGCATCACCGTCGTCATGGCCACGCATTCGGCCGAGGCGGCGGGCCGCGCCTCGCGCGTCCTCCGCCTGCGCGACGGGAAGCTCGTGCCATGAAAGGCCCCCGTCCCGGTTTGCGGTGCGGCTTCCGCTCGTTGATCGGCCCGCTCGTCCTCAGGCCGGCGGCGGTGGATCGGCTCCGGTTTCTCCTCACGGTCTCGGGCATCGCCGTCGGCGTCGCGACGATCGCCGCGATCCGTCTCGCGAACGCCTCGGTCCTGTCGTCGTTCTCGGACACCGTCGACCTCGTCGCCGGCAAGGCCTCGATCACGGTGCTCGCGGACGGCCCGGGGATCCCAGAGGCGACGCTCTCACGCCTCGCCTGGCTCCGCCGCGCGGGCGCGACGCTCGCGCCCGCGATCACCGAGACGGCGGCGGCGGGCGCCGCCGACGGCGAGGTCGTCGAGGTGCTCGGCATCGACCCGCTCGCAGACGGGGCCGCAAGACAATATTCTTTTGCTCCCTCTCAGGACGACTCGGCGGAGCACGCGACCTACAGTGGGGCTCAGGCAACGCGGTCTTTCTTAGAAGGGGTAAGGGGCTCCGAGGCTCCCGGTGCCGGCGCGGCTGTCGAGCGGGCTGAAGCCCATTCCCCCTTCGAAGAAAATCCACCGTTTCCCGTTGCTGCGGCAAAGCAGGATGCGCTCGGGTCCGAAGCAAATCTCTTCTCCATATTCGACCGGGATTCGATCCTCTTGACCGAGGCGTTCGCGGCGCGGCACGCGCTGCGCGCGGGCTCGTCCTTCCCTCTCGTCACGAACTCCGTCGAACGCACGTTCCGTGTCGCCGCCGTGCTGCGTCTCACCGGGGCGGCGCGCGCGGCGTCGGGCTCGATCGTCTTCATGGACCTCGCGGCGGCGCAGGAGGCGTTCGGCAAGGTGGGACGTCTCGACCGCATCGACGTCGTCCTGCCGCCCGGGCTCTCCGAGGAAGGCCGCGCCCGCTTCGAAGCGGAGATCCGCGCCTCGCTGCCGCCGGGCACGACCGCGGGCAGGCCGGAGCGCCGCACGGAGACCGTGGACCGCCTCGTGCGCGCGTTCCGCGTGAACCTCTCGGCGCTCGGCCTGATCGCGCTCCTCGTCGGGATGTACTTCGTCTACAACACGCTTTCCATCTCGGTACTGAGGCGCCGCACGGACATCGGCACCGTCCGCGCGCTCGGAGCCTCGAAACGGTCCGTCTTCGCGGTGTTCCTCGCCGAGGGTCTCGCGCTCGGCACCCTCGGGAGCGCCGCCGGCGCGGGCCTCGGGGCGGCGCTCGCGAAGTTCGCGCTCCTCCTCGTCGGCGGCACCGCGACCCAGCTCTACATCCCGTCGGCGCACCCCTCGCTGCACCTCGATCCTCTCGTGCTGCTCCTGGCGTTCGCTCTCGGCGTCGTTTCCTCGACGCTGTCGGCTCTCGCCCCCGCCCTCGAGGCGGCGGGCGTGGAGCCGGCGGCGACGATGCGCCATGGCTCGGTCGAGGCGGCGCGCCGCAGGCGGACGCGCCCGCTCGCGCTCGCCGGCGCCGTTCTCCTCGTCCTGGCCGCCCTCGCGACGCGTCCCGGACCCGTCCGGGGCCTGCCGCTCTTCGGATTCGCCTCGGTCTTCCTGATCGTT